>JAZQWB010000028.1:0-69609 GCA_045632145.1 Eubacteriales bacterium | reverse complement strand
ATTTTCTTAGTACTGTTAATGTGGAATTTCAAAAATGGTACGCAAAGGAGATGATGCCAGTATGATAAAGGTCACTTATGGCATCGTTGAAGAAAGATATACTCTTGGAAATGAAAGCAGAGTTTCTTACGGTATATCGGCATATTCAGATGCAAATGAAAACGGCACTGCAACAATTGTAGCTTCTGTTCATGATATTACGCCGAACAAAGAAAGCTTAGCTCGACTTGTTGATGACTGCAACCGCTTGAAACTTTCTACCGTACATCTACACGATGTCGTGGAAGATTTTCTGTCGGACTAGTGTACAATAAAAAGCAAGTATAGGAAAATTTACATATCTCAATTTCTAAAGAAAGGGTTTTCTATCACAGATAGGCTAGCTTTCCTCCGAGATCGCCGCGCTCGGAGGTTTTTGTTACATTAGCATATCTATTGGCCAAAATCAATATTTTATTAAAAATCGCAAATAGAATATTTGCAACATTTTCGCAAACAACTGTAAAAGGCCATTCACGAATGTGAGATTTCACGTTATAATAAAGCAAATAATCTCAGGTAATGTAAATGAATTTAAAAATATTTGTGCTTATTTGGGTGACGATCATATCTACGAAGATTATCAAAGCGCTTGCTCATTCGTCCATGGTCAAGACATCACATCCAAAATGATGCCTTTTACTTTTTATGTTTCAATATGTTACCGTTTCAACATGATGATGCTCTACATTTTTAGAACAATCCGATTATTCCCAACAAACAAAAGTTTGGAAGAGCAATTAACCTCGTTAGAGGACGAGTTGATAGAACTGTTGGAAAAGTATTATAAATGAGTGTCGTTTTCTTTGTTTACTGCATATCAATTTTTAAACAGCGAAATTCTTTTATTCTTTGTTTATTGTTCCCAAAGAAATTGGGATCAATAAACAAAAACAAGCCCTGCGCATCCCCAAAAAAACGGATACGCAGGGCTTATTTTTTGACCACATGTTTGACCACTTCGTAAATCGGACTACGTGGAGACAGTAGTACACGAGAGCACAAAAATGTACGGTTTGGTTGACAGAATAGCACTAAAAAGCACTATTTAGCACTAGAAAAACATAAAAATCGGTCTTGGGGTAAAGTTAATGTGTATCATTTTGCCGTAGCAAAGTAAACATAGTATACTAGCTAGTAGCAAAATATATTGAGAACAAAATTGGGGTTCAAATCTTGAATCAGGGTAATGCCGCTTATTGGATTATGATTTTAAAATTTGAAAGCCTTATGTATAACGCATACGGGGCAACAATCCGGAGGTGCGGTATTGACTCATATCGTCCTCGGTAATGTAATACTTGCTCATCTGGAGCACAGGCTCGAGGTTGATTTTTGCAAAGAGGAGTGCGGTGTTTTTGGCATCTACAAGAGCATCGTGGGCGCCTGCGTCACATTCGATGCCTGTTATGGACAGCGCCTCTGCCAGACCGTAGGCGCGTGTGGCATCGATTCTTTCTTCAAACTCCAGCTGACAGTCGATAGACTCATCGAGAAAGGCCTCAAGCTCGGGCAGGTCAATCTGCTTACCGTCAATCTCGCGGTAAAGCTGAATCGGGTCGCTCTCACTCCAGGATACCAATATGGCATCACCGGGAATCCATGCGAGGAATTTGGCAAGCGCCTCTTCTGTTGAGGGGGCATTCTGCGTGTCCCTTGGAGTTATGCCGGTCAGCTTTTCGATAAAGGAATCAACAAAGCCGAAGCGAGGAGCTACGTACGTCATAAAGCTATCAATGGTATTATACTCCTCGTCAAGAAGCACCGCGCCAATCTGGATAAGCTCCTGACGACAGCCAAATTCTTCTCTTTTTACCCCCTTGGGCACTTTGCACATCTCAAGGTCGTATACAACATACTTGCTCATTTTTCTTCCTCTAATTTGCAAAAAAATCTGTTATTTGTAAACCGTAGTTAACGTTTTTGTGTATTCCTGAAGCTCGGAGACGATATTTTCCGGGCCAATGAGTTTGAGTTTATCACCAAAAGAACAGCACCATCCAAAGAACAGGTGGGACACCTGCACCGAGGCCTTGAACCTTACGCTATTCTCACCGTGATCATATATGACGATATGGTCGCCGAAGAGGTCGAATATCGCATTACGGAGTGACTTGTCCATCTCGATATGCACCTCGGTGGCCTCGCCCGAAAACATACCGAAGAGCTGCTTTTTATAGGTAGCAACATCCGATGCAACCTCATAAGGAGGCATATCTGCCTCGTCGTCTATAACCTGGATTTTCTCCATTCTGTCCACCCTGTAATGCGACACCTTTTTATACTTAGGATAGTAGCTCATTACGTAGTAATTGCCGTCGGCAAATACGGTGGCAAAGGGGCTGATGGCAAATCGGCTGACAGGCTCGTAAGAAATCTCACCGCGGTTTTTAGGATTACGGTAAATACGTCTATGATTATTATCATAATCGAAGTAATAAAAGACGATTTTCTTCTTTTCCTCAATGGCCGAGATTATCTCGCTGATTGAGTAGTAAATGCTCTCGTTTGTGCTCTTGTTGGTGTTAAACTGAACGATATTTCGCTTTAAGATTGTTCCCTTTTGGCTGCCTGCAAGAGTGGCAATTTTCTCAACAAGCTCACCCGTTTTCTTCTCGGTAATGAAGTTTGCACCCTGCACCGCATCAAGAAGCACGTGGATCTCGGGGTCGGAAAATTTTCTGTCCATAACGTAATACAGATTACCGCGACCGCGACGGGTCATAATCTCATAGCCGCAATCGTTAAGCATCTTGATATCCTCGTAAATTGTGGTGCGATGGGAATCAATTCCGCACTCTCTGAGTCTTGCCCTCAGCTCCTCGGTGCCCATAGGATGCTCCTCGTCAGTCTCCTTTTGCAGAATTTCCCATATCTTCAGCGGACGGATTCTGTTGTATTTTTCGTTAGGTTTCATAATGTCACACCCCATGCTTTACTAAAATTCTATACCACAAGTATACCACAAGCAAAGCACTTTGTAAAGCGAGTTGTCGCATTTTGGCATCAGCTAAGGTCAATTTCTAAGGCTTTATCCAATATATTCTCAGAGGTGGCACCGGGATTATCAGCCATCCACTCCATCAATCTATACTGTTTGCTTTCATCATTGAGCATAAGCATTATTCCAATAATCAAATCCTTCTCCACTCCAAATGCTATCAATCCATCTAATAAAATATCTTGAGTTTCTGTCAGTATCACCTTATGTCCTCCGATAATTTTTAAACTAATCAGGCTCTTTTCCTTTTCCTATTTTTACTGCCGCTCTGACAATCTGCACCTCTGTAGCAGCTATGCAATCACCGTGGTAGCATTTGCTTGATACCCAATTAAACCACCTTGCAATTTTCTCTTCTGTATCGAGGGTGATATAAATCAAAACCTGATTTTTCTTTGATAGCCCCACCATTTCATCAAGTGTAACTATCACATCCTTCAAAGGCTGCCAATAAGGACTTGATTTGTCAATACCGCGTGTGATTTTCTCTTCATTATCTGTCTCACCTCTTTGCCCATCCGACAGAGCTGCCCTCTCAAACTCTTCTCTGTGCTCCATAAAGAAATCGTAATATTTTCTCACGTTCGGAAGCTCGGTCCACTCACAGCATTCTACAGGATAGGCATCAAGATTATATATTCTCGCATTCTTTATTGAAAGGAAAATCGGAGAGTGAGTAGCTATAACAAACTGAGTACCGGTCGCTCTCGCAGTAGCAAGAATATACTCGACAAGCTGCATTTGAAATTCTATGGATAAACTATTTTCAGGCTCGTCCAAAAAATACACCCCCGGATTGTCAATCCGATCAACAAAATATTGTATAGCCGTTTCGCCGTTGGAGCCGAGATTAACGTCACGCTCTACCACCTTTTTTCTCACAAGGGAAGACATCGATTTCTTGGGAGATAAAATATGAGAAACCTCCCTCCAACGTTCCAAATCATCTATTCCCTTCAGCTGACGAATACTTGGGTCTCTACGGTATTCCTCGTGTACTTTAAAATAGTTATCAACAACTTCGCTACGTCTCTCGCCTAATCTTTCATTAACCGTTCTTGCATTTAACACATAATCAAAAACGTCATCGCTGGTGAGCACACAGCTATATCTTGGTATCCTATAGTGCTCGATATAACACATATTTGTATACGTATCAAACAAAGGGGAGTCGTTAAACTCGGAAAACCGAATCGCATTCATTTTTCTGGCAAGAATGTTTATCAATGTGCTTTTTCCAGAGCCGTTGCCACCATAAAAGATTGTGACGGTATCAAATTTAACCTCCTCCAGCCCCTTATCTGCAAAAATTTTAAACGGATAAAAGGTGCCAAGATAGGTTCTCTTTTCATCTTTTATATATTTAAGCTCTTGCTTAATGCCGGGTAATTTAAGTCTACTTAAGTAAATCATTTTTCTCCCTCTCATTTATAATTTCAAACACCTTATCCCATATTTCTTCGCGGGAGGCACATGGATGATCAGCTAACCAAAACAACATTTTTTCTCTTTTTTGCGGCTTTCCGACAAATGCTTGAATTATAAAAAGAGCATTATCACTGTCCAAACCAAACAAAATCAAGCCTTCCGCCAAAAGCGTTAATCTCTTTTTTTCCTCGGCATTCATACTAAATCCTCTCCCACCTTATTTACAATTAAATCCACGGGTTGTGCTCTCGTCCTCGTCGAAGGACAGAGAAACCATAACGGCATTCGTGCCTACCAAAACAACCGCAAAAAGCATCCATGCAAAAATCATAATTACCTCCATATTTTCGGGACTGTCAAGCTTTCCTGTGGGCAGTCTGCGAATTTGTGATTATGCATTAATTATAGATAATTTCCACACCTATATCAACAACAAGATGATGCCAAAATCCGACACCTTATACTGTTTTGCAATATTTTAAGAGCTTTTTGCGTAAAAAAGAGCAGAGGCACCGTTTGGCGCCTCTGCCCTGAATATATTGGGATTTACTTGATAGCCTGGCTGATAGCCTTGAAGGTCTCCTCATCGGTGTAGGAGGTAAGGCCTGCATAAGTAAGCACCTGCTCGAGAGTCATATCGGGATTCTCATCGGTGTAGGTGAAGAGCTTAAGGTAAAATTCATTTTTTACAATTTGCAAACAACACAACCACCAACAATGGGTAATGTTCTTAGCGAAGAATTTGAAAGTTGCTACTAAGTGCGAGCATTGCATTTGACTAGTCAAATGAAAAATGGGTTAAGCCCAAGCCCATATTACAAGCAGAAAGAGAGAACAAATCAGTTTTGTAGCTGAAATGTTCTCTCTTTTTCTGTTTGTTTTAATGAAATTGTGGCAATACCACGATAAAATCCAATGCTATGCCTTGGATGAAATCAAATCCGTCTAAATACAACCCTGCGAAGCAGAATTTCATTGCGAAAGCGATTTCATCCACCAATGGCGGATTTCACCCTTTAGTAGAGGTTCTCGTAGACGGATTTGACTGCTTGGTTTGTCCGTTAAGGACATCACGCTAAGTCCGGTGGTTGTGTTGTTTCTATCAGTACTTTACTCCCAAAAATGCATCAAGAGCTATATAAAGCTCCTTGTCTTTGAAGGAATACATACCTGCGTATTTAAGAATTTCTGCTGTTGTCATATCTACGCTCACATCGCTGTATGTAAAGAGCTTAAGATATGCATTCTTTGCAACATCGAATCCATCATTTGCCGCCATTTCATAAAGCTGAAGAACAGAAAGAGCAGAGATAGAATAAGAAATATAATAGCAAGGAGATGTGAAGGTCATACCTCTTCTCCAATATGTTTCATAAACACTACCGATGTTTTTGTCAAAGTCACTCTTAGCTACACCAAAATCCTCACAAATGCCGGCAAACAAAAGGTCATACTCTGCAAAAGTGATTTCATTGTCTGCCATGATAATATCAGCATTAGTACCGTCGTACTCTCCAAGATAAACTGCGCGCTCGAAGCAATCTATCATCATACCTGCTACTGTGATATAAAGAATATTAAGTAACTGATATGCTTCGGCACGGGAGTAAGGAACTATGGTCATATGATCCTTGAGGTAGTAAAGATAAAGAATCTCGTTACCTTGAGAATGCATCTCAAGAAGATCGTAAGACTGTGAAAGATCCTCGACTGAACCGTTATAAATTTCGTTCATATAGTGACCGAATTCGTGTGCAACGGTAAATGCGTTATCATTTCCTGCTCCGAAATATGCAATAGGAATATTTACACCCGAAATAGTAGTAACAAATGCTCCTCCATAATCGCCTCTGAACATATTTCCATTGCCCATAAGATTGTTAAATTCATCAGAGAAGCTAATCTGTTTGTCTGCATTAGAAGTAAATGCAAGAAGGTCTATGTAATCGTTAAGAGTAGTATTTGCGGGAAGATTGTTGAAGAAAGCGATGTTCATTTGATTGCTAAACTCCAACTTTTCAGAATCTGTTCCCTGGGACATATAATAATATCTCTTATAAGCATCCGTAACATAGGGGGAAATATATGTCTTTACATAATCGTAAAGCTCTGCAACATCATCATAGGTATAATCTCTGCTGTAAACATTTTCATACGCATACTCAAGATAATTGTCATATCCCATCATTTCTGCCATTGCTTTATTATTAGCAACAAATCTAGAATAAAGCTCAGGAACCGTGAGATCGGATAAATCAACAAGTTTATACTCTGAGAAAGTAAGAATTTCTGCCTCGATCGCATTATTTTCTTCCTTCAGTTTAGTGTACTCCTCGTTGGAAAGCACATCGGAATCGAAGAGGAACGCGTTTATCTCCTCCTGAGTCATACCGTAATAATAAAAATCACGATAGCAGGAATCATAAAAAGGCTTGGAAAGGCTATAGAACTTCGCAATAATTGCGGTGTAATAATCCATCATATAAAGATAGTTTTCCTCAAGCGCGCTATTCTTCATGTCGCAATAATACGCAACCTCGGCAAGCTGTCTTTGAGAAATTGCGTTCATTACAAGATCATAAAACTCGGTATGAGCCGCATCAACAAGAGCATACTCCTCAGCAAGAGCACCTTCTTCGGCATAGCCGTGAAGCTCGGGATCATACTCATCTGCAGCATTTACCATTTCAAGCACCTGATTATATTTTGCATCAATCTCAGCCTCGTCTTCCTTGGTGAAATTAAATGTAAGAGCCTCGGTGTACTTACCGTTAGACTCACCAAAGTAGCAACTTAAGCAACCATCATTAAGGCAACGGATTACTCTTGAAGGCTCTGAAGGGGTTTCTTCGTAATTGTGTCCGGTAGGCTCAATGTTTTCAAACTCAAGCTTACCGCAGTTAGCACATCTATAATCGGTGGATCCTGGACGGGTACAATCAGGCTTAACATCCATTATAACCTGCATATCGTGTCCTGTAGCTTCAACGACGTTTTCTTGTCTTTCTCCGCATGAGCAAACCTTAACCTCGTATCCATCAGTAAGGCAACCTGCAGGAGTGGACAAAGTATCAAGAACAAAAAATTCGTGCTGATGACCTCCTGTTATAGCATCAACAATTCCCTGTAATCCTTGAGGAAGCCCGGAACAGCTTACCATAGAAAGCATAAGAACTATTACCAAAATAAAAGCAACAATCTTTTTCATAATTTTGTCTCCTTTAAAAAATAAATATAGCGTATTGTATCACAATAAGCAGAGAAATACAAGCGTTTTTGCAATTTTAAAGAGCTTATCCTTCATTTTCGGCACTTTAAACAAAATACAAAGGTGCATTTTTGACAGAATGCACAAGCATTTTCTTGCAAAAATAGGGCTCCCTTGCCATAAGGGAGCCCAAAAGATTATACAACGATATTCGCATTTTGCTTTATCTTACGGTAAAATGCCGCATAGGTTGCGTTCATATAAGGGGTGAGCCAGATAAAACCGATGCCGAGAGTCAGTATACAGAGCAGGATGTAACCGATAAAGCTTAAGTGAAGGCAGAAGAGCTTGAGCTTGTTGCCCTTCATAAGCATTCTGGACTCCCTGAGCACCTCTGTTGTTGTAAGATAAGGATTGTCTGCCATAATGAATGTTGCCATAGAATAGCTGTAGCTTAAAATAATGCCGGGCACTATCAAAAATATGTATCCGATGCCCACAAGCACTCCTGTAAGAAGCCTTACAGCTATAGCGGTCTTTATCTGACCGAAGGCCGAGAAGAGTGTGCCTATGCTTGGCCGAATTCCGTCTATCAGATCCATGTTAAACCTACAGTATCCTATGCTGACCACACTTCCTACGGTAAACATAATAATCGCATAAATAAGACCTGCGATAGCGAAAACGGTGACCACCGCACCGATAAATACAAGAGCCTCATCGGGAATCATAGAGGTGATGTCATTTTCCACGTCCTCCGACTCATCGAAATCCTCATAGCTGTAGTCATAGCTTGCGGTTGCGTTATTAAGCACCGATGCACCAAGCAGACCTGCAATAATTGCCGCAATAATTGCGATAAGCCAGTTGCCACTCAGGGCTCTTCTGGCATCATATTTTAATTCATCAAATCCCATTTTTTTCTCCTTAATTGTCAGAATGTGTTTCTGCATATTTCTTTACAAGGTCGCGGAATTCCACCTTAAACTCATCGCCCGCAAGGTCAAGTCCCTCAAGCTGGGTTATAAGCTCCTCGAGATTTGCCTCCGCCTTATACTGCGAGTCGCGGAGGATAAGTGCAAACTCAACAACCGAGGCGATAAATATATCCTGGTCGGAGGGCGCGCCTGTGAAGTGATAATTCATTACACCAAGGGTAAGCTCCCTCTCATCGGTTGCATTGCCACCTACGTTTTCGGTGGGCTTATATTTGATGATAACGTCGGCAAGCTTCTCCACCGACTCACGCACAAAGACACCCTCGTCCTTCATCTTTATCTCATAAACAACGGTGACGGTGTGGCCGCTGCCAAGCTCACCTGCATCGGTATCAGAGTCATTAAACTCCTCCTCGGTAAGCAGCTTGTTTTCATAACCGACAAGACGGAATGCTTCAACCAGATCGGGATTAAAGGTAATCCCCGCCTTAACGTCCTTTGCAACGGTAACGATGCTACCGCCGATGCCCTCAACGAGAGCCCTCTTGGCCTCCTTTACCGAGTCGATGTAGCTGTACGTGCCGTTACCCTTAAGTGCCAGAGTTTCCATCTTTTCAGACTGAACGTTTCCTCTGCCGAAGCCGTAAACCGAGAAGTAAACACCACTCATTCTCTTGGCGGAAATAAGTGCTTCAAGGCCTGCGGTGGTTACCGTGCCAACGTTAAAATCACCGTCGGTGGCAAGGATAACGCGGTTGTTGCCGCCCTCGATAAAGTATTTTTCTGCAAGCTCATAAGCCTTATATATACCCTTAGAGCCTGCAGTAGAGCCGCCTGCACTAAGATCCTCGATGGTAGCCATGATCTTAGCCTTTTCGTATCCATAAGCACCCTCAAGAGCCACGCTGTCACCGCTTGCATAGGTAACGATGGAAATGCGGTCGGTAGGATTAAGCGACTCGGTGAGCATCATAAACGCCTGCTGTACCAAAGGAAGCTTATCCTCCGAATTCATAGAGCCGCTGACGTCAATCAGGAATACAAGGTTGTTCTGCACGCCCGAGAAATCTATCTCCTCTGCCGCAAGACCTATGGTAAGCAGCTTGGTTTCAGGGTTATAGGGATTGTCGAAAATTGAGGCATTGAGCGCAAGAATGTCATCACCCTCAGGGCTCTTATAATCGTATGTAAAGTAGTTAAGCATCTCCTCTACTCTTACCGCATCAACGGGTATGTTATCGTATCCGTTGTTTATCATACTGCGGAGATTGGGATAGCTGGCAGTATTGGCATCTATCGAGAAGTAGCTGGTGTTGTTCTCCGAGGTGCTTACAAAGGCATTCTCGATAATCTCGGTGTAATTTTCACCCGACAGTGCATCCTCATAGGCACCACCCATAGGTGCATAATAACCGCCGTAGCAAGAGGTCATCAAGATGAACATCGTGATGAGAAGCATCAGAGCTGTGGTTTTTCTTAAGGTCTTTGTCATTTTCATAATAATTCTCCCTTCTTTGTATGTGATAATAAAAAAGCCGCAGAATACCCGGGATCACTACCCAAAGCTCTGCGACACAAGATATTTCGGGAGTGATATCCCTTTTTGCTTTAGTATATCACCAATATTTCCTTTTGTCAACAAGTTTTACAGAGGTTTAATGATTTTTAATAATTTGCAAATGTATTATATACCTGTAATATTTCTTATTAAAGTATTGACAAAATGAACAAATGATTATATAATCATAATGAACAGGTTCATAAAAGAACATTTGTATTAAATCATACTTATAGCTTATAACGTAAAAATTACTCTCAGCAAGGAATAAAACTATGCCAAAAATAATTAAAAACATACGCGAGCAGCTGCTTTA
This sequence comes from Eubacteriales bacterium, assembly GCA_045632145.1. GTDB lineage: Bacteria > Bacillota > Clostridia > Oscillospirales > CAG-272 > UBA1740. The sequence goes on along the minus strand of JAZQWB010000028.1, from coordinate 59,121 downwards.
CGAAGCAAAAAAGCAGCTGACAGAGGTAGGATACAAGAACACCACCGTTCGCTCGGTCGCAGGAGCCTGCGGTGTGGCGGTTGGTACTGTTTACAACTACTTTAAATCCAAGGATTATCTTATCGCTTCATTTATCCTTAACGACTGGAGAGATTGTATGGAGAGCATCTCGGCTCAGCCCAAGGAAAACCGCAGATATTATCTTGAATTTATCCATCTTTCTCTCAGAAAATTCTCATATCAGTATAGCTCGCTCTTCAATGACGAGGCGGCAAAGCAGGCCTTTTCCTTAGCTTTTACCGAAAGACACCTGCAGCTTCGCTCCCAGCTTGCAGCTCTTATACTGCCTATATGTCCGATGGATGACGCCTTTCTTGCAGAATACGTGGCGGAGGCCATCCTTACCTGGACTATGGCAGACAAGCGATTTGATGACATATACGAGCTTCTCCCAACTCAGATCAAATAAAAGTAAATATATAAAGGAGTAAAAACAAATGTCCAGCTTTGAAAATCTTCGCATCGTGGATAACTTCTACCAGACCTCTCTGTATTTCCCGATGCCCACTGTGGTTATCAGCACCCTTTGTGATGACGGTACCACCAATCTTGGCCCTTACTCTCTCATTCAGCCCTACTATGTGGCAGGTAAGGACTATTATGCAATGCTTCTCTGCTGCCGTAACTCGTCGAACACAGCACAGAACATTCTTAAGAACGGCAAGTGCACACTTAACTTCATCGACGACAACCCCAAGACCTTTAAGGAGGCGGTAAAGCTCTCCTGGCCCGGTGACAAGCCCGAGGAGAAGATGGCAAAGTGCAACTTCAAGCTTGAAAAGAGCCTTATCGAGGAGGAGACTGGTGAGGCGCGTCCCATGGTCCTCACCGACGCTATTCAGGCCATCGAATGTACCTGGGTAAGAGAGCTTGAGGGAGCAGATAAGTTTGAGGCAGGTCAGCTTACAGGCTACGAGCCTCCCTACAACGATTTCAACGGTATCACCTCTAAGTTCGGTGCTCACTTCATCCTTAAGATCGACAAGATTCTTATGAAGAAGAAGTACGCCGATGCTATCATCAACGGTGTAAGAGCAAAGGACTTCCCCGCCCTTCCCGTAGACTACGGCTACCGTGACAGCAAGAACTTCTGGTTCCACAGAAAGACCAGAATGAGAGCAGAGCTTCTCCAGGTTCGCGAGGCATCTCTTGAGTCTGTACGCTATGCAGCAGACCGCGTAGATGACAAGATCAAGTTCACCGACGACGCACTTAAGACCATTCTTGGTGTTCCCCGTCCCTTCCTCCCCCTTGTTCTTAAGGGCTGTGTTGCATGGGCAAAGGAAAACGGCGTTGAGCTTATCGACGAGAGTCATATGAAGATAATCAACGACAAGAGAGCCAAGGAAAAGGCCAAAAAGTAAAGGAGAGTTTACAAATGAAGATAGTTTTGGCAGGCGCCTTCGGAAATCTTGGCGCTGAAATTCTTAAGGCTTTGATCAAGGAGGGTCACGAGGTAGTGGCTGCCGACCTTAGAGAAGCGAGCATTGAGGGCTTGGAGGGCAAGTACACCTTTAAGCAGATCGATGCTACCAACCCCGACACTATGACAGGTATGTGCGAGGGTGCAGATATGGTTATCTCCACCGTTGGTCTTACCGGTGCATCCACCAAGGTTACCGCATACGACATCGACCTTAAGGGTAACCTCAACATTCTTAACGAGGCAAAGGCTGCAGGCGTTAAGAAGTTCAACTACATATCTGTAATTTCCTGCGATGAGCCCGGTGCTGAAAAGGTGCCTATGCTCCACGCAAAGTTCCTCTTTGAGCAGGCTCTTAAGAAGAGCGGTCTTGAGTACATCATTCACCGTCCTACAGGCTACTTCTACGATATCGCAAAGGTATTCAAGCCCATGGTTGAGAAGGGTGAGATGCAGCTTCTCAAGAACTTTGGCGAGGTTAAGGCAAACGTTATCGACTGCCCCGACTTTGCACATTTCATCGTCGATACTCTTGGTGAGACCAACGTTACGTACAACGTAGGCGGTAAGGAGACCTACACCTACGTAGAGATGGCAGAGATGTGCTTTGCCGCAGCAGGCAAGCCCCTCGTTATCAAGTGGGCTCCCATCTGGCTCTTCGGTATTCTTGCAAACCTTCCTAAGATCAGAATGGCAGGCAAGCACGACATTATCCTCTTCTCCAAATGGACACTCTCTCACGATCTCGTAGGTGACACCTGCGTTGGTGAGGGCAGCTTCAAGAAATATCTTAACGAATACTTCGGAGGTACAAACTAATGCCTTGGTCACTTCTCGGAATTCTCTACATTGTTTGCGCTGTGCTCTGTGCAGTAGGCTTCTATAAGTTCGTTTATTTCCTCTCCATCGGTTACGGCTTTGCCGTAGCGGGTGGCGGTATTGCCATTCTCGTTATGGCACTCGTAAGCCCCACCGATGCTCCCCTCTGGGTACTTCTTATCCAGGCAGCGCTCTTCCTTGCATACGGTATCCGTCTTTCCGGCTTCCTTCTTGTAAGAGAGCTTAAGAACATCACCTTCAAGAAGACCGACGTTGCCAAGGACACCCTTGCAAAGAACGGCGAAAAGAAGATGCCCATCTTCGTGCTTGCAACCATCTGGATTACCGTTGCGGCTCTTTACGTTACTCAGGTTTCTCCCATGCTCTTCCGTTACACCAATGCGTCTACCGACATTATCCTTCCCATCGTTGGCTTCGTTATCTCTATCGGCGGTCTCATTCTTGAGGCTATCGCAGACGAACAGAAGTCCCAGCAGAAGAAGGAAAGACCCGATATGGTTGCTACCAAGGGCCTCTACAAGATGTGCCGTTGCCCCAACTATCTCGGTGAAATCATCTTCTGGACAGGCGTATTCGTAAGCGGTATCTCCACCTACTGCGGTATCGGTCAGTGGGCTATGGCTATCTTTGCTTACATAGCAATCGTATTCATTATGTTCAACGGTGCGCAGCGTCTTGAAAAGCGTCAGATGGCTCGCTACGGCAGCAACGAGGAATACACCTCCTACGCAAACAAGACCCCCATTATCATTCCCCTTCTCCCCATTTATCACCTCAACAAGATAGAAAAGTAAAGGAGATTTACAATGGATTTCACTATTGAAATGGCACTGGTTGACTACATACCCGTTATCTGCTTTGCTATCGGTGCTGTAATCCTCATGCGCGATCTCTATAACAAAATGGATCTTATCACCTTCATCACCTTTGCACTCGGTACGTCCGCAGTTGCTATTGCAGGTGCGTGCAAGGCTACCTGGAAGCTTATCTATGCGGCTTCTCATGTTAACGTAGAATTCCTTAACAAGATGTTCTTCCCCACCCAGTCTGTCGGCTTCCTTCTTGCAGGTGTGGGCATTCTCCTGATGCTTCTCCTTAAAAAGAAGAAAATGTACGGTGTAAACACCTTCATATTTATCGGTATGATGGTTGCAGGCCTTGGCGTCCTTGACACCTGCCTTTGCATTATCGCGGCTAAAATGAAGAAGCATGGTGTGATCGCTATCTTCGTGCTCTCATTTATCTGCTCTCTCTGTATGGGTTATCTCTCCAGTCAGAACTTTGATGAGGCTATCTGGAACTGGATCGCAGAGGGTATTAACGTAGTAGGTCAGGGCTCCTTCCTTGCAGGTGTATACCTTCTCCACAGAAACGGTCTCAAGGAGCTGGAGCTTTGATATGGTAAACCGACTCAAGACACTTGTTAACGAGAGATTTCCTCTTACCCCACTTGACTGCGGTGAGTTTGCCGAGATGAAGGTGAACGGTATGGATTTCTCCATCTCCGCCTTTAAGGCAGAGGGCCTCGGTCACCTTTCTGTAATGACGGCAAAGGGCTTTTTCGGTCTTATGCAGATGGATACCCTTATCATTAACCCCACCGAGATTGATCTCCCCCTCTACTCCTACGACAGAATTTTTGCTATGGGTAACGACACTCTCATCGTAGAGCTGTACGACACCCTGCTCGGTGATTATTCCGAGGCCGAAATGAACGGGGTAAAGGCGAAGAAGAAATACTCCTCTATCCCCGAGAGAGATCCGGGTGAGCATTGGTATGACAGCATCAAGCTTTCTTCTTCTATCTCCAAAAAAGGCAAAAAGAAGCATACCGACCTGATGCACAGCCTTACCGATCAGCATTTTGAGGCATATATCAAATCGAGCAAGACCCCCGTCACCGACAGGGCTGCAAAGCTTGAAAAGGCAAGGGTGTACGTAAACGGTCTTATCGAAAAGGGTGGCCCCTCCACCGACGTATTTAAAAAGGCGATCGGTCAGGAGAAAACACGCGAGCTTTTCGAGAGGATACTTTTCGGTACAAGATAACCTTAAATTTAACAAGGTTATATACTATTCACATATCGACCCCGAGAATGCGACTTCTCGGGGTCTAATTTTTTGTCATTCCTCACAATGTTTAAAAATTTATCGTATAATTCTTGACATTTTGTGCAAAATGTGGTATAATCTTTAGGCTAAAGAATTCTGGTATATGATTGCGATATGGGCAAACGTTTCTACAAACCGCCGAAAATGGTTAACTACCGATGATTAATTTCAGTAGTTATTTTCGGAGGTTTTTTTGTTTTATGGATCCTAAGATTTTGCTTGAGATATTCGGCTATATCGGTACCGCAATCGTCCTCGTTTCCTTTATAATGACAGATATGAAATGGATGCGTGCCGTCAATATGACAGGCGGATTTATCAGCCTTTTATACGCCCTGTTTACAAATTCCATGCCTGTAGTGGTGCTTAATGCATCGCTTATTACAATAAACGGCATTCAGCTTATGCGTCTTTTAAGAAAATCAAAAGAAAACGTTAATAATAACGAGAGTGACGCATATAATGATGAAGAAAAGAAAGAGGAGAATTTATGAAGCTTATAATAGAGGGCCGCGAGGTTACTGCACGAGGCGGTCAATCATTACTTGATATAATAAAAGAAATGGGTCTTGTGACGGGAAAGCTGTCCACCGACCCCATAGCAGCAAAAATTGCGGGTGACGTTTTCACCCTTAACTACATTCCCCTGCGTCAAAAGGACGTGCGTCCTGACTCCGAGAGAGTGAGAGAGGCGGTTGCCGCTTCGGGCGGTGTTATCCGTCTAATCAGATACTCCGACTCTGCAGGTCAGGAGGTATATACCAGAACCGCACAGTTTGTGCTTTTCCTTGCGCTCCGTCAGCTCTGGCCCGAGGCCGAGGCTAAGATGAGCTTTACCGTAGGCTGCGGTCTTTACGTGAAGGTAAGCGGTGCAAAGGACTTTTCTGCCGAAGCTCTGCGCGAGCGCGTTGACAATATTGTAAACGAGGATATTCCCCTTATCCGTAAGAGAATTGACACCGAGGAGGCTATAAGGCTCTTCAACGAAAAGGGTGAAACCGATAAGTCAAGACTTCTATCCTACCGTCCCATACCCCACTTTGACGTTTACAGCCACGGGGACTATGCCGACTACTTCTACGGCGAGGTTGCTCCTTCTACAGGATACCTGCGCTCCTTTGATATTCTGGAGGCAGAGGGTGGCTTTATCTTCGTATTCCCCAACAAGAAATGTCCCGACCGCGTGTCGCAGTATAAGGAATTTCCCAACCTCTTCGCCGTATGCAGCGAGGGTAAGGAATGGGGCGAGCTTATGGAGTGCGAGACGGTTGCCGACCTTAACGAGCTTGTGGAAAACGGCAGAATTCGTGAGCTTATCCGTATAAACGAGGCTCTGCACGAGAAGAAATTCTCCGAGATTGCAGATATGATATGCGACCGCGGTATCAAGGCGGTTATGCTGGCAGGTCCCAGCTCCTCGGGTAAGACCACCTCTGCCAACCGACTTTCCACCCAGCTTCGTGTCCATGGCAAGAAGCCTATACTGATGAGCCTTGACGACTACTACATCGACCGCGACAAGATTGCCCCCGGCCCCGACGGCAAGGTGGACCTTGAGCACATCAATACCATTGACACCGATCTTTTCGGTCAGCATCTCGAGGCTCTGCTCAAGGGCGAGGAGGTGGAGCTCCCCTCCTTCAACTTTAAGAAGGGACGCCGCGAGTGGCTCGGTCACAAGCTCCGTCTTAACGAAAAATCGGTTATTATAGTAGAGGGTCTGCACGCAATGAATCCTGTGCTTCTACCCGAGACTCTTGATTCCTCGCTTATCTTCCGTCTCTTCGTAACTCCACTGCTTCCCCTTAATCTCGATGACCACAACCGTATCCCCTCAAGCTACCTGAGACTTCTCAGAAGAATAGTGCGAGACTACGAAACACGCGGTGCATCGGTAGCCCACACCCTCGATATGTGGCAATCGGTAAGAGCAGGCGAGGAAAAATGGATTTATCCCTTCCAGGAAAATGCCGACGTTATGTTTAACAGCTCCACTCTCTACGAGCTTGCGGTGCTGAAAAAACACATCTTCCCTCTTTTAAAGGAGGTGCACCCTCAGGACGAGTGCTTTGACCAGGTACAGTCCATAGTAAAGGTGCTCAACTTTATCCACGAGGCAGACGTAGATTTCGAGATTCCTCCCACCTCTCTCGTGCGCGAGTTCATTGGTGGAAATACCTTCTACAAGAGCTAAATGTAAATAATAGTAAACAAAAAGCCACCCATTTGGGTGGCTTTTTAAATATAAACCGGGGTTATCCCAGCAGAAAATCCATACACATCATAAGGCAAAATCCGACAAGCAAAGCATAGGTTGCGCCTCTCTGTGCGCCGTGGGCGTGGGTTTCGGGGATCATCTCGTCGCTTATGACGTAAAGCATCGTCCCGCCTGCAAAGGCAAGGGCAAATGGCAACACGACAACCGAAATTCCAACCGCATAGTATCCAATAAGCGTTCCTATAACCTCTACAAGTCCTGTGAGCGAGGCGATAAGCAGAGTACGTTTTTTGCTCACCCCCGCGGCCAGCATAGGCGCGATTATCACCATACCCTCGGGAATATTCTGCAGGGCAATGCCTGCCGCGATTATCAAGGCCTGCGCTCTTCCTTCTTCTCCTAGTCCAAAGCCAACGCCTGCCGCAATTCCCTCGGGCAGATTATGTATGGCAATGGCCATAACGAAAAGCAGGATCTTTGATAATCCCTCATTTTTATGCTCCTCGCTCTCCACTCCTGCCAGGGCGTGAAGATGAGGCACTATCTTGTCTATAAGGTTAAGGCAAAGCGCTCCGACGAATACACCCGACACCGTTATTAGCAGGGCTACGGGCATACCGTATGTCGAACCGTTCTCAACCGAGGGGATTATCAGACCAAGCACGGCCGCCGCAAGCATTACTCCTGCGGCAAAGGAAAGTATGATATCCGAAAATTTGTGGGATATATTTTTAAATCCAAAGCCAATAAGCGCTCCTATAACCGTCGCTCCGCCAACTCCAAGGGCGGTGGCCAGTAATACCATATCCATTTTATAACATCCTTTTTATTGTAATAAAGGGCGGGTGATTCCCGCCCCTGTTATTTATTATAGCACAAGTGAGGGTGCTGAGTAAACCCTTGCGGCCAATTCCTGATTAAGAAGATAAAGTCCTCTTGCGTCAGAGCCGAAAAGCTCCATCTTGGTAATCATATCATTAGCATTGGTCTCCTCCTCGCCCTGCTCCTTTACAAACCAGTCAAGGAACTGCATGGTACGGAAGTCGTGAACCTTATACGCCTCGGCATAAATATCGTGGATAAGAGAGGTTACGTACTTCTCGTGCTCAAGGCCTGCCTCAAGCACCGCCATATGACTATTAAGCTCCTTGTCGGGCTTATCGATAGCCAGAAGTGTTACCTCCTTGCTCTCATTCTGAAGGAACTGATAGAAGAGCATTGCGTGGTCGCGCTCCTCCTGTGCCTGAATCATATACCAATTTGCAAAGCCGTCAAGGCCCACGCGCTTAAAGTAGTTGGAAAAATCAAGATAAAGATATGCGGAGTAAAGCTCCTTATTGATCTGCTCGTTTAAAAGCTGGTGTACTCTCTCGTTCATTGTTAATCTCCTTTAATTAAATTTCGCTCTTCCAGAGTCCGTGAAGATTGCAATATGCAAGGACCTCAAGAGGCTTTTCATCAACAAGTGCAAAGCTTACTACAGGGGGCTCGCCAACCTTAAGATTCTTTCTCTGCACACCCTTGTCGGTCTTAAGCTCTACCCAGAGAATAGAGTGCTCCTCTGCCATGGGATGCTCAACAGAGCCAACAGAAACCTTAACAACGTTGCCCTCAACAGATGCAACAGGAATGTGCTTCTCGCGGCTTGCCTCAACCGTGCCTGCCACGATGGGAGTCATCTTCTGACCGCAGCATACCATAGGCACGCCCGAATCATCGATCTTTTCAACAAGGTTACCGCACTTTTCACAAATATAGAATTTCGTATTAGACATTTTAATTTCCTCCGAAAGTGGTTTTTGTTTTTTACACCCTTATTATACCACCTAAAGACGGCAAAGTATGTGACCAAGTCACACTTTAAAATATTTCATTGACAGAAATGGAAAAGAGTGGTATAATCCTATATATAAAAAGATTAAGGAAGTTTTCAAATGGAAACCAAAGAGCTTACAGAACTTTTTGAGAGTGCATTTCCCTTCTGGGAAAGTCTTAGTCAGCACGACAAGGACACCTTCCTGCGCTCCTCGATGAAATTTGAATATAAGAGAGGTCGCACCATTCACGACGGCAACGACTGTACCGGTGTAATTTTGGTAAAGACAGGCTCTTTGCGTCTTTATATGCTCTCCGACGAGGGCAAGGAGGTCACTCTTTACCGTCTTTTCCCCGGAGATACCTGTATCCTCTCGGCATCATGCGTGCTTCATACCCTGACCTTTGACGTGCTTATCGACGCGGAGGAGGACAGCGAGTGCGTTGTTGTGGGCGGCTGCGCCTACGAGGGTGTATGGCAGAGATCCGACGAGGTGAAGATCTTTACCTACGAGACCGCCCTCAGCCGTTTCTCCGACGTAATGTGGGTTATGCAGCAGATACTCTTTATGAGTCTTGATAAACGACTTGCCATCTTCCTGCTTGACGAGGTGAGCAAGACGGGTAGCGAAACAGTAAAGCTTACTCACGAGCAGATAGCAAAGTATATGGGCTCGGCGAGAGAGGTTGTTTCCAGAATGCTTAAGTACTTTGTATCCGAGGGACTTGTAACCGTCTCGCGTAGCGAGGGTATTAAAATTCTCGACAAAAAGCGCCTAAGACAAATGGCTATATAAGTTTTAAGGGACTGCATTTGCAGTCCCTTTTTTAATTACGCATTAACCATTTCAAGTATCTGCGCCTTGTTTTTTGCGCCTACAGAGCTCTTAATCACCTTACCGTTTTTCATAACCACGAGCATAGGAATGCTCATTACTCCAAACTCGCGTGCAAGGTCGGGATTTTCGTTTACGTTGATCTTACCAACAAGCAGGTCCTCCCTCTCCTTTGCGATCTCATCCACAATGGGAAGCACCATTCTGCAGGGGCCGCACCAATCTGCATAGAAGTCAAGGAGGGACACTCCCTCGTTATCTCTCACTCTGTTAAAATTATCCTCATTAAGTCTTATAGCTGACATATTAAATCTCCTTTTTGGTTTCTTTGTGTCTACATTATAGCAAAGAAAAAGGAGGGCTTCCGTGACAAAGTCACAAGCGACTATTTAACTATCTCCAATAGGACCTTATCATCTTAAGCTTCTCTGCAAGGAATGGGAAAAGCGTGGGAAACAGAGCCGCATTACAAGCAAGCTGCACCGAGTAAAATACTATACCGCGGAGATAATAAAGTATGAGATTTCTAAAATACGCCTCGTTTATGCCAAGATAAAAGGCCGTGTCAACTATAGACGAGAGCACACCGAATAAAAGTGTAAGCCCACAGGCAACGGCGGTGAGTATCCAGCGGTTCTTTACCCCGCGTTTTGAGAGGAGCATAAATACAAAAGCCACGAGAGGCCAATATACGATATAAGTAATCATCCAGCTACCAAAGCCCCAGATAAGAGGCTCGACACAGACAAATACAAGGGCCGCCGCAACACCCAACCAGCCAAAGATATAACCGTAAAGAGCGCAGAGAATTGTTACAACCTCCACGTTGGGAAGAAAGGACAAAATCAGCTTTCCACACTCAAGAGTCGCAGCCATAATACCCACAAGTGCAACCGTTCTTGCTCCTATCTCACCTTTATTATTTCCAAGTAAGTTCATTGTTTACTCCAAAATTACCAAACAGAAACCTCAAGGCGGAAGAGGATAATCGTTCCCTCCTCCACACTCATACCGCTGAGTCCGACACCTGCCTGATACATGGTAACACCCTCGTAATCAACGGTGGGCGCGCCCTCGTAGCTATCGGTAGCCACAGAGGTGTAAACCATTACGTATGTGGAGGTGGTGAAATCCTCCTTGATAGAGCCAATAGCAGAAACGTATGCACCGTAGGTGCTATTCACCATCTCAAGATAGAGGGGATTCTCCTCTGCAGCATTAAGGTGCTCGACAATACCCTTTGCACCCTCCTGCTTGTTTGCTACCTCCTCAAGATAGGTCTTGTAAACGTCGTATGTGCCGTCCGGATTTTCAACCACAACGGTAACAAAGCCGCTGTCTGCAACGTCACCCCAGAGAAAATCGCAGGATGTCATGGCCATAATTATCATAACCAAGACTAATGCCAATGATAAAATTCTTGTTTTCATTTTTTTACCTCTTTTTCTTCTTTTTAGAAAAAGCAAATCTTTGGTAAAAGAAAACCGCCCACAAAAATGGGCGGTGAATAAATGCGAAAAGTATCCGAAATCAAAGCCGAAGCCTTATATCCCGAATCTCAAATTTCGAATTTACATTCTCCCCCACTTGCCCAAGGAAATGCTAAAGTGTGCGTAAGGCAGGCCTTCCGACTGGGAGAGAGCTGGCTGCGCGGTTATCCGCACCCTCTCGTAACGGCAATGGCTGTTGTGGCGGATTTACACCGCCTTTCCCTGCTTTGAATAGGAATAAATTCCCCAAACGCGATTTTATTATATAATTTTTCTTCTGCTTTGTCAAGCCTTATTTTTTCTGTCTCTTTGCCTTCTTCTGCTCTGCGAAAGCATCGATATACATGTTTACGGTATTCTCTATGGTCTGCTTCAGGGCGAGACGCATCCTTTTAGGCAAAACGTGAGACTTACGATAGAGGGTAAGAAGCTCAAGCTCCTCCTCCGACAGCTCGGAGCTATCATCTGTAAGAGGAATATCAAGCAACTCACCTACGTTAACACCAAACTTTAAGGAAAGCTCGGGCAAAATGCTCATAAATGAGGTGGACCTGCCGCGACGCCAATTGCTGACCGTCTTTTCGTTAAGCTCCATCTCCCTCTCAAATGCGGCATCGCTCTCAAACTCGGCACGGATAAGCTGAAGGACCTTCTCTCTTATCTTTTCGGTTTCAGCCCTCATTTCTTAGCCGCTCCTCTTCTGCCGTGGGGAGCACCCTTGTTCTTGTCGGTGGGCTTTTTCTTAACTCTCTTGCCCTTGGGTGCATTCTCATAGAAATGCTTTTTTTCTGTAATTTTAGGTGTTTTCTTGGTATTTATGTTTGTTTTGTCGGATTTTTTCTCCTTGTCGGTAGAGAAGCCGAAGCGACCAACCACCTGGCCGAGAGAGTAATACTGACCGTGTGCATAGGCAAGCAGGTCGGCATCCTCAAAGTGCATTCTGCCCTCTGCGTCAATAATGCTCTCCTGGCAGGAAACGCTTACGATATCCGCCATAAATACGTCGTGAGAGCCCATGGGAATTATATCGGTGATACGGCACTCAAGTGCGATGGGACACTCAGCCACGGTGGGCGTGTCAACAATCTCGCTCTTCTGCTTGGTGAGACCGCATTTCTTCCACTTATCCACCTTTCTTCCTGTGTAAATGCCTGCAAAGTCAACCTGCTTTGCCATTTTGACAGAGGGAAGATTAATTACAAACTCGCTGTGCTTTTTCAGCACCTCGTAGGAATATCTGGAGGGTCTTACCGATATATAGGTCTTAGGGGGAGTAGATGCAAGAATACCTGTCCAGCCGATAGTAATAAGATTTGCATTTTCAAAATCACCCACGCTTACAAGCGCAGGGGGCACAGGTGCAAGGAGAGTGCCTGGGGCAAGATGCTTTCTGTTATTGTTTTTCATCACTTTTCCTTTCTATCAAGCATAGAGAGCCAGATATGAGTTAATATGGGGTCTGGCACAAGCTTAAAGAGAAGATGCTGCAGCTTGGTATACCAGTTGGTAACGTACATTGCTCTGCCCTTATCGGAGGCCCTTACACAGCCCTTCACCACCTTCTCGCAGTTAAGGAGAGGCTTCATCGCATCCTCGCGAGGTCTGGTAATCCCGTCCTTTGCGGTAGCCTTGCCGATAAACTCGGTATGTACCCAGCCGGGACAGAAGCAGGTGGCACGAAGGCCGTACTTTTTAATCTCAAAATTCAAGGATTTTGTATAGTGAAGCACAAACACCTTGCCCGAGGAGTAGGTGTTGAAATAAGGCAGAGGAGTAAAGCAGGAGCCTGAGCCCATCTGAATAATTCTGCCACCGCGAGGCATATAGGGGATAACCATATGGGTGATTAAAACAAGAGCCTTCACGTTAAGGTCGATCATCATCTCCACCTTTTTCTCGCTTATCTCATCAAATCCGCCAAAATCGCCAAAGCCTGCCGCATTGACAAGATACTTAACCTCAGGCTTCTCATTTTCAAGCTGGGCACGAATGGCCTCGATGCCCTCTCTCTGACAAAGGTCGGCCGCAATAATCTTATATTTCACTCCGAGAGCCTCACCCAGCTCTACCATTTTCTCTTTTCTGCGAGCAACAAGCCAAAGCTCGTCTACCCTGCCTGCATAATGCTTGGCAAACTCTGCACCGATACCGCTGGAGGCACCTGTGATAATTGCTACTGACATATTTTATCTCCCTTTTTAAAATTTTACAAATAAACTATTGATTATTATTAATATTTTTGATATAATTTTATCATCTAAAATAATAAATGTCAATGTAAATTCGTAAAAAATACGATTTTTTTACAATCTAGAAAGGATTTTACGAAATGATTAGCAATCAGAAAATTCTCCGCACCGCGGTGGCGCTGATATTGGTGCTGACCACACTCTTCTCCATGTCCTCCTGCCTGTTCTTTGACTACGGCATCTATGAGGACTGGTACAACCAGTATCAGGATCAGCAGCAGGGCAACCAGAACCCCGGCGGAAATAATAACAATAACAATAATAACGAAAACAACAATAACAACCAGCAGCAGGGTGGCGGTGACAACACCAACACCGAGATTCCCGAGTTCTATCCCGGTACAGGAAGCGGCAATACCGAGAACGTTCCTGCACTCCAGCAGACTCTGCTCTCCACAGTTATGATTATCGCCGAGTTCGGTATGAGCGCAGGCGCAGGCTCCGGTGTTATCTACCAGATCGACAAGGAGAAGGGTGACGCCTACATCATCACCAACCAGCACGTTGTTACCGACGGCAATACTGTAAGCAACAACATCAAGGTTTACCTCTTCGGTATGGTGCTTGAGACCTATGCTATCAAGGCTACCTACATCGGCGGTACAACCGCATACGATATTGCAGTGATCAAGATCGAGGGCAGCGAGATTCTGAAAAACAGCTATGCAAAGGCTGCAGAGCTTGGCAAATCCGCAAACGTAAGAGTGTTTGACACGGTCTATGCCGTAGGTAATCCCGAGGCATCAGGCTTCTCCGCAACTCAGGGTATCATCAGCGTAAGAAGTGAAAACCTGGAGCTCGAGGGTGCTGACGGTCAGCTTGTTACTCTCCGCGTAATGCGTGTGGATGCGGCTGTTAACCACGGTAACTCGGGTGGCGGTCTTTACGACGCACACGGCAGACTTATCGGTATCGTATGTGCCAAGATTCAGGGCTCCGACGTTGACAATATGGGATATGCAATTCCCATCGACCTTGTAAAGAATCTTGCAGACAACATACTCTACCACTGCGACGGTGTTAATATGACCAAGCTTAACCGTGCTCTTCTCGGTATCACCATTTCCTCGAAGGTTATCGGCCCTGTTATCGATGAAAACGGCACTCTTCTTGAGGGTGCAAAGGTAGAGGTTATGGACGTTTCTCCCACAAGCCTTGCATACGGCAAGGTACAGATCGGCGACGTTGTTAACTCCATCACCGTTGACGGTGTGACGGTTATTGCCACCGAGGTTTACGTTATTCCCGAGCATATGCTCACCGCACGCGTGGGTAGTGTTATCGTGATGAACGTTACCAGAGGTGAGCAGACCTTCGACATCACCTTCACCATCACCGAGGATGCTATAACCCTCGAAAGATAATCAAAAAAACATAATAAAGCGCAGATTTGCAAAGCTTTGTTTGCAAATCCGCGTGTTTTTATTTAATAAGAATTGTATCGCCAAGAGGCAGAGAGTAAACCGCCACAGTATCAGGCGCTTTGCCAAACATCTTTTCTACCGCCATGGAGTAGATGCCCAGCTGCATTTTGTGCTTGTCCCGAAGCTTCGCCTCGGCAAGAGCTCTGTCAGAAAGCTCCTCTCTTGTAAGTCGGTCGGTCTTGTAGTCATAGAGGGCAAGACCTCCGTCAGCGCGCTCCACGATACAGTCGATAACACCCTGCACAAGAATATCTCTGTCACCAAGGGCCGAAATCTTGCTCTCATCCTCGGTGAACATAGATGCCTTAAGTCGCAGATTAAATCTTAACTCACGGTATACCTTCTTTGCCGAAAGGATCTCATCAAAGTGGGCGGATTTCCTGAATTTCTCGATCTCACCAATGCGTACTCGCTCGCCATCCTCCTTAGAGATAAAGGCCTCGCTTACCAGTCGCTGAAGCTCGGGGGATGCGCCCTTTTCACGAAGGTCGCTGAAATTACAGAACTGCATAAATAGGTGAGTTGCAATACCCCTCTTCGCGCTCTCGTCGGAGCTGCCACCAACCATAAAGGCGGGGAGAATGGCTCTCTCCTCCTCATCTCTTGGGGTCTCAAGGCTTACTGCCTCGGCATCTGTGCCGTCAAGCACCGTGGGAGACATCTTGGATACCGACATCTTCTCGGGCAAGGAGGTGAGGACGGAGTTGGGATATACAAAGGAGAATCTATCGCTAAGAATCGAGGTCAGCTCTGCGTCAGCCTTAATTTCTATAGTGCTCTCCTCATCATTCTTGTCGATAGGCATATCATCTGCCACCGATTTGCCGATAAACTCCTCTTCTGTAAGAGCATCTCTGCCCTCGCAGGTAATGATGATTTCCTGATAGGAGGAAAGCTCTCTGAAGGAGTATTCCGACAGATTCTCACGGATAAGAGACATCTTGGTCTCGTATTCATCTCTCTTCTCAAGCGGACAAACACCTATGCAATAGAGTCGCTCGCGCGCTCTGGTAAGAGCAACGTAAAGTACGCGAAGCTCCTCCTCATAAAGCTTTCTTTCTATCCTGTGATTAATAACATTCTGCACAGGATTATTCACCACCGCAAGACCCGAGGGGGTGCGGAGTCTGAAGGAAATGCCAAAGTCCTCCGAGAAGGCAAGACGGGAGGCTCTTTCCTTGTTGTATATTCTGGTATCACATTCCACAAGGAAAACGATAGGATACTCAAGTCCCTTTGACGCGTGGGAGGTAACGATTTTCACCGCATCCACAGAGTCGCCGACTCTGGTATCGTCAAAGGTGGTTTTCTTGTCGATAATATTATTGATAAAGCTGATAAAGTTGTAAAGACCCTTGAAGGAGCCTGCCTCATAGCTTCTGGCATAATCGTAAAGCAGAGTCAGATTATCCTTACCGCCACTCTTGGACGCGAGGGCGAGCAGACCTGTCTCGTGATAAAGCTTGTATATCAGGGTGTCAACCGAAACGCCCTCGGCTATGGTCCTGTAATAATTCAGTCGGTCGAGGAAGTAAACGCCCTTGCTGAAGTCGGGATTAAGCTCCACGTATCTCGTAAGCGATTCGTAAAGGCTCTCGCCACCCTGCCCTCTCACAAGATAGAGGTCGTCGGCTGTAAAGCCAAACAGGGGAGAGGCCAGAAGGCCTGCAAGATAAATATCACGTCTGGGGTTGTCAATAGTATTAAGCAGACAAAGGCTAAGAAGCACCTCGGGAGAGAGGAAGAAGTCCTTTGCGCCCGAAATGGTCACAGGAATACCCAGCTCCTCAAGAGCCGCAGCATACTTTACGTCTCTGTCCTTTGCATTACGGAGAATGATTGCAATATCCGAGGGACGGATAGGATTTCCGTTACTGAGCCTGCCGTTTTGGAGCAAGCCTAATATCTTTTCGGCCACCACTCTTGCAGGGTGCATCTTTTCCTCGTCATCGGTATTGTCAAGCATACATACCTCGGGGTAAATATACTCGGGCTCACCGAAGGGCTGGATTTTAGTATAAACAAGACGGTCGCCGTCCTGATAGCCTATAGAGTCACCGACAAGGCTGAAGGCACGGTCAAACACCTTATTTACAAAATCAACGATAGACTTATCGCATCTGAAGTTGTTAGACATGAAGATAGAGGCACAGTCCCCTGTGGCATTTTCAAGTCCGGGGAAGGATGCCTTCATATTGGCAAATATCTCGGGACAGGCGGAGCGGAAGCCGTAGATAGACTGCTTGATATCACCAACCATAAATCGGTTGTTAGGCTTAGAGATAGCCTCAAAAATACGATTCTGCAGACTGTTTACGTCCTGATACTCGTCGATATAGATAGCCTCAAACTGAGCTGCCACGTTTTTGGCAATATCGGTAAGCTCTCCGTCCTTGATAAGACACTTGTAAGCATATCTCTCAATATCCGCATAGGAGAGTGCACCGCGACGGCGCTTTTCCTCTATAAACAGATAATCAAATCTGCTCTCAAATCTATAAAGTACAGAAAGCAGTGAGTGGAGAGAATCAAACAGGTCGCGCCACATCTCTGTGGTGTAAACAAAGTACTTCTTAAAGTCCACCACGTCGGCCTTCATCATATCACGAAGCAGGCTGTAGGCATCCATATCCTCGGTCCTGTTTTTACGGACGTCGGGCTTACGCATGAAGGCGACACCCTCCATGGCAGCCCTTGCATCCTCATAGGCGGTGCAGGATGCCAGCCTCTTAATCAGCCCAAGGTCAGCATCCACCATAGGAGAATACTTCTGCTCGGCCTCTGTGCCCGAGGAGAAAATGGGCTGATATTTCTCGGTGGCGCAGATGTAATGATTAAGCATCTCCGAGAATCTGGCCATCAGGTATGCTCCGTAGGGATTCTGCTCTACGGGAATATCGGTAAGAGAATAATTCTCAATAAGTGTTTTTAAAAGGTCAATGCCGTCCTCAGCGCTGTCACACTTAAGGTGAATGTATCTGAATACCTCGGCCAGGTCCTCTGTGCGCTTGGTGTCGGTGAGACAGTCGCAAAGGCGGTCAAACTCCTCGGGACTTGCAATCTCGGGAAGCTCTCCGTTGTACACCGACTCAATAAGTCCCTCGATAAGCGAGATAGCAAGAAGCTCGCACTCGGCGGTGTCGGCAATACGGTAAACAGGAGGCAGACCCACTCTGTCGCAGTTGGCACGCAGAAGGTCGTTGCAGAAGGAGTCTATGGTGCGTATCTTTGCCGAGGGAAGAAGGTAGAGCTGTCTTTTCAGATGCTTGTCCTCGGGATTTTTTTCCACCGCATCGGTAAGCGCCTTAGAAATTTTGGCACGAAGCTCGCTTGCCGCCGCATTGGTGAAGGTAACTACAAGTATGGAGTCAATGTCCATAGGGGATACAGGGTCGGTGAGAGAGCGAATGATTCTCTCGGTGAGCGTAGCCGTCTTGCCCGAGCCTGCCGCAGCAGACACAAGCAGGGTCTTGTCGCGTGTATTTATAGCCGACAGCTGCTCGTCTGTCCAACGTCTTTCTGCCATACGGATGCTCCTTTCATCTTTTTTTTATTATTTTAACATAAAAAAATCCCCTTTTCAATAGAAAGGGTAAGTTTTGCCTTGAAAAGTAGAAAAATATGTGGTAAAATGTAAGAAAAAAAGGAGGGATGCTTATGGCAGTCAGTCTTGGAAAATTGAATATGACCCACGGCCTCTGTCTTGCACCTATGGCAGGATATACCGACAGAGCTATGCGTCTTGTCTGCCGTAAGTACGGTGTGGAGCACTCGGTCACCGAGATGGTGAGTGCAAAGGCTGTAGTCTTTAACGATAAGAAGACCTTTGCCCTGGCTCGTATCCTCCCTGACGAGGGGCCTGTTTCGGTGCAGATATTCGGCTCCGAGCCCGAGATTATGGCAGAGGCGGCACATACTCTCGCAAATCCCAAGGAGGGCGTGCGCCCTGTGGCAATAGACATTAATATGGGTTGCCCTGTGAACAAGATCTTCGGCAACGGTGAGGGCTCTGCCCTTATGAAAAGTCCCGAGCTTATCGAGAGGATAACAAGGGCGGTTGCCACCTCTGTAGATATTCCCACCACGGTGAAAATTCGCGCAGGAATAAATAAAAACAGCATCAATGCCGTAGAGTGTGCCCTGGCGGCCGAGGAGGGTGGTGCTTCCCTTCTCTGCATCCACGGACGCACGCGTGAGCAGATGTACGGCGGCCTTGCAGACCGAGAAATCATTAAGAATGTAAAGGATAGTTTGCATATGCCCCTTATTGCCAACGGAGATATAGTTGACGGTGCATCTGCACTCGCCATGCTTCGTGAGACAGGGGCTGACGGAATTGCCGTCGGCAGAGGGGCGGTTGGCAACCCCTTTATCTTCTCCGAGATAATCTCTGCCCTTGAGGGCAAGGCGTTCACAGAGCCGAGTATTGAGGAACGCATCGATATTGCCCTGCTCCAGCTTCGCACCGCCATAGAGGAAAAGGGAGAGCGCCTGGCTATCCCCGAGGCAAGAAAGCAGATTGCCCTATATCTTCGTTCCTTCCACGGTGCAGCGCGCATCCGCGCGGAGATCAACCGCGCCCTGACCTACGATGAAGTAGAAAAGGCACTTAAAAGCGCCCTCACAGACCGCTAATATAGCAAAACGGCGAGGAAATCCTCGCCGTTATATTTTTATTTCATCAAATCTACAATTTCAGCAAGCTTATAAAGTCCACGGTAAGTTATGCCGTTGCACTCACATTTATCAATAACGATGGACATAAGATACTCGTAATAATCACCGTAAAGCAATTCAAGATCCTTTTGAGCAAGGTAAGAATAATCATGCTCCATAACGTAGTAACTACCGTCAAGCTCTACTGTGTCAATAGTTCCAACCATGTGAAGAGCCTTGTGACGGGTAGAAGAATAACAGATGTAGTCCTCATCCTTTGATGTCAAGTATATAAAGAAATTATCAAAATCTATATTAGGATCGACTGACACGCCATCCTTAAACTCAGGATTGTAGAAGGAAACGTGATCCATCACCGTGCTGTTTTCTCCTGTCTTAACATTAACGCATAGCTCATAGGGATTAACCACAAAGGCACCCACGATAGCCTTGCCTTCCCAACTTTCCTTTATATCCTCAGCCTTCTCAAAGCCTACAAATGTGTAATCGGTGTAACAGCAATAATGTTCAAAATGATCCTCGGGAGCTGCAAAATAGGCAGCAACGTAATAGTTATCCTCACTGAATTTAACAAGCAAGGGCTTTCTCTGATCACTCTTGCAGAGGTTGATTTTTATTGCGAAAGAATTGGAGCCTATATCATATTCGACAAACATTTCCGAAAAATAATCCTTAAGTCCGCCAACAAGCTCGTCACTAAGACTGATGCTGCCATCCTGGTTTTTATCTATGGCAACCGAGCTGTCCTCGTCCTTTATGTATCCGCAGGTAGTACACTCCTTATGTCTGTAATCACTTCTCCACACAAAGCTGTGTTCCTCGCTCTTTTTACTTTCACCACAGGTGCATTCCATGAAATGCACCTCTGCATCCATCTTCTGCTTGAAGATGTGAATATGTGGCATTGAAATACCGTCGCATCCGCCAAAACTGAAAACCGCAATAATCAAAATAATCAATGCCCCAAGAAATTTTATTGTTGTCCTCATAATTTTCTCCTTTTTACAAAAAACGCAGAGATCCCCTTGGCTCACACCTTGGATTCTCTGCGTTTTTTATCGGGTGCAAGCCCTTTTTGTTTTATTATAGCATACATTTTTTTGTTGTCAAGAGAGAATTTAAAAAACGGCGAGGAAAACCTCGCCGTTTCGTTTTTACTTGTTTTAGCTTATCTTATAATGATAGAGTAAGTATCGTGGAAATTTTGAGATAGAATTTTTGAATGCGACCCGAAGCTGTAGTTACCTACTGCGAGTGGGAGCAGTCGGGAATTATAGCAAAAATTTGCCGATAATTACACCTTCTCAACAGAGATGGTTACCTTCTCTCCATTGATATTCCACTCCTTTACGTGAGTGAGAGTTGCGCCAACGGTAAGCTCAACACCGAGGGTCTCGTCCTTGATCTCCTCAGCATTACGGCTTGCGATGTCGCAAACTACGTCGTTGCCCGAGAAGGCGATACGGATGTTATCCATAACCTCAAAGCCGCTGTCCTTACGCATGGTCTGGATCTTGGAGATGATCTCACGCACGTTACCCTCCTCGATAAGCTCGGGGGTAAGGTTCTTGTCGATAACTACGGTAACACCGTGGTCACCGAGGGACTCGTAGCCCTCCTTCTTGGTCATCTCGATAAGGAGATCCTCCTCGGTAAGAACTATCTCGTCACCGCCAAGGGTGAACTTGATAGCGCCGTTTGCCTTAAGCTCTGCGTATGCCGCGTTGCCGTCGATCTCGGCAAGGGTGGTCTTGATGCCGCCAAGGTACTTACCGTACTTAGGACCAACGGTACGAAGCTGGGGCTTGAAGTTGTAGGTAGTGAAGTCAGAAACGTTGTCGGTGAACTCAACACACTTAACGTTAAGCTCCTCTCTGATAACCTCGATAAAGCTGTCGTCGGGGGTCTTATCCGCCTTAACGTACATCTTTGCCACAGGCTGACGGTTCTTGATTGCGGCTGCGTTACGGCAAGCACGTCCAAGAACTACAACGTCGATAACCTCGTCCATATTTTCCTCGAGGTCCTTGTCAATAAGGGTCTCGTCTGCTATGGGGAAGTCGCAGAGGTGGATGGAGATGGGCTGGGACTTATCTACAGAGCAAACAAGGTTGCGATAGATGTCCTCGGTCATGAAGGGGATCATAGGAGCCGCGGTCTTTGCGATAGTAACAAGGGCGGTGTAAAGGGTCATATATGCGTTAACCTTATCGGTGGGCATATCCTTAACCCAGAATCTCTCACGGCTACGACGAACGTACCAGTTGGAAAGCTCGTCAACAAAGCTCTCAAGAGCGCGGGAGGCCTCGGGAAGCTTATAGCTTGCAAGGCAGTTATCAACCGTCTTTACGGTAGAATTAAGCTTGGAGAGAAGCCACTTATCCATTACGGAGAGAGTGCTTCTGTCAAGGGTGTACTTGGTGGGATCGAAGCCGTCGATGTTTGCATAAAGAACGTAGAATGCATAGGTATTCCAGAGAGTACCCATAAGCTTTCTCTGTCCCTCAACAACCGCGTCACCGAAGAAGCGGTTAGGAAGCCAGGGCGCAGAGTTGGAGTAGAAGTACCAACGGATAGCGTCAGCACCGTAGCTTTCAAGCGCCTCAAAGGGATCGACAGCGTTGCCCTTGGACTTGGACATCTTCTGTCCGTCCTTATCAAGCACGTGACCGAGAACGAGAACGTTCTTATAGGGAGCCTTATCAAAGATAAGGGTGGAAATTGCCATAAGAGAGTAGAACCAACCACGAGTCTGGTCAACACCCTCGGAAATGAAGTCTGCAGGGAACTGGCTCTCAAAGATCTCCTTGTTCTCGAAGGGATAGTGCCACTGTGCAAAGGGCATAGAGCCGGAGTCAAACCAGCAGTCGATAACCTCGCTTACGCGCTTCATCTGTCCGCCGCACTTGTCACACTTGATGGTAACGGCATCGATGAAGGGACGGTGAAGCTCGATGTTATCGGGGCAGTTGTCGCTCATAGACTTAAGCTCCTCGATAGAGCCGATAGAATGCTTATGACCGCACTCACACTCCCAGATGTTGAGGGGAGTACCCCAATATCTGTTACGGGAGAGACCCCAGTCCTGAACGTTGGTAAGCCAGTCACCGAAACGGCCCTTACCGATATTCTCGGGAATCCAGTTTACGGTGTTGTTATTCTTGATAAGGTTGTCACGCACCTTGGTCATCTCAATGAACCAGGTATCACGCGCGTAGTAGATAAGGGGAGTGTTACATCTCCAGCAGTGAGGATAATCGTGCTCAAACTTGGGCGCGGAGAAGAGCTTGCCCTCCTTCTGAAGGTCCTCGATAATAACGGGGTCTGCCTTCTTAACACAGAGGCCTGCATAGGGAGTCTCCTTGGTCATCTCACCCTTGCCGTCAACAAACTGTACGAAGGGGAGACCGTAGCGACGGCCAACCTTGTTATCGTCCTCACCGAATGCGGGAGCGATGTGTACGATACCTGTACCGTCGGACATGGTAACGTAGTTGTCGGCGGTGATGTAGTGAGCCTTCTTGCCCTGCTTTTCTGCACACTCTCTGGTGCAATCCCAAAGAGCCTCGTAGCCTCTGCCCTCAAGCTCGATACCCTTCATTTCCTCGAGTATCTCGTATGCGGGAGTGCCCTCCTCGCGCTTAAGTCCGCCGAGGATAGAGTCAAGAAGTGCCTTTGCCATATAGTAGGTGTAACCGTCACAAGCCTTTACCTTACAGTAGGTATCGGAGGGGTTAACACAAAGAGCCACGTTGGAGGGGAGTGTCCAGGGGGTAGTTGTCCATGCAAGGAAGTAAGCATCCTCGTCGGTACACTTAAAGCGTACAACGGCAGATCTCTCCTTTACGGCCTTATAGCCCTGAGCAACCTCGTGAGAGGAAAGAGGAGTACCGCAACGGGGGCAATAAGGAACGATCTTAAAGCCCTTGTAAAGCAGGCCCTTGTCCCAAATCTTCTTAAGCGCCCACCACTCGGACTCGATAAAGTCGTTGGTGTAGGTAACGTAGGGGTTTTCCATATCAGCCCAAAAGCCTACTGTGCCGGAGAAGTCCTCCCACATGCCCTTGTAGGTCCATACAGACTCCTTGCAGTGACCGATGAAGGGCTCAAGGCCGTATGCCTCGATCTGATCCTTACCGTCGATGCCCAGCTTCTTCTCTACCTCAAGCTCAACAGGAAGTCCGTGGGTATCCCAGCCTGCCTTACGAAGAACGCGTCTGCCCTTCATGGTCTGGTATCTGGGAACCATATCCTTGATTACTCTGGTAAGAACGTGGCCGATGTGAGGCTTACCGTTTGCTGTAGGGGGGCCGTCGTAGAAGGTGTAGTACTCGCCCTTCTCACGAATGTCGATGCTCTTCTCGAACACCTTGTTCTCTTCCCAGAATCTTCTGGTCTGCTTTTCTCTTTCAACGAAATTCAGGTTCGTTGACACCTTTTCGTAGATTTCCATAATTTATCTCCAAAAGTTTAATTAAATCATCAAAATAAAAAACCCGACGGCAAAAAAACCGTCGGGGCGAAATTATCGCGGTACCACCCGAGCTTATGCATAAAGCACGTCTCATTCTGCCTTAACGCGGCGCACGGCCAGGCCTACTTTAATTTTCAGCGAGGCAACTCGGGAGTGATTTTCACTAAGGGCTACTTACCTACGGCTTGCACCAACCGCCGTTTCTCTGTGCGCTTTTACCCTCGCTACTGTCTCCGTCACAGTTATTACTTTAATATTATAATTTAAAAATATTCAAATGTCAAGAGCAAAAGAGAAATTTTCATATTGACAAGGGCGGTAGATAAATGATATACTCAAATAAAAAGGAGGAGGGGGATATGCTTAATATAGAAAAAATCAAGTCAGAGCTTTGCCGTCTCGGTGTAAAACCGCCGAAAATCATATACTACGAGCTGACCGACTCCACCAACACACGTGCGAGAGAGTATGCAAGGGAATATAAAGAAAACCGCGAGCCTGTGATTTTCATCGCCGAGGGTCAGTCGGCAGGCCGAGGACGTAGGGGACGCAGCTTTGTCTCCAACTCGGGTGCAGGAATATATATGAGTGTCCTCACCTACCCCGATGAAAAGGGGGCGGACGCCACAACTACGACGGCCAAGGCAGCCGTTATTCTCGCAAGAGCAATTGAGAGCCTTTGCGACTGTAAAATAGACGTCAAATGGGTAAACGACCTTTATCTCGGTGGCAAAAAGCTGTCGGGTATTCTCACCGAGGGTGAAATGGATAACGACGGCAAAATTGCCTGTCAAGTAGTAGGAATGGGAATAAATGTTTACAAAAATGCAATTTCCAAGGAGATTTCAGACATTGCAACCTCGCTTGAGGGTGAGCTAGGCAGAGCGCCAGACCGTTCTGTTCTTGTGGCACGCATTATTTACGAGCTGCTCTCCTGCCCCACCGACGTCTACGAGGAATATAAGGCCAGATCTCTGGTAATCGGCAGAGAGGTGACGGTCATCAAGCTTAATGAAAGCTATAAAGCCAAGGTGCTGGATATAGACAAGAATTATGCCCTTATCATCGACCGTGACGAAAAGACTGAACGCCTTTTCACAGGAGAAATCAGCCTGAAAATATAAAATTACAGGAGGTGTGTTATGAGCGATTGGAAAGAAATAAAGAATCAGCAGGATATTGAAGATCTGCTTGAGGAATTTGGCGGATTTCACGATTCTTGTATTGTAAATCTCTACTACGAAAGCGGAATGTACATAAACAAAGAAAACGCTATGGTATTTGCTGCACCGCATGAATATAAGCTACACATTATTTTACAAAGTCAATGGAACGACAGTGCATGCGATCTTTGCTTCAGTGGAGTAAGGTGCTTGCATATCGCAGGTCTTCAAGACAATTATGCTCCCGATATATTTGATTGTTACATAGGCTTTCATAATAATGTTTTACCATCCCATTATTCAGCACCGCCAACGGTTATAGTGTGGGCAGATGATTGCAATTTTGATATAAATAATATCCCTAATGCTTTGGAAGAACCGGCTACAACTTACGTTATAGCAAGCTCACTGAAATGGCGAAAATTTGATGCGTTTAAGGAAGATTTCTCCCCACCATCATTTCTTTTAGAATAAGAAGCAAAAAAACGGCTCAATTTATGAGCCGTTTTCTTTATTATTTCTCTATCACAACACTTACCTTATCTATGCCGTAATACTTGAAAATCCTCACATCAGCCTCGGTAATCTCTTCACCGCTTACCACGATAGGCACAGCGGGAGGACAGGAAACGGTAGGAGATGCAAGCACTCTGCCAACCGCACTCTCTACGTCTACCGTCTCGGAGGGAGAAAGCATAGCCTCTCTTATAGAGACCCTACTGTTATGAGGTAAAACCGAAAGAGGCTCTCGATTTTCCACTCTGCAAGCAAAGGAGGAGATAGCACCGAGAAGTGCCGAAATATCATCCTCGCTATTCTCGGGTGTCAGCATAAGCACGGTATAATCCCGGTCGGAGAATTCCACCTCAACCCTGTTTTCACGAAGGTGACAGGAAAGCTCCTCACCTGCTTTGATTACTATTTTAAGAGGCTCGCTATCCAATACCGTAAGACCCTGGTCGGAGATTTCGGCCTTGATTTTCTCTACTCTTTTTGCAAAGGAAGAAATTTTCTCGGCATATCCGTCTGACAGACGGCCGTTACAAAGGTCAAGCGAGCAGAGGGTGAGATAGGAGGGGCTTGTGGATGCGAAAAGCGACATAGCATCTCTTGCCCTCTTGATATACTGAGGATAATCTGCCGATATATGAAGGTAGGCACCGCCTGTCAAAACAGGCAGAGTCTTGTGAGCCGAGTCGGCACACATAGCAGCACCGAGAGTAATGGGGTGCATATCCTCGGCTAAAAACTTAAGATAAGCACCGTGGGCATTGTCTACAAGCAGGGGCAGACCGTATTTACGGCAGACCTCTGCAAGTCCCTTTATATCAAGCATATTTCCAAGATAGTCGGGCGAGGTAACGTAGACGGCAGAAGGAAGTCTTTCGCATTCCCCGAGTCTATTCTCAAGCATTTCTGCGGTGATGCTGCACTCGCAGAGATGACCGCCCTTATCGGGATAGATAAACTCTACCTGAAGGTCGAGGAGAGCCGCCGCCTTGATAAAGGCGGTATGCACGTTTCTTGCCGCGAGGACAAGAGGAGTGGTATTCCCCTCCCTCTCGGTCGCAAGTCTAAGCATAGCCTTGATAGCAAGAGTAGAGCCCTCGGTGGAGTAAAAGCTGTGTCCTGTGCCGTAGAGAGAGGAAAGGTTGTTTTCGCTCTCGTTTATAATTCCGTCGGCAGAGTAAAGCACGTCAGCACCCTTAATCTCGGTAATGTCAAAGGCCTCGCAGCCAAGACCCGAAGCACCCTTGTGACCGGGCATATGGAATCTTGAAATTCTGCTCTCGGAGTAGGCCTTTACGAAATCAAAAATCGGGGTTGTCATTCTTCGTTAGCAATATTAAGCATTACCGCGCACTCAATTCTCTTCTTAAAGAGCTCGCAGCCATACTTATATACACCGCCGATAGTACCTGTTGCGTGATAGGAGTTTGCAGCACAACCGCCCGAGCAATAAAGTCTTGCCCAACAGTCCTTACACTCCTCACGGGAGTAGGCATTACAGGAACGGAACTCATCCTGTGCCGCAAAATTCTTTACACCCTCAAACACGTTGCCAAGAAGATACTTCTCATCACCAACAAACTGGTGGCAGGGATAAAGGTCACCCCAGGGGGTAACAGCCATATACTCGGTGCCCGAGCCACAGCCTGTAATACGCTTGTAAATACAGGGGCCGTGCTTAAGGTCGATCATATAGTGATAGAAGGTGAAGGGACGTCCCTCACGCTTTCTCTTAATCATCTCGGTGGCAAGGATCTCATACTGCTCGAAGAGCTTTGGAAGATCCTCCTCGGTAAGCGCGTAAGGATCACCGGGGGGACAAACAACAGGCTCCATAGAAAGCTCGGTGAAGCCAAGGTCTGCCATATGAATAATATCGTTGGTAAAATCTACGTTGTTGTGGGTGTATGTACCTCTTACGTAATAGCCCTTGCCGCCGCGGCTCTCAACAAGACGCTGGAAGTTAGGCACGATGGTATCATAGCTACCCTTACCTGCATAGTCAACACGGAAGTGGTCGTTTACTTCCTTTCTGCCGTCGAGAGAAAGCACCACGTTATGGCACTCCTTGTTAAGGAATTCAATCATCTCGTCGGTAAGAATCATACCGTTGGTGGTGTAGGTGAAGCGGAAATTCTTGCCTCTCTCACCCTCTACCTCTCTTGCATATTCAACGAGGCGCTTAACCACGTCAAAGTTGAGAGAGGGCTCACCGCCAAAGAAGTCAACCTCAAGGTTACGACGGCTGCCCGAGTTTTCCATAAGGAAATCAAGCGCTCTCTTACCCACCTCAAAGGACATAAGAGCCTTGTCACCCTGATACTTGCCCTGGCTTGCAAAGCAGTAGGAGCAGTTAAGATTACAGGTGTGGGCCACGTGGAGACAAAGAGCCTTTATCACCTTGCTGTTATTCTTAAAGTTTGTTGCAAGACCCTCGTATGTGTCAACGCTGAAGAGCTTGCCCGCCTCCTCAAGAGCCTTGATGTCCTCGAGACACTCGAGGATTTCGCCCTCGTTTACGTCATCAAGGTGTCCGTATTTTGCCATAATCTCGCTGACAATCTGCTCTTTGGTATGGGTCTTGTACATAGCGATAATATCGTACGCAACCTCGTCAACCGTATGCACAGAGCCCGATGCGGTGTCGAGAATAATGTTATATCCGTTTAATTTGTACTGATGTACCATAGGGTTTCTCCTTTATATTCACAGATAAATGAGGATATTGACGTGAATTAGTCAAAAGAAGGGCGTCGCCATTTGCGACGCCCTTGAAAATCAAATATTACTTATTCTGATTCTCGCACTGCTGATTTGCAACGCCGCAAGAGGTCTTGCAAGCAGACTGGCAGGAGGTCTGGCACTCGCCACAGCCACCGTTCTGAGCGGTCTTTGCAATATCCTTAGTCTCGATAGTATTGATTCTCTTCATTTTTATAATCCTCCGATTACAGTTTTAGATTAACATTGTTATTATAGCATACTAAAAAAATAATGTCAATAGCTTATTTAATTTTATTGTTCTATATTATTTATATCCTTCAGCGCCTTTTTGAACTGAATTGCAAACAGCACCGCGGTAAAGGATACGGCAAGCAGGTCGGCAATCGGCTCGGCAAGATATACGCCCGTGGTCTTCATTCCCTCCGAGAAGAAGATAGGCACAATATAGATAAGTGGAAGCAGAAGCACGAACTTACGCATTATAGCAACAACCATAGAGGACAGTGCCTTGCCGAGAGATACAAAGGTCATCTGGCAGGCTATCTGTATTCCGAAGATACCAAGCACCGCGCAATAAATACGCAAAGCGGAGGAGGTAAATCCGATAAGCTCTGGCTTTGAGGTAAAGATGGATGCAAACGCCTGGGGGAACAGCATAACCGCCGCCCATACGGTAAGCGAATAAATAAGGCTGCAGGTTAAAAGCAGCTTGAATATTCCCTTTACTCTATTGCTGTTTTTCGCGCCGTAATTATAGCTTATGATAGGCTGAGCGCCCTGCGCAAGTCCCTGGAGAGGAAGCATTGCAAGCTGCATTACGCTTGTGAGAATGGTCATCGCGCCAACGGCAATATCTCCGCCATAGGTAAGAAGCGAGGAGTTAAAGCATACCGAGATAACGCTCTCGCTTGACTGCATAATGAATGGCGCAAGACCAAGAGCAACGCAAGGCAGGATCAATTTCATATCAAGTCTTAAGGTGGATCTCTTAAGCTTAAGAATAGACCTCTTTCCTGCAAGGAAAAGGATTACCCAGGTGCAAGAAATGGCCTGAGAAATTACTGTGGCAAGAGCCGCGCCCCTTACACCAAGGCCGAAGCCGAAGATAAACAGAGGATCAAGCGCAATATTTGCCAAAGCACCGATAAGAATGGTGATCATACTCATTTTCGCAAAGCCCTGGGCGGTAATATAAGCATTCATACCCAAGGTCAGCTGTACGAATATACTGCCCAAAGAATATATTTGCATATAGCTTGCCGCATACTCAATGGTGTTCTCGCTTGCGCCAAAGGCAAGAAGCAGAGGACGGTGGAATATAAGCATTATCAGGGTGAGTATTACCGAGACGATGCATTGCATACTGAAGCATGCGCCCATCGTACGCTCAGCAGAGTCGTTGTCACCCTGCCCCATAAATATTGAGGCCCTCGGCGCACCGCCGCCTGAAACCAAAGCCGCAAAGGCGGAGATGATCATTATCAGAGGCATACATACGCCCACGCCTGTAAGCGCAAGGTCACCAACACCCTCCATATGTCCGATATAAATACGGTCAACCACGTTGTAGAGCATATTTATAAGCTGGGCGGTTATGGTTGGCAATGCCAATTTGAAAAGCAGTTTGCCAAGCGGCTCTCTGCCAAGAAAATCATTTTTATTCTGTTGCATATTCTTTTTCCTTTTCTACTATCACGCAGCTTCCGCTATCCTGAATTATCTCACCTATCTTGTCGGCCGTGATGCTGCCCGACTCAGGATTTTTCACACTGTCGATAGAGCCTACGATATTAGCCTCCACGCTTGATTTTTCAAAGGAGAGGTCACAGTCTATCATTCTGCAATTTATAAGTCTCAGATTTTTACAGTAGCAAAGAGGCTGAGTGCCGATAATGGTGCAGTTTTCAAACGTAACGTCCTCGCAATACCAGCCGAGATACTCACCCTTTACTATAGAGCTGCGCACCACAACGTTTTTCGCGTGCCAGAAAGCGTCCTTGGTGTCAAGGTTACAATCTTCAAAGGTCGCATTTTCTATGTACTGGAAGGAGTATTTGCCCTTAAACTCGATGCTCTTAAATTCAAGATTTCTTGCCCGGAGCATAAAGTATTCACCGCAAAAGCTGCTGCTTGCAGCACTAATATCCGAGGAAAACCAGCCAAACTCGGGAGACACAACGTCGCAATTTTCAATGCTGACTCTCGCACACTCACGCACCGCCTTGATGCCATAAAGCCTGCTATCTTCTATCTCAACGTCACTAGAATACCAAAGAGCCGCGCGACAATTCTCGGTCATCTGCGAATCGGTTATTTTTACACCGTCACAGTGCCAGAAGGGGTAACGGAGATTGAAAAAGCAGCCCTCCGCCCTTATTTCACCACCCTCCTTAAAGGCACTCTCACCGTCGGCAGGACCGTCAAAGGCACATTCTTTCACAAGAATATCACGTTCACCGTATAGTGCGCGCTCTTCATCAAAGGATAATTTCTCGTAAATCTTCATAATTCACCTGAAAATTAATAATAATGAATATATAGTAGCACATTTTCAAGAATTTTTCAAGATAAAATGAAAAAGGACACTCGAAAGTGTCCTTTTGTTTGGAGCGGATTACGGGGCTCGAACCCGCCACCTCCACCTTGGCAAGGTGGCGCTCTACCAAATGAGCTAAATCCGCAGGTATTAAAATGGCGACTCGGATGGGGCTCGAACCCACGACCTCTAGCGTGACAGGCTAGCGCTCTAACCAACTGAGCTACCAAGCCGAGTAGTTTTTTAAAAAAATGAGGCTCGGAGCCTTGCGACTCCAAGCCTTGGTGGAAAGTACAGGGCTCGAACCTGTGACCCTCTGCTTGTAAGGCAGATGCTCTCCCAACTGAGCTAACCTTCCGTTAAAGGCTTTATTATTATAGCAGATAAATTTTGGTTTGTCAATAGGTAATTTTTATTTTTTTGAAAAAGGGTGAGAAAATTTAATCTCTCACCCTTACTGTACTTAAATTCTCTTAAGTGTTTCCATTACGTAATTTCCGAAGGCCTCGCAGGTGGCACCGGTGTCGCGACCTGTGATGGTAAGCTTCTTTTCCTCGAAGGTACAGATGTCGAGAGCTCTTTCAAGCTTGTTCGCTCTATCCTGATAGCCGATGTGAGAAAGGAGCATTACAGATGCACGAAGCATCGAGCAGGGATCGGCGTAAATGCCTCTGCCCTCCTTGATCATTCTGGGAGCGGAGCCGTGAATAGCCTCAAACATTGCGTACTTTTTACCGATGTTCGCACAGCCTGCAGTACCAACACCGCCCTGGAATTCTGCCGCCTCATCCGAGATGATGTCACCGTAAAGATTGGGAAGAAGAAGGATCTGGAAATCCTTTCTGCGCTTCTGGTCCACAAGCTTTGCGGTCATAATGTCTGCATACCACTCATCTGTGGTAATTTCGGGATAAAGCTCGGCTACCTTGTGACAATCCTCAAGGAAGTTGCCGTCTGTGGTCTTGATTATATTCGCCTTTGTAACAAGAGAAACGCGTGTTCTGCCGTTCTTTCTTGCGTAATCGTAGGCAATTCTTGCAATTCTGTCAGAGCCCTGCTTGGTGGTAACCGTAAAGTCAACCGCAAGATCCTCGGTAACGTTAAAGCCCGAAGAACCAACTGCATATCCACCCTCGGTATTCTCACGGAAGATGCACCAATTTATACCCTCCTCGGGCACCTTTACGGGACGAATGTTTGCAAAGAGGTCAAGAGCCTTTCGCATAGCAACGTTTGCAGACTCAATGTTAGGCATACCGTCACCCTTTTGAGGAGTAGTTGTAGGGCCCTTAAGGATTACATCACACGCCTTAAGCTCCGCCATAACATCATCGGGAATAGCCTTTCCGCAAGCAATACGGTTCTCGATGGTAAGACCATCGATGTCAATAAACGTAACCTTTCCACTCTCAACAAGGTCGGAAAGCATAAATTTAAGCACTCTGGCCGCTTCCTTGGTGATGATGGGGCCTATGCCGTCACCGCCGCACACACCAATCTTTATAGTTTCAAGCGCGGAATAGTCGGTAAAGTCTCCCTGTGCCTTCATATCCTCAACTCTCGCGAGCTGTTTTTTAAGTATTTCTCTAAACTTTTCGCAAGCTTCGTCAAGATTTTTGGTATAATCTATCATTTTATGTAAACCTCACTTTGCATTTTTAGTATAATTCAGCGTTCCGCCGGCCAAGAGAATTTCTCTCTGTCTGTCGGAAAGGTTAAGAGAAAGCTCATATCTTTCTCCTTCAACTACAAGGAAGGCCTTGTCCGAGGAGGCTACGGCATCGCGGAATCCCTCAATAAATACTCGGCTTCCCTCGCCGATTTTATCGTAATCACTCTCGTTTTTAAGTGTCATAGGCACAATGCCAAAATTGATAAGATTTGCTGCGTGAATACGTGCAAAGCTCTTGGCAATAACCGCCTTTACGCCAAGGTAAAGAGGAACAAGAGCCGCGTGCTCACGTGATGAGCCCTGACCGTAGTTCTGTCCGCCGAGAATTACTCCGCCGCCCTTCGCCCTTGCCCTCTCGGGGAAGTCCTTGTCACAAACGGTGAAGCAGAACTCCGAAAGCTTAGGTACGTTAGATCTATAAGGCAGAATTTTTGCACCGGCAGGCATAATGTGGTCTGTGGTAATGTTGTCACCCACCTTTAAAATCAACTCACAGTCAAGATCCGCATCAGGTTCCTTGCCCTTTGGGATAGGCTTGATGTTAGGACCACGCTCTACGGTAAGCTCCTTTGCCTCATCCTCCGAAGCGGGAAGCTCAATAAGATTATCATTTATTGTGAATTTCTCGGGAAGAATAATTTGGGGAGACTGACCAAGCTCTGTGGGATCAGCAAACACACCTGCTATTGCAGAAGCCGCCGCCACCTCGGGAGATACGAGATAAACACTTGCATCAGCAGTGCCCGAGCGAGCAAGGAAGTTGCGGTTAAAGGTACGCAGACTGACTCCGCCCGATCCGGGAGAGAAGCCCATTCCGATACAGGGACCGCAGGCACACTCGAGAATTCTTGCACCCGAGGCAATGATATCCGCAAGCGCACCGCACTCTGCAAGCATAGTATAAACCTGCTTTGATCCGGGAGAAATGGAGAGAGAAACGTCGGGATGCACCGTCTTTCCCTTAAGCATTGCTGCTACGGTAAGCATATCCGAGAGCGAAGAGTTTGTGCACGAGCCGATACAAACCTGATTTATCTTCATTCCCGCAAGCTCCGACACGCTCTTAATGTTATCGGGGCTGTGAGGACAGGCCGCAAGAGGCTTAAGTGCAGACAAATCTATTGTATATTCCGCATCATAAACGGCATCATTGTCAGCAGAAATCTCGGTAAAGGCATCTTCTCTGCCCTGTGCCTTAAGGAAGGCAAGTGTTGCCTCGTCAGAGGGGAAAATAGAGCTGGTTGCACCAAGCTCTGCACCCATATTGGTAATTGTTGCTCTCTGAGGCACAGAAAGTGACTTAACACCCTCGCCAGAATACTCGATTACCGCACCGACTCCGCCTTTTACTCCAAGAAGCCTTAAAACCTCTAAAATAACGTCCTTTGCCGACACATAATCCGAAAGCGCACCGACAAGATTCATTTTTATAACCTTGGGCATAGTGATATAGTAAGCACCGCCACCCATTGCAACGGCTACGTCAAGGCCACCTGCACCCATACCGAGCATACATATTCCGCCTGCGGTGGGAGTATGGCTATCCGAGCCTATAAGAGTTTTGCCCGGTACACCAAATCTTTCAAGATGTACCTGATGACAGATGCCGTTTCCGGGTCGGGAAAATCTTACGCCATGCTTTTTTGCAACAGTCTGAATATATCTGTGATCATCTGCATTTTCAAATCCCGACTGAAGTGTATTGTGATCTATATACGCCACAGAAAGCTCGGTCTTTACGCGGTCAATCTCCATTGCCTCCAGCTGAAGATATGCCATAGTTCCGGTAGCATCCTGTGTCAAGGTCTGATCAATACGAAGTCCGATTTCACTTCCGACCATCATTTCACCAAATAAAAGGTGATTTTTTATAATTTTCTGTACAATTGAGTATCCCATTGTTTTTTCCTCTAATTATCCTTTACCGAAAGGAGATTGTTAAGAGCCGCCTCTATGTGAGCAGACGTCAGTCTGTCGGCAGCCTCTGCGTCTCCGCGCTCGATAGCAGAGAGAATTTCTCTATGCTCGGCTATAGATTTTTCAAGCCTGTCAGCCACCGCCAGCGAGCGTTTTCTGTAAAACTGAATATTTCTGTGAAGCTCTGTCAGTGTTTTGCAAAGCAAACGGTTGCCCGACGCATTGTAAATTATGCTGTGAAACTCCGAATCAAGCTCTTTAAGATGCTCGGCATCCTGCTTTGAAATATAAAATTCCGAAAGCTCAACAGAGTCACGCAGCCTTTTTAGATCCTTCTCTTTTATTCTTTTGGTTGCCTCTGCCGAAGCAAGTCCTTCAAGGCGAATTCTGATTTTATAGATATCAACCAGCTCCTCTTCACCAATGCCAACAACAACGGCTCCGCGGTTTGGAGTTACTTCTATAAGCCCCTCCTCTGCAAGACGGTGCAAAGCGGCACGGAGGGGCGTTCTGCTCACTCCAAGCCTTGTGGAAAGAGAGGTTTCGGTAAGGCTTTCGCCCTTCTTAAGCTTGCCCGAAAGTATTTCTTCTTCAAGCGTCAGATATACACTTTCTTCCAAAGATTTTGCATTATTACTAACTATCATTTAATTTTCTTCCTTTAAAGAATTATATATCTTCACAAGCTCATCGTTACCCATAAGAGTGTTTCGTCCCTCTTCATAGAGGCGCTCTATAATCTCTTTCATTTTAATAACGATAGGTGACTGCTTTGTAACCGAGGCTCCGCTGATATGCTTGTTAATCCAATGGGCAACACCTGCCGCCCCCGAAGTGCCGGAAACCGCAACCTCTGCAGGACGGTTAAGTATTTTTTCGGTATCAAAGATGTTATATATCTCGGTATCCTTCATAAGTCCATCAGCGTGAATACCTGCTCTGGTAAGGTTAAACGCCTCGCCAACAAAGGGAGTCATGGGAGGAATCTTATAACCAAGCTCCTTTTCAAAATATCTTGCAATATCTGTAATAGCGGTGGTATCCATACCGTCGGTTGTACCGCGAATAGAAGCATATTCCATAACCATAGCCTCGGTGGGAATATTTCCTGTACGCTCACCGATACCGAGAAGCGAACAGTTTACACCCGAAGCGCCGTAAAGCCAGGCGTTTGTCGCATTGGTTACACCGTGATAAAAATCATTGTGACCGTGCCATTCAAGCATATCAGAAGGAACGTGCGCATAATGATGGAGACCGTAAACTATACCGGGAACACTTCTGGGAAGCGCCACACCGGGATAAGAAACACCGTAGCCCATAGTATCGCACATTCTGATTTTAACAGGAATACCCGCCTCCTCAGAAAGATCGTTAAGAGCATTTACAAAAGGAACTACGAAGCCGTAGAAATCGGCTCTTGTAATATCCTCAAGGTGACATCTGGGGCGAATGCCGGCTTCAAAGGCCTGCTTAACCACACCAAGATAATGATCCATAGCCTCTGATCTCGAAAGTCCCAGCTTCTTGAAAATATGATAATCCGAGCAGGATACCAGAATTCCCGTTTCCTTTACACCAAGATCGCGAACAAGCATAAAGTCCTCTTTTCTTGCTCTGATCCAGGTTGTAACCTCGGGGAACTTGTAACCGAGATCCATACATTTAAGCAGTGCTTCTCTATCCTTCTTGGTATAAACAAAAAACTCCGACTGACGAATGATGCCCTTAGGACCGCCAAGACGGTGAAGCATCTTATAAATCTCTACAATCTGATCGGCGGTGTAAGGAGCACGGGACTGCTGACCGTCACGGAAGGTAGTGTCGGTAATCCAAATATCGTCAGGCATACAAAGAGGTACGCGACGATGGTTGAATGCCACCTTTGGTATCTCATCGTAAGGGTATATCTCACGGTAAAGATTAGGCTCATCAACATCCTGAAGAAAATATTTGTACTGAGACTGCTCAAGTAAATTCGTATGTCGGTTCTTTTCAATCATTTTGTAAATTCCCTTTCAATTGATAGGTTTGTATACTTGTATACAATTTAAATATGTTCATATTATATTATAAATTTTTTTATTTGTCAAGGATTATTTTAAAAAATAAAAAATGCCCACACTCAGGGGGCAAGGCTTGTACAAATCAGAGCAAACGGCAATTATACCGGATTTCTGAATGCGCGATATTAGAAGTATGAAAAGTGCGAAAAGGAGGATTTTAGAGACGTAGACCTTACTCCTTGATTTTCTATTAGCTTTATGCTATACTTAAGAAAAAAGGAAGGCGGTGAGAAAGTGGCTACAAAATATCCCATAATCCTGGCACACGGCATTTTTATGAAGCCACGCTTTTTCCGCGTTTT
This sequence comes from Eubacteriales bacterium, assembly GCA_045632145.1. Classification (GTDB taxonomy): domain Bacteria; phylum Bacillota; class Clostridia; order Oscillospirales; family CAG-272; genus UBA1740. Next base: position 22,613 of record JAZQWB010000028.1, on the reverse strand, counting down.
TAAGCATATCCAAAAAAGACTGACCGAGGCAGGATACAGGGTTTACATAGCAGACACCGACGGAGTCGGCAGCATTGAGACCAACGTCCATCAGCTCAAGGAGCAGATACTCCGTATCCTTGAAAAGGAAGGGGCAGATAAGCTAAACGTTATTGCTCACTCCAAGGGTGGTCTTGAGACCTTTTATATGATAGAAAATCTTCAGATGGCTGACAAAATCGCATCTGTCACTACCCTTTCCACACCCTACCGCGGCTCGCAGGTAGCCAGCTGGGTGACCGAGCTTCCCTCTCCCATTCTTTCCGCATTTGTTTTTATTTGCAACGGGTTTTACAAAATCCTGGGTGACAAAAACCCCGACCTTCGTTCCTCGCTGAATCAGCTTCGGGTAAACGACAGCTACGAAAACAAGGATATGACCCCCTTCGGTAACATCTATTGTCAGAGCTATTCCTCCAGAATGCACAAGGCACACTCCGACCCTGTGCTCTCCATACCATACCTGATCTCCACAAAGCGGGAAAAGGATTTTTCCGACGGAATGGTTAGCTGCGGCTCCTCCCAATTTGCCGACTACAAGGGCGACTGTATCGACGGCTCTGTCTCTCACAATGAAATTGTCTGCTACCTGACACGCAGAAAAAAGAAGAAAATAGTGGTGGATTTTTACCTGAAGCTCTGCAGTGAATTAAAGGAAAAGGGGTTATAACAAAAAAAGACCGAGATGTTTAAAAATCTCGGTCTTTTCTAAGTTTTTTGCTTCAAAGAAGCAAATAAAATATTAGTCGATAGTCATATCGATCTTACGTCTGAGGATCTTACGGAGAGTGTTCTTGGGGAACTCCTCCGCACGCACTCTGAGAAGGCCGATCTTCTTGTAAGGAACGGCGGTCTTGTTGTACTCGTTTACAAACTTCTGGAAGTATGCCTGAGCATCGGTGATGCCCTTCTCATCAAGAACGGTCTTGTCGGGATAGATCTCGGCAACAATGGTGTTGAATGCAAGGCCGCGACGGGACTTACCCTCGTAAACCACGATATCAACGAGACCGGGAGTTGCGCTGAGTGCATCCTCGATTTCCTCGGGATATACGTTCTTACCGTTAGAGAGAATGATAATGTTCTTAAATCTACCTGTGATGTAAAGAATTCTGTCTCCCTGTTTGGTGATAGTCATCTTACCTGCGTCACCTGTACGGAAGTAGCCGTCCTCGGTAAATGCCTCGGCACTTGCCTCGTCATTCTTGTAGTAACCAAGCATAATGTTGGGGCCCTTAACCTGAATCTCGCCCTCGCCAAGATCGTCCGCATCTGCGATACGGCAGTCAACGATGGGAAGCACGTGACCAACGCTCTTGGGAACGATGTAGCGGTTGTGGTTTACCGCAAGGATAGGAGCGCACTCGGTAATTCCATAACCGTTAAGCACCTTAACGCCAAGACCGTCAAAGAGGTCTGCCATATCCTGATTAAGAGGCGCACCGCCCGAGATGATCATATTAAGCTCACCGCCAAAGGAGGAGAGGATCATCTTCTTAAAGAGGCCGTCAAAGGGCTTAAGACCAATCTTATGACAACACTTGTTTACATTAATAAGACCTTTTACAAGTCCACCAACGAATTTACCCTTCTCATCGATACCCTTGATAATTCTTCTGTAGAAGGTCTCAACGTAAAGAGGAACGGCAACAAGGTGGCCGGGCTTATGCTCCTGAAGCTCCTTCAAGATATACTTAACACCTGAGGAGATGTAGATATCACAGCCGATGGAGTTCTGTCCGTAAATAGAAACAGAGGAGCCGTAGGTGTGATGGGGAGGAAGCACGTTCATACACTTATTAGAGAAGTCAATGAACTGAACAACGTCTGCAAGGTCGGACATAAAGTTACGCTGAGAGAGCATAACACCCTTACCCTGACCTGTAGTACCGGAGGTGAATACAAGCTCTGCAAGTGCGTCGGGATCGATGGGAGCATCATAGTAAAGGGAGGGATTCTCCTTAAACTTTTCCTCACCTGCCTGGCGCCATGCAATAAGGCTGTCCTCACCCTCACCGTTAAGGAAGAGGGGTGCAGGCATACCAAGCTCGTTGGTGATGAACTCGCCCTTCTCTCTGATGTCGGTGTCGCACATAAGGAAATCGCACTCACCGTTCTTTGCGGTGTCAAGAAGATCCTCCTTTGCCCAATCTCTGTCAAGGGGAACCCACACAGAGCCGATTGCCATGGTTGCATAGTAGGACTGAATGATGAAATAGGTGTGCTTACCGATAACGCAGATCTTCTTACCCTGAAGGCCTCTTGCCACCATCTCGGTTGCAAGTGCACGTACGTGGTCGCGCATCTGGTCGTAGGTAACCTTGATAGCCTCTTTATCATGGGGCTTAATACGGTAGCGATATGCTACCTGACCCTTGAAGCGGTCGCCAATGTCCTCAACCATCTCTCTGATGTTGAGGTACTCTCTTTTTTCTCTTAATGCTTTAGTTTTCATAAAAATACCTTTCATTGCTTTGCCATTTACAGTACGAAGTACAGCAGCCCGCCAGGATCGGGGGATGTCGGGAAGTGCTGCAGCATTTTCCATATAAACGTCAAAATTGTATGGACACACGTCCAGACATACTCATATTAACACAAAGAGCCCTTCTTGTCAAGCAAAAGGGCTCTGATTTAATATATTTTCAAAAAATAATGGACATTAGTTTTTCTTTCTCTTGGCTTTAAAATAATCCGAGAGTATATCAGCACATCTCTGACCGAGCACACCGCCAACCACCTGGGGCTTGTGATTGAGCCCTGCAGTATTAACGTCAAGGGCCGATCCGAAGGCACCGAAACGATGATCCTTGGCACCGTAAACCACTCTCTCGATGCGTGAGTTTATGATAGCACCCGCACACATTACACAGGGCTCCATAGTCACGTAGAGGGTCACACCCGGCAGACGCCAACCGCCAAGAGCACGGCAGGCAGCCTCGATACAAAGTATCTCCGCGTGGTGGGTCGCACACTTAGACTCCTCGCGAGTATTGAAGGCCTTAGCAATTATCTCTCCGTTACGCACGGCAACAGCACCCACAGGCACCTCGTCTCGCTCTGCGGCAAGGAGCGCCAGCCTTATGGCCTCCTCCATAAATTCTTCATCACGGGTCATATCTATATTTTCCATAAACACCTCAAATAATACTTATCACTGCGACAAGGATGCAAACAGCACTAAATAAAACAACGGGTAAATTAAGTCTGAATTTTTCTCCCTTAGAAAAGGCAAGAGAGAATCTCTTAAGGTATTTCTTCCTGTTGATTACAAGATAGATTACCGATGCCAAGGCGAGAATACGCAGAATTACGAGAGCAGCAAGTGAAAACGCGGGATTATCCTTATACACCAGCATACTCACAGACAACGCGTTATTAATAAAATGGAGAATTACCGAGGGTATCACACTGTCACAGGCAAGGTCAATCAGCATAAATATCATACCTGCAAGGAATGCGTAGGGGATAGAAAACAGGCTGTGATGCACCAGGGCAAAAAGAGCGGCGGAGAGAAGCACGGTTACCCTTTTGGAATGTCCTGCCAGCATACGCATAGGCAGATAACGGAAGAGTGCCTCCTCTAAAATCGCAGGAAGAAGAGCGTGATAAAGCAACGCGATAACGAGAGAATCTCCCACGTCAACCTTATTCTCCACCCCGAGCGTCAGCTTCAGCAAAAGCGAGGTAACCGCTGAGAGAATCATAACCAGATACACAGTAGGTGCGGCAAGGGGAATGAAGAATTTAAGGTCCTCACCCCTTACACCAAGATAGCTCTTATCATTCTCATCATCCTTGACTGTCCAAAGGCCGAATGCCATGGGCACAAGAAAGGCGAGGAAATACACAGCCTCGGACCATACACCCTCTAGGCTACCCGAGAGAAAAAGCAATATCAGAAAAAGGGTGCAGCAGATTGAGAGATGATTGATTTTTCTTTCCATTTTCCTTCCTTTCTTATATAAATGAAATAATTGTTTTATTTTTCCTCGTTTACGATAGAAAATCTAAGCTTTCCGCGAGTGATATTAGCCTCCTCCAGACGCACAGTCACAGGGTCGGCAAGGTGGTATATTTTATCAGACGAGCGGAGAGTGATATTTCTCTCATCAAAGGTAAACACACCCGGCATCTCGCTTATGGGCACAAGTCCCTCACAGGTGTTTAAAAGGGTACAAAACATACCGAAGCCCGTAATCGAGCTTACAGTAGCCGCAAAGGTCTCACCCACGCGGTCGGCCATATAGATAACCTTGTAAAGATCCTCTATTCTACGCTCGGCAGATACCGCACGTATCTCGCCCTCGGTAGCGGCGGCCGCCGCCCTTCTTGCGTAGGAGGTGTATGCCTCAGGACGCTTGTTTTCGAAGAGGGTCTTTTTGATAATTCTGTGAGTAGCAAGGTCACTAAGACGTCTGATTGGCGAGGTAAAGTGACAGTATTTCTCTATACCAAGACCGAAGTGAGAGGAATTTTCCTCCGAATACTTAGCCTTTGCCATAGACCTGAGCATTGCGTAGGATATCGGAGCAAAGAGGCCCTTTTCCTCGGCAAGAGCGAGAATATCCGACAGCATCTTGGGTGTGGGGTCACCCTTGCGAAGTGCACGCACGTCAAAGCCAAGGCTCTCAAGATAATTTAAAAAATCGGAGAAATGCTCCTTTGGAGGTGCCTCGTGGACACGGTATACGCAGGGGATATTATTCTCCTTCAGATAGGAGGCCACAGCCTCGTTGGCAGCGAGCATAAACTGCTCTATCATTCTCTCGGCCTGCCCTCTCTCCCTCTTCTCGATAGAGACGGGCTCACCCTTCTCGTTAAGCAGAATCACCGCCTCATCGGCATCAAAGTCGATAGCACCACGGCTCTTGCTCTTTTTAAGCAGGATATGATAAAGCTCCTGCATCTTTAAGAGTGTAGGCAAAACGCCCGAATATTTCTTTTTTATCTTTGCATCAGCCTCACCCGAGATGAGCTTATTAACCTCCGAGTAAACACCGCGCACGCGGCTACGGATAACCGTCTGCTTTAAGCTGAGGCCTGTTAAATTTCCATCCTTATCTATATTGAAAAGTGCAGAAAGTGCGTATTTATCCTCGTCAGCATTAAGCGAGCAGACGCCGTTTGAGAGCACCCTCGGAAGCATGGGCACAACCTTGTCGGTAAAGTAAACACTTGTGCCTCTCTGCATAACCGCACGGTCAAGGGGAGTTTTTTCTCTCACGTAGTGAGACACGTCGGCAATATGCACACCGAGACGGTAGCCACCGCCCGGAAGTCTACGCAGGGAGATAGCATCGTCAAGGTCCTTTGCCCCCTCGCCGTCAATGGTGAAGATCACCTCACCCGTCAGGTCGTCTCTGCCCTCTCTTGTAAGCGGCTCGGCCGCCACGCTCTCGGCATAGGCAAGCTCCTCGAGAGTAAACTCGGTGATAATATCGCACTCCGAGAGTATGGCATCATAGTTTGCCTCTCTCGACTCGGCATCACCAAATACGCGGATAATGTCGCAGAGCGGGTCGGAGCTTCCGTCACGAAGGATAAGACCCTCCACCTTCTGACCAAGACGGGCGCCGCCAAGGTCGCTGACGTAGGGGGTAATTCCTATCCTGGGATCATCGGGCTGAATGTAAAACACCCTGAAATATCTTCTGCCATGACGTCTGTAGTCCTCGTCAAGAGTGCCGATTACGGTCCTTCTGCCATACTCCACGATCTTGGTAACTCTGCCCTCGGTCTTAATATCTCCGTCGCGGTTTCTGAATTTGTGGTAAACAATCTCCACAAAGTCACCGTCAATTGCACCCCTGCTGTTACCGCCAGGGATAAAGATATCATCCTTCTCACCCTCAAGGGAAACGAAGCCGAAGGAGCTCTTGGAGCCCGAGTAAATACCTCTGGCGGTGATGTTACCGCTTCTGCCGCTCTCGTGGATATCGCGTATCTTTACACCGTCGGCCTTAACTCCGCACTCGCTGACCGCCTTCATAAGCTCGCGTTTTGCGGCATCCTTGGAGCGTCTTTTATGAGTATTTCTTTTTGTAAATTTAGTAAAATCCTTTTTCTTTTTCATCACACAAACAATCCTGCCATAATGATTTTATTATGTACAAAAGGCAGAGAAAAAAACTACGGTAAAACAAAAGGTGCCGTGTTTCTTGCGGCACCTTTTATCCTATTACTTGAAGAAGTCCAAGTGGGAATAACTGCTGTTGATGATATCCTTCCAACCATCGAGGGAATAAGACTGAGCATAGTCAGGCTGAATTACGAACACAAGAAGAACTGCAAGGCCGAATACTATGCCTGCAATGAGAGTCCACTTATAAAGTGCTCTATCTGCATCAGCGGACTTATCCTTACCATAGAAGGTCTCAGAACCACCTGCGATAGTGCCGGAAAGACCATCCTCATTACTTTTCTGAAGAACAACTGCAACAACGATAAATGCAGCAGAAATGAGAAGCAGTACAAGAAGTACTATTTCAAGAATTTCCATTTTTCGCTTCCTTTCATATTATTTCCCACCTCGGTGGGTATGATTAACACAGTAATTTTACCATAAAGAAATTGAAAATGCAAGAGTTTTTTTATTTATTTTTTATTTTTTTCATAAAATCCTATTAAAAAAGCATACTAACATTAGTTTTAGAAAGGTTTTTTCATGAAATGATAGATATAAAACAACCAAGGCCCTTTGGATTAAGGGATAAAATAGGCTATCTTCTCGGTGATTTCGGTAACGATTTCACCTTTCTCCTCTCCTCCACCTTCCTTTTAAAGTTTTACACCGACGTTATGCAGATTAACGCAGGTATAGTGGGCACTGTGATGATGCTTGCCCGATTTATCGACGCCTTTACCGACGTGACTATGGGAAGGCTGTGCGACCGAGTGCGACCTACCGTCAAGGGCAAATTCAAGCCCTGGATACTCCGTATGTGCGTGCCTGTGGCGGTGGCATCCTTTCTTATCTATCAGTCGGGCTTTGCCTCCTACCCCACAGGATTTAAGGTAATATGGCTGACGGTCACCTACGTGCTCTGGGGCTCGGTATTTTACACCTCTATCAACATTCCCTACGGCTCTATGGCCTCCACCATATCGCGTGAGCCTGAGGACAGACAGTCACTCTCCACCTATCGCACCATGGGTAGCACGCTGGCAGGTGTGGTGGTCGGTGCAGGAGTGCCTCTTGTAGCTTACAATATGAGGGGCAGCGGCGGAGTGGAGATTGCCGAGCTTGACGGCTCACGCTTCACCCTGATAGCAGGTGTTTTCTCGGCTCTAGCCATAATGTGCTATCTGCTCTGCTACTATATGACCACCGAGAGAGTTATCCCCGAGGAAGGACCAAGGGAGAGGGGCGGAGTGAAAAATCTTATACTCTCCTCTATCAAAAACAGAGCCTTAGTGTCCATAATCGCGGCATCGGTGCTGATGCTTCTATCCCAGTTTACACTGCAGCAGATGGCAAACTACGTCTTTCCCGACTACTACGCAAATACTACTGCACAGTCGGCATCGACTATCGCAATGATGATAGGTATGATAGTGGCGGCGGCTTTGGCAAAGCCGCTTTCCGAAAGGTTTGGCAAGGCAGAAATCAGCGTTTTTTCAAGCCTGCTTGCAGCCGCCGTATGTCTTATACTATTCTTTGTGCGACCTCAAAACGTGTGGGTCTACGTTGGTGTAAGCCTTGTCTCCTGGCTGGGTCTCGGAGTATTCGCAATGGTGTCCTGGGCGCTGATAACCGACGTTATCGACTACTCGGAGATAAAAAACGGTATACGCGAGGACGGCTCTATCTACGCGCTCTACTCCTTCTCAAGAAAGATAGGTCAGGCGGCAGCGGCAGGACTGGCAGGCTTCTTTCTCTCCTCAATCGGGTATGAGAGGCTTGAGGGTGTGCCCCTGCCTGATGGGGTAAAGGAGGGTATCTTCAACATCTCCACTCTGGTGCCTGCTATAGGCTTTATAATGCTCTCGGCGGTGCTGTGGTTTTGGTATCCTCTGAACAAGAAAGAGGTGGACAAAAACGTAAAAATACTCAAAGAAAAGCAGGAAAGGGGCTGAGTCATTAAGAATTCAGCAAAATCAGGGTTTTTTAAGTCAAATATAGATTAAAATGCTGAATTCTTATTGCGAAGCACCTTTCGGGGCTAGCTTGATTTAGAGCAGAAATCGTTGTTCGCGACCGAAGGCGTACATAGGTACGACGAGAGTTCAGCGAACAGCGATAGAACGAAAATCTAATAAAAATAGAGAAAACCGAAGGTTTTGACCTTGATTTTATCTAAAATAACATTATTTAAGGCAGAGGCACTATTCAGTACCCCTGCCTTTTCGTTCGGTTATGACTTAAATAAAGCAGCCCCTTTTCTAATAATAGTTTACATATTTAATCTATATCCCTCTTTTTGTGACGCACAATCAGTCTGCAAAGAGCACGCGGATTAAAGGGTATAAGCGGGTAGAGATAATGATGCCTTGGCGTCAGAGTCTTGTTTGTCGCGACAAAAAGAATAAAAAGGAGCATACCGACTGCAAATCCCCATATTCCGAGAAGGTACACAAGGGCGAGTATCATCATACGCATAAACTTGAAGGCATAGCCAAGCTCGTGATTTTGTTGGGCAAAATTGGCTATAGCAACGAAGGCCATATAGAGTATTACGTCCTCGCAAAGCCAGCCCACACCTACGGCAAAGTCACCCAGTATCAACGCGCCAACCACAGAGAGCGAGTTTGACAGTATATCGGGAGTGTTCATCGAGGCTATTTTCAGTCCGTCGATAGCAAGCTCCACCAAAAACAGCTGTAATATTATAGGCAACGCACCCGGCTCGTCGGGTACGAGGAAGGATAGCACCTCGGGTAAAAGCGCTGAATACTCCACCGACAGATACCATAGCGGTGTAATAATTACCGATAGCAGAAGAATTGCCGTCCTCACAAGCCTTAAATAGCTGCCTGTAAGGGGTGGGAAATAAAAATCGTCGGTTTCCTCAAGGTAATCAAAAATTGAGGTGGGGAGTATCATCGCCTGGGGCGAGGTGTCGCAAAGCACAAGCACCGAGCCGTCAAGAAGCTGTGCCGAGGCGGTATCGGGTCGCTCGGTGGTGCGTATCTTGGGGAAAGGGTTAAGCCACCCCGACGGTATCAGCGTTTCTGCAAGACTCTGGAAGCCAAGGGTCAGCGACCTTGGTCTTGCTGACCTGATCTTGTTTTTCACCTCCGCCACAGTCTCCTCGTCTGCAATTCCCTTTACGTAGCAAACCACCACGTCTGTCTGCGAGGAGCCACCCATAGAAAAATGCTCCATTGTCAGCCTTGGGTCACGTATTCTGCGCCTGATGAGTGCGGTGTTTACCACTAACGTTTCCACAAATCCGTCGCGTGCGCCCTGCATCACCCTATCGCTCTCGGGCTCTTGTGTCGTTCTTGCGGGATAGGTACGCAGGTCGAGTAAAATAGCCGTATCGCCAAAGCTCTCGGCAAGCACAGCCGTCTGCCCCGACAAAACCGCACGCAGTATCTTGCACGGCTCCTTAGTCAATTCCACCTCTACGTAGGGGATTTTCTTCTCAAGCTCCTCTGCCCTGCCCACCGTCTTTTGCGAGAGGAGATATTGCATAATGCGTAGCATCTCTCCGTCCTTAACAAAGCCGTCGATATAGAAAAAGCACATATCCCTCTCGCAGACGGTAAGATGCCTCTCGATGATGTCAAAGCTCTCCTTTACCCGTAGCGCATCGCTTATAAGCCTTACGTTCTTTTCGTAGTCCGAAAACAGTATTTCTCTATCCAAAATTTTACCCTCTTGGTCTTTTTTGTTAGTATAACCAAGAGGGTATTGTTTATTCAAATAGCTTCTCGAGCGGCCTCATCATCTTGTAATCAAAGGTTTCGTACTCTATATCTCCATAGCATCTGACGTGAAGCCAGCGCCACTCGCCGAACACTCCGAAAAAGAGCCATAGAAGAGGATTAAACTGTCTTTCCTCACAAGCCGCCTTGGCATCCTCCTCAGTAAAATAGCGGTGAACGTACATATAGTTGTCATCGTCATTGGGATCACGAACTTCAAAAGCGCAATAATAACCAAGGTCGTGATAGATTTCATCATTCTCGTGACCGTGGTATAGCACGGTATAACCTGCATCCTCGTACGCTGCTATAATTTCCTCGCAGGATATTTCTTTCGGCTCGGTGCTATTACCGCAAGCAAAAAGAGACAGCAAAATAGGTAATAAAAGCAAAATGGATACAATCTTTTTCATCTCTCTTATTTACTCTCTAACTGACAGTAAGTATACGCCCAATACTGTGCATTCGAAACGATTTCGTAATATTCGCCATTAAGTTCAAAAACTGTTGGACTAATCAAATTGATTTTTCCGTATCTGCTGTCAAGGTAGAAAGGCGAAGCGGTATCAATGCTTTCACCCTCGTAAGGAACAAACTCTACCGAGCCTATTATATAATATTTTATCACAAGGCTTTCGTCATCATAGCTCTTAAAGTCGCTGCTACGACCGTCATATTTAAATGAATAAGTAACTAAATCGGGGTTTTCTATTGTAGGCAAGAGGTAATTTTCATCCTCAAATCTAAACGCCTGCCAGCTTGAAAAATCATTCCAAGTAAAGAATTCGTCATTGAAATAAAGTGTTTCTGACATTTCACCGTTATGTGCGGTATTGAAATAGAAGCAGAATTCATGTCCATAGGAAGCGTTAGAGGCAATATTGTTATCTGCTTTTATCAGCTTCTGCTCAACCATTGCCTTAAAATTATCAATATCACTTTGACGAGTAGAATATCGAGTTTCAATAAAACTATGTTTTTCTGAATAAGTTGTTGTTTTTACGGAAACTTTTATGATTTCATTTTTCAAAAAATTAAGAGGATGAAGATCGTCAAAGCTATACTCATCCCTACCGTAAAATTGATCGAAGGTTAAATGAATTGTAATATTTTCCTCAGGCATCACAAATTCAAATTCCCAATAATCCGAATCATAATGACTCATCGGTATCTCCTCACCATTGACAAACACGTGAAGTGATACATCGGTAACAGGATATGCTTTAATTTTCACCACTCTGCCCGCCCTATAAATCGGCATAATAGGAGTTATTAGCGTGCTGATATCACCCGTAACCTTGACGGTATGAAAATCACTATTTCCATTACAGGCACAAAGCAGATTTAAAGAAATGGCTATAACCAAAAACAAACAGATAGTTTTTTTCATTTGCTTTTCCTCCTCACTCTAATAGAGACACCAAAAGGGGCGAAAAGGTTACAACAGTTTAAAATATTCCACCGTTATATTTTTTCATTGCGTAGAAGCTGATAACGCAGCCGACAACAATTCCCACCATCATAAGAACTGTGCCTACGATAACAAGAGCATCAATGCCCGAGAGTGATGCAATAAAGCTGAACGCACTCATTATAAGCACACCTACGCCGCAGAGGAGAGTACCAAGACCTACCAGCTTACCGAAGGGCTTAACGTCCTCGGGGCTTACCCTGCTTCTGTGATAGGAATGAAGCGAGGAGATGTCACCCATCATATTTTTTACACCGAAAAAGCAGATAAGAGCACCCACTATAAGAGTAACTATAGATTCCATAATTAATCTCCTTATATTTATTAATTACATTATATCACAGTAAAAAATTCTGCGTCAAGCATTTTTTAGGGGTGCAAAAAAACTTTTAAAAACCTATTGACATTTTTATAATGATATGATATAATAGCAAAGCGAGGTTTGACATTGAGTCATTTTATGGCGGATTAGCTCAGTTGGCTAGAGCGTCCGGTTCATACCCGGCAGGTCGTTGGTTCAAATCCGACATCCGCTACCAAACCTCGGCCCGTTGGTCAAGCGGTTAAGACACGGCCCTTTCACGGCTGTAACATGGGTTCGATTCCCGTACGGGTCACCATGAAGAAAGACAGGCACCCTTTTAGGTGGGCGCCTGTCTTTTTTCATGGTGCGACTTCGTCGGAATCGACCCACTCTGAAAATCTGCGATTTTCAGAATTGGGTTCGAAATATTGCTCCGTCGCTTCCGTGTCGGAAGTCTCGTAAGACGGAGCAAATTCCCGTACGGTCACCACAAACGTGGTGCTTTTTCTTTTTTCTCGGGTTTGAGGCCCGTCGGGATCGAACCCACTCGCGCTCCGTACACCAAGCATCTCATTGCTATGATTTGCTAATTTTGCAAATTTCAGCTTTGCGCGATATGGGTTCGCATACCAAACGAAGCCATCGGAGAGCTTGTTCTCCAGTGGCGAGTGCAGATATATTCATCTTTGATGAAATTCCCGTTACTCATCTCATCGGAAGCCTCGTAAGACGGAGCAAATTCCCGTACGGTCACCACAAACGTGGTGCTTTTTCTTTTTCTCGGATTTGAGGCCCATCGGAAGTTGTCATACTGAGCAAATTCCCATACGCTCACCCTCACTATATAAAAACACTTTCCGTCAAAAACGCTACCAAGAAAGGCTTTTGCCCCTTGGTAGCGCTTTTTTATTTATTTACTCTGCTTTGCCAAGAGTAACGGCAGTTTTACTTTCGAAAGCAACTCTGTTCATACTTGATTTCTCCTTGTATTTTACTGTGATTTGGGCCTTTGTGAATATCACGCACGCCCTCTTTAAACAGATCTGTAAATATTATATCACTTTATATATTTATTGTAAATTGACAATTACCATAAAATAATAGCTTGCTTTTTGATTAATATGCACAAAAAAAGGCAGAGCGATCTCTCGCTCTGCCCTAAAATCTTATTTAATGCTCTTAATATACTCTGCAACCTTGTCGGGAAGCATATCAAGTGCCTCTCCGTTTTTTATAGCCTCGCGTGCGGCGGTGGAGCTGACGCTTTCAAGTCCCTCGGAGCACTTCCAAAGCTCGGTCTCATATCTGCCATGGACGTAATTCCACTCGGCCTGATCTCTCTCCCACTTAAGGTCCTCGTCATTTCTGTAGCCCTTGATAATCTTCTCTATCTCGTGGTCGGTCATATAGTCGATAACAAGACCGTTAGAGTAGCTTACCATAACGTTGTCAAGGTCGTCGGTGGCAAGCATAAGCATTCTCACTCTATCCTCAACCGAGAAAGTATAGGTCTTATTTGGGTTAGTGAAGGCGACCACGTACACCTCGTCATACATCTCTGCGGCACGGCGGATAACGTCAAGGTGGCCCTTGGTAACAGGGTCATAGCTGCCGGGAAGGATAACGCTCATTACTCTTCCCCCTTACCCTCGTAGAAGAGAATGTTTACGAAGGTCTTTTTGCCATAGTGGGTGGACTTGATAACGCTGTAGCCCTGAAGTCTCTCGTCTGCCATATCGATTTCCTCCTCACCCGACTCAAGCACAACAATTGCACCGGGGATAATAAGCTCGGTCTTGGCAAGATAAGCGGCGGCATCTGCACAGCACTCCATAGCATAGGGAGGATCAACGAAAACAAGGTCAAACTGCTCTCTGCCCGACGCCTTTCTGATATAGTTGCGCCAGTCGCTTACCAGGAAGTGACTCTTATCGAAAAATCCTGTAAGCTTAGCATTCTGCTTAACTATCTCCATAGCCTCGCGGGAGAGGTCGATAAAGGTAGCCTTAGATGCACCTCTGGAGAGCGCCTCAAGACCCATCTGTCCCGAGCCTGCAAAGAGGTCAAGCACGCGTCTGCCCTCAACGTCAAACTGAATGGAGGAGAATATAGCCTCCTTTATTCTCTCGGAGGTAGGTCTGGTGGCATCACCCTCAAGGCTGACCAGCTTCTTGCCCTTTGCGCTACCTGTAATAATTCTCATCATTTTCTTTTTCCTCGTTTTTCCTTAAAATAATTCACTATTCTCTCGGCATCCGCTTTACCAATGCCCTTTACGGTACAAAGCTCCTCTATGGTTGCCATACGTATTTTTCCAAGCGGCATTTCACGAAGCAGAGCCCTTGCCTTTGCAGGTCCGATACCCTCTATCTTCTCAAGAGAGGAATGTGTTAATGTTTTTATTTTGCCCTTACTTGATGATTTTACAGCAAACCTGTGCGCTTCTTCCTGTAAATTGTAAATAAAAGCGTACATATCAAACTCTTTTGCTATAGAAATCTCGTTTTCTCCATCGGTAAGTGCGCGTGTCTTGTGGAAATCGTCCTTTACCATACCGAATACGGGTATTTCAAGAGAGAGTGTGTCAAGCACCGATTTTGCCACACCTACGTGGGCATCACCACCGTCAACAAGAATGAGGTCGGGAGATGCACCAAGCGAGGGACTGCCGTCACCGATGTGAGACAGACGGCGTGTAAGTGCCTCACGCATAGAGCCGTAATCGTCTGCACCGTCGGTGGTTTTTATATTGAATATTCTGTAATCACCCTTTTTAAGCTTGCCCTCAGCCCACACAACCATAGATGCAACGATATTCTCGTTGCCGATATTGGAGATATCGTAGGCCTCAATACGTCTGGGGCTCTCGGGCAGACCAAGGAGGGCGGTAAGCCTCTTGGTGTTTTTATCCTCCCTCTCACCCTCAAGGCGATACTGTCTTGCCGACTCCATAGCATTTTGCAGAGCCATATTGCACAGAGCCTTGCCATCACCCCTCTCGGGAGTCCTGACGGTTATCTTATGCCCTGCCGAGAGCGACAGATACTCCGAAAGGAGAGATATGTCCTCCTCCTCGCTGTCAAAGGCAAGCATAATTTCCCTAGGCACCGATGCTCCGCCGTCATAGTGGTCGGCAATAAGGGATATTGCTTCCTCAGACCCTATAGGGTCTGCCGCGGAGAGGATAAACTCGTTTTTATTCACAAGTGCACCTCCGCGAATAGAGAGCATGGCCAAAACACCCACTCCCTCTCCGAAATAGAGGGCAAATATATCGCGGTTTACCTTCTCATCTGCCACAACCTTCTGCTTTTCCGACAGTCTGTCAAGGGCAAGAAGCTGGTCGCGTATGGCGGCAGCCCGCTCAAACTCTAAATTTTCTGCAAAATACTCCATATCCAAGCGGAGCCTTGCCTTTGCCTCTGCGGTATTACCGTCAAGCACTCGCTCTGCCGATTTTACTCTGGCACGGTAATCATCAGCGCTGATATTTCCTGCACAAGGGGCAATACATCTACCCATATCCTTGTAGATACAGGGACGCTCGCGGCCGATGTCCTTGGGGAAGGAGCGCTTGCAGGTGGGAAGCGAGAATACCTTTACCACCGCCTCAAGAGCCGCGTAAGCCGAGGATGCACCCTGATAGGGGCCGAAATATCTGCCCTTCTCCCCCTTTCTGTCTCGGGTGACGAAAAGTCTGGGATATTCCTCCGCCGTAACCTTAATATAGGGATAGGACTTTGAGTCCTTAAGCCTGATATTGTATTTCGGCATATGCTTTTTGATAAGCACGTTTTCAAGAGTAAGCGCCTCAATCTCGGTGTTGCAGACAATGTAATCAAAATCCTCTACCAGCGAGACCATTCGCGCGGTCTTGACCGTATGATTGTTACCTGTAAAGTAGGTAGTAACTCTGTTTTTAAGCTTCTTGGACTTGCCGACGTAGATAACGGTGCCGTCAGCATCCTTCATAATATAAACACCGGGAAGAGCAGGCAGAGAATTTGCCTTATCCCGAAGCCTTTGTATTCTCATCTCCTACCTCCCACAAAATTTCAAAAAATAAGGGGTAACGGCAGCCCAAACCAAACCGGTGGCTAAATCTCGTTACCCCTTCTGAGCCAACCCGACCGTCAAACGCAGATGTCGGGGCAACTCCTATTAGTTTTCACCAAATTCGCTGTTAATGAGTGCCGCAAGACTGTCGATAGCCGCACCCTCGTCAGCACCGTCAGCAATCAAGGTGATGTTGGTGCCCTTGGTGATACCAAGAGAAAGAACACCGAGAAGGCTCTTTGCGTTTACGCGGCAATCTTCCTTCTCAACCCAAATAGCGCTCTTGAAGGAATTTGCCTTCTGTACGAAGAAGGTAGCAGGTCTTGCGTGAAGTCCTACGTTGTTGTTAATGGTTAAACCACGAGAAATCATCTTTTCTCTCCTTAGAATACTTTACTCTTCTAGAGTATATCAAACTTTTAACGAAAAATCAATACTTTTTTTAAATAATAATGAAGAATTTTTAAACTTTTTTAATAAAAAGTTCATTTTTAACTTATCAAATCTCAATATCTATGACCGCAGAGTCAAAGGCGCTGCTCTCCTCATAGTAAATTACGCGGTCGGTATAGTCCTTTCTTGCCACTCTGAGTGCTGCACTACCCATACCGAAGATGCACCAGAAGAAATAGTATGCCGAGGGCTCAGACCAGATGTAATTCACCATACCGAAGGCAAGAAGGGCAAACATAGACGCTCCTGCAATACAGGAAAGACGCTCTGTCTGAGAGTTTCTCACGTAGAGATAGTGGATAGCTCTGTGCTTAAGTCTGGTGATAAGGATGCAGAAGAATGAGAGGAGTGCAAACACACCTGCCTCAAGACCAAGCTCAATAAAGAGGTTGGATGCATCAGGGTGACCGAATACACCAAGAGCGGCCATCTCGTCAGCAAAGCTCTCTGCACCGATGCCGATACCGAAGAGAAGATTCTCCGACCAGACACCAAGGCTGCTATTCCAGAGTGCAAACAAATCGTCTGCTGATACAATAGAGGGGCTGAGATAGAAGATGCTGTCAAGAATGTTGTTGGGAATCAGCAGAAGTGCCATGGGCAAAATCAAAAGCAGAGGGATAAACAATCCCGGACGGATATCATTCTTAAGAATGTAATAAACGGGAATTGCAAGGAATGAGGACAGAAGTGCAAAGATCTCACCCGACAGGGCCATAGCACAAAGGATGATGACTACCGAGAAGATATACGCACCTATTGAGTGCTGAGACGCCTGTTTTATCATTCCGCCTGCAAGGATAAGACCGATGATGAAGAACACCGACATACCGTCCTGACGGGCAAGTATTCCGTTCATCTCTGCAAGACCGAGACCGTCGCTACCGATTACAAGCATTATAAGCTGAATGAAGGAAACAATAGAAGAAATAACCGCGGAAACTATCACCGCATTCACCGATCTCTCTGCAAGACGGCGGTTGGTAATGATATTACCCGACAGAATGTATCCGATAGAAAGAACTATCATTCTGAGAGAGCCCGAGAAGGAGGCCTCTCCCTTAAGGAAGATACCGCTTATCAGGAGGAAAATCAGCATTACACCAATGAAGATGTCATACTGCTCTACATAGAAAACTCTCTTGCCGTAAAGCACCTTGATGAGGAAGGAGGCGAGGGCAAACACCACCGCCGCCACAAGCCACACGTCACCGTGGGGCAAAAATCTTAGGTAAGGAAGGGTGAACAAGGATGTAAGAAATACAAACTCGGGGGATTCAAGACCCACGTAGCCAAAGACCAATACGCCAAGGCCGAGAGCCACCTGCCAGAAGGGGACAAAGGCGGAGGTCACCGCAAGACCAAAGCCGATAATCACCGAGAGTGCCATAGGGAATTTTGCAACAGTCTCGGAGGTATGTCTCTTTATACAGAGAATGTCATATAAAAGGTGGTCCACAAAGGGAAATCTTGAAAACAGTATAGGCAGAGGCTTGTCTGCAAACAATAAGGGGAGGGAGAGGAGCGAGAGAATTGCACCCAGAATGGGGGTAAGAATGTCATTATCCACGCCAAGACGCAGAATGTACATCATAATACCCACAAAGCCGAAGGTCAGAAGGATAAGACCGTATGCTCTGGAGGATGCGTGAGTGATAAGGTTGCCAAGTGCCTTTATAGGATGAATGGCCTTGCCGCGTCTGTTCTTCACCTGCATGGATACAGAGCCGGAAAACTGACGGCTGAAAAAGTTGGTTTTAGTCATAAGCTCGTGAGAGCTTCTCTGCTCGTCATTTTTGAAAAGTATTTCAAAAAGAGAAGGCTTTTTCATAATTTACCTCTTTCTTTTCTTTTTGGGTTTAAGAGATTCCTCTATTTCAGGGTGGGCAAGAAGCATCTCGGGACGGCGCTCTCTGGTGATTTTTACCGCCTCCTCAAGTCGCCAGCGGTCAATCCTTGCGTGGTCGCCTGAAAGAAGTATCTCTGGCACCTCCCTGCCGCGGAATTCTCTGGGCTTGGTATACTGGGGATACTCAAGAATACCCGATGCCACCGACTCACCCTCGTAGCACTCACTGCTTGCAAGCACACCGTCAAGGAGTCTTGACACCGCATCAATAACGATGCAGGCAGGTATCTCACCACCTGTAACAACGTAGTCACCGATAGAGATTTCCTCGTCAACTATAAGGTCGAGAATGCGCTGATCCACACCCTCGTAGTGACCGCAGAGGAAGATAAGGTTATCGTACTCCGACAGCTCCTTTGCCTTATCATGAGAGAAGATCTGACCCTTAGGGGACATATAGATAACTCTCTTTTTATTCCCTTCGGGAATACCCTTTAAAATATTCTCATAGCAATCGTAAATCGGCTGGCAGGTCATAACCATACCGACACCGCCGCCGTAGGGGGTATCATCTGTTTTTCTATGCTTGTCAAGAGAAAAATCGCGGATATTGTGACAGTCGACCTCAATAAGTCCACCGTTCTGTGCTCTGCCGATAATGCTCTCGGACAAAACACCCTTTACCATATCCGGAAATAAGGTCATAACGTCAAACTTCATCTGCCGTATCGAAAAGACCGGGGATAGGCAATACCGCCATACCGCGCTCCTCGTTTATCTCCTTTATAAATTCGGGCACGTCGGGGATAAGAATCTCCCTGCCCTGATATTTTACCGTGTAAATTCTTCTGCCTGCAACGTCGGAAATGTCCGAGATTTCACCAAGACTCTCACCGCTCTCTGCGTGGTAAACCGCAAGACCGATCATATCCGCAATAAGCATCGCGCCATCACTTACGGGCACGTCATCGCGGTGAAGATATATGATTCTGCCGCGATAGGCAATAGCCTCCTCGCGAGAGTTAAGGCCGTCAATGGACATCAGCAGGAACTGACCTGCCACAGAGGCACTCTTTACAGCTCTCTCGGTATAGGAGCCGTCCCGCTCCTTAAGGAAGATTTTTTTGGCCGAGCAAAGTACCCTTGGTGAATCGCAAAAATGCTCCACCTTTACAAGACCCTTTACTCCGTGAGAGGTGCAGATTTTTCCGCCCTCAAGATAGGTTTTCTTCATATTTTACCTCTTTTTGTAACCTTTATTTTACATTAAAGATGCTTTTTGTGTTGATACGCCTGTTTTTTAGGAGATGCCGATTTATCACTCTTACGGGCATTTTTCGTCTTAACAGACGGCTTTGCCGCCTTCTTTTGCTTTACGGGTGGGTTCTTTCTTTTTGGCATCTTGGCAGGAGCATTTTCCGCATCAAAGATACTAAGCAGCTTTTCTGCCGCCTTGGCTCTTGCCTCCTGCTTACTGTTACCCATAGCGCAAGCGCTCTTGCCCATAAGACGACACTCAATAATGAATTCTCTGGATGCGGGAGTGGATTTCTCGCTCTCACCAAGGTCGCGGAATTCGGGTGAGGGCTGCTTATTTTTCACCGCCAGAGCCTTAAGCTTTGTAATACTATCAAGATTTATCTCTTTTTTAGGCTGGTTTTCACTCTTAAGTATCTCAAGGGCCGACTCAGCCGCCGCAGAATCGGCAATTTTCTGATTTTTTCCCTTACCCGTGGCAACGAGTCTGTCACCGACGTAAACCGCCCTCTCGTAAACCCTCTTGTGATCGGGGCCCGACTCGGAAACAGTCTTATATACGGGCGCAGGAAGTCTGTGTTTTTTATCCGCGCACCACTCCTGAAGCGCATTCTTGTAGCTCTGTATAGGGGCTGCCTCTGCCGAGAAATACACCGAGGTGTCAAGAATTTTCGACACAACCTTAATAACTCGGTCAATATTCATACCGCAGTCGATATATACTGCACCTACGATGCTCTCAAAAAGGTCCTCCATTACCGAGGGCTCGTTTTCAACCCCCAGCTTTGCGTCACCCTCACCCATAAGCAGATACTTCTGCAGGCCGAGGAGAGCCATACTGCCCGACAGATTACGCTTGTCCGAGAGCTTTGAGCGAATGTTGGAAAAATCACCCTCGTCAAGCTGGGTATAAACACCGTGCTCGTATCTCTCGGTCTTTTCCTTAAGCATAAGGCTGATGATAGCGGTGGAAAGCACGCTGTCACCGAAGAATTCAAGCACCTCGTTGGACACAAGTCTGCGCTTGCCCTGCCCCTTATGCTCGTTACAAAAGCTGGATCTAGTAAAGGCCTGCTTAAGTAAGCTCTTATCCTTAAAGGTGTAGCCTATTTTTTTCTCTATTTCGGGTATACTATTAATAAAATCCATTTATTTTCCTCTTATACAAGTAAAAGAACCAGCGGCATAGTTACTATAGAGATCAAGGTAGAGGCCGTAACTAACCTTGATACGTAGGCCGCATCGCAATCATATTTTTCGGCAAACATAGTGGCGGAGGTTGCCGCAGGGGCAGAGGCCATTATTACCACGACCATCTGTACGACAGGGGCAATCGGAAGCACCAGTGCCAAAAGCTTTATTAATCCCACGGTAAGCAGGGGCAAAACTATATGGCGTAGGAGCAGGAACAGATACATATCCCTGTCCTTAAAGAAGCCGTTAAAGTTCATCTGCGCAAGGCGAAGACCTATAACGACCATAGAGAGAGGCGCAACAAGGCCCTTAAGCATATTAAGTGACTCGCTTACTATCTCGGGAAGGTAGCCGCCAAGAGAGAAGATGAAGAACACAAGGCCGATAGCCGCCGCAATAGTAACGGGGTGATAAAGCGCCTTAAGGGGCGAGGCCTTTTCCTTTACCTCCTCTACTCCGTCATCCACGCCGTTGGCGTTGCCGTCACGACCCTCTGTGCAGATATATACTCCAAGCGACCAGAGGAAGAGATTAAAGGTAATATTATAGATAGACGCATATACCGTAGCACCGGGATAACTGTCCTCAAGCACGGCCGCAATAAGCGGAATACCCATAAAGGCCGCGTTTGAAAATATGGTGGCAAATCTAAGCATTCTTCGTACACCCGAGGGAGATTTTTTGAAGCAAAGCATTGCAATCACCGAAAACATAATATGTACCAATAGGGACAAAATAAATACGTAAAGCGAATTTTTCAGTATTTCCGCATCATAGGGGCGGATATATGCCATAAAAATAAGGGCGGGCTGTGCAATATATAAAACAAGATTAGATAGCCCCTTACCAAATCCGTTAACAGACATCTTGCATTTAACCAGCAAAACACCCGGGATCATCATTATAAACAAAAGGGCTACGTTATATATAACCTTCAGTGCAATTTCCATTTTATTCTCCTAGGGTTTAATATATTATTTTAACATTTTTTTGCGGTTATGTCAAGTTATTGGCCTTTTTATTTTTTGGAGACATAAACTCATTGTTAATGCGTTAAAATAATAACTAATAATTATTTTATTTACATATATTGACAATATGTATATTATATGTTATAATCCCACTTAGAGTGTATTAACTCAAAAAATTTTAAGGAGAATTAAAATGAGCGAAGAAATGAAGAACCTCAATGAGCAGTCTGAAGAGACTGTTGTTGAGACCCCCGAGACTCAGGTTGAAAACGTTGAGCCCACCGTGGAATTCGTTAAGCCTCAGTTCGTAGAAAAGAAGCCTCTCGACAAGAAGACTATCGGCATTATCGCTGGCGCGGCAGCAGCAGTTGTTGCTATCATCGCTATCATTGCTATCATTCTTGGCGGCCAGGCACCCCACGTTCACAACTACGTAAACGGCGTATGTGAGTGTGGCGAAGCAGATCCCAATTACGTTCCTCCCGTAGAGGAAAAGACCTACAACCTCGTTGTTGTTACCGACTCCGCGGTTAACGCTTCTAACAAGGTTAGCAACACCCTTCTCGTACTCGTTATCGATGCTAACGGCAAGATCGTTGCAGCTCGCTTCGACTGCGCAGAGGTTACCCCCTCTCTTGTAGACGGCGCAATTGCTAACGTTGATTCCGTAATCACCAAGGTTGAAAAGGGTGACGGCTACACAGGTATGGCTGCTGGCTCTTGGGCAGATCAGGCTAAGGCATTTGAGGATTACCTTATCGGTAAGACCGCTGCTGAGGTTGCTGCTATGGATACCGCTGATAAGACTCTTATCGCAGGCTGCACCATGTCCAGCTCCAAGGCTACCTTCAAGGCTCTCGTTGCTAAGGCGTACGCTTCTACCCTCAAGGTAGAGTTCAAGACCGCAGAAGAGATCACCGTTAGCGCTGCTATCTCCACCAAGATCTCGGGCGGTAAGGTTTCCTCCGACTTTGCAGGCGTTGTTCTTGCAGGCGGTAAGGTTGCTGCTACCATGATCGACTCTTGCGAGCAGAAGTTCACCGTTGCTGACGGCGCTATCGTTGCTCCCGCAACTCCCGCAGTTTCCAAGAACGATCAGGGTGATTCCTACGTTATGCCCGCAGGTAACTGGGCAAAGCAGGCTCA
>JAZQWB010000027.1:0-1635 GCA_045632145.1 Eubacteriales bacterium | reverse complement strand
GCCCTTATTGAGCAGTACAAGATCAATGAGCAGGATACTGGTTCGCCCGAGGTTCAGGTTGCTATTCTTACAACCAGAATCAATGAGCTCACCGAGCACATGAAGAAGAACCCCAAGGACTTCCACTCTCAGAGAGGTCTCTCCAAGATGGTTGGTCACAGAAAGCAGCTTCTTGCATACCTTGCAAAGAAGGATATCGAAAGATACAGAGCTCTTATTAAGAGCCTCGGTCTCAGAAAGTAATATCTTACTTCCCGGGATACAATCAGAAATAAGCGGGAACGGATTTATTTTCGTTCCCGTTTGTTACTATTTTAAAAATGTTTATCGGACGCGAAAGTAGCAGTTAATTATGCGTTGAACTGCGGTTCAGCGGATACTTAAGTGCTATGTTCGCTCCCGAAAAAAGAAAAGGAGAAAAAACATGGTAGAAAGAATTAAAACTTTTGACGAGTACAGAGAGTACAAGTACGAGCTTGCAGGCAGACCTCTTGTTGTAAAGACAGGTAAGATCGCAGGCCTTGCAAACGGTGCGGCAATGGTTCAGTACGGTGAGACCACCGTTCTTGCAACCGCTACTGCATCTGCAGCCCCCAGAGACGGAATTGACTTCCTTCCTCTCTCGGTTGATTATGATGAGAAGATGTACGCTGTGGGCAAGATCCCCGGCGGCTTCCTTAAGCGTGAGGGTAAGCCCTCCGAGAAGGCGGTTCTTGCAGGACGTGTTATCGACCGTCCCGTTCGTCCCCTCTTCCCCAAGGATCTGAGAAACGATATTTCTCTCCTCCTTACCATTATGTCGGTTGACCCCGATTGCTCCCCCGAGATTACCGCTATGATCGGTGCATCTATCGCTCTTTCCATCTCCGACATTCCTTGGAACGGTCCTATCGCAGGCGTGTTCATGGGTCTTGTTGATGGCAAGATCGTTGTTAACCCCACTGCAGAGCAGAGAAAGGTTTCCGACCTTGAGCTTACTGTTGCTGCATCCGAGGGTAAGGTTGTTATGATCGAGGCTGGCGCAAAGGAAGTTTCTGACGAGGTTATGTTTGAGGCTATTATGCAGGCGCACGAGGAGTGCAAGGGCGTAGTTAAGTTCATCAACGACATCGTTGCAGAGATCGGCAAGCCCAAGTTCAGCTACACCTCCGGTGAGCTTGATCACGATATGTTCGACGAGATCTTCGCATACTGCGAGGAGCGCGTAATGGAGGCTCTTGACACCGACGACAAGAACGTCCGCGATGCTAAGATGCAGCCCATTATGGACGACATCGTTGCTACCTTCGAGGAGAAGTATGAGGACATCAAGACTATCCTCCCCGAGCTTATCTACAAGATTCAGAAGAAGATCGTTCGTCGTTGGCTTCTTGTTGACAAGAAGAGAGTAGACGGCAGACGTATGGACGAGATCCGTCCTCTTGCATCCGAGGTTGGCCTTATTCCCAGAGTACACGGTTCGGGTCTCTTCACCAGAGGTCAGACTCAGGTACTTACTATTGCTACTCTTGGCACTCTTTCCGAGGGCCAGAAGCTTGAGGGTCTTGACGAGGAGACCGGCAAGAGATATATGCACCACTACAATATGCCCGGTTACTCCACCGGTGAGGCTAAGGCGCTTCGTTCTCCCGGCCG
>JAZQWB010000026.1:0-14223 GCA_045632145.1 Eubacteriales bacterium | reverse complement strand
TGTTTCGACTGGCAGGTCAATTCTAATTATATCACAAACGGAGGATTCTTTTCATCGGTTAACCTATATAGAACCACGCGACTATCGCGTGGTTTTCGTTATACAACAATAAAAAGCAGGGCGTAATGCCCTGCTTTTTATATGGCAGATAAGGATTAGTTAGCCTTCTCCTTAACCTTTGCTGCCTTACCAACTCTATCGCGAAGGTAGTAAAGCTTAGCACGGCGAACCTTAGCCTCGCGGAATACTACAACCTTCTCTACGTTGGGAGAATGAAGGGGGAAGGTCTTCTCTACACCTACACCGTAAGAAACACGTCTTACAGTAAAGGTCTCGGAGATGCCGCCGCCATGTCTAGCGATAACGGTACCCTCGAACATCTGGGTTCTTTCCTTCTCACCCTCGACGATCTTAACGTAAACCTTTACGCTGTCGCCGATACCGAACTGAGGAACTTCGGTCTTAAGCTGCTCACTTACAAAAGCCTGGATCTTTTCCATTTTTGGGCCTCCTTATAACTTCGGACGTTCGTACAGAGCATCGCAGAGGACCGTCCTGATAATATTACTGTTTTGCCGATAGGCATAATATGCATATATTGCCAAATAGGCATAGTCACAGTCGTAAATATTATATCATAGGGTTCTGAAAAAATCAAGAGGTTTTTTAAATGTTTTTTATTTTTTTATTGGGTATTGAAATAATGATATTTTCGTGCTAAAATAGATGCAGAACAAATTGCTTTGGAGGACGAAAATGAAGCTTTTGATAGCATCCGATTTACATGGAGATTTAGATAGCGTAAACCGTCTCATCTCTGCCTTTGAGAGTGAGAAATGCGACAAAATACTACTCCTCGGAGACATCCTTTATCACGGCCCGAGAAACGATCTGCCCCCGTCGTATAACCCCAAAGGGGTTATTGAGCTTTTAAATAAGTATGCGGATAGCATTCTTGCGGTAAGAGGAAATTGCGACACCGAGGTTGATCAGATGGTGCTTAGCTTCCCTATTCTTGCAGGATACGCCTATCTTATGCTTGACGGTATTACTGTCTTTGCAACCCACGGACACCTGCACAATACCGATAATCCCCCGAGCCTCAGAAAGGGCGAGATTCTTCTCCACGGTCACACCCATATTATCAAATGTGAGGAATTCGGCAACGAAAACTATTATCTTAATCCCGGCTCTGTGGCACTACCCAAAAACGGTTGCCCCAAAAGCTATATGGTTTACGAAAACAGATGCTTTACAGTAAAGGATTTTGACGGAAATACAATTTTCACTAAAGAATTTTAATCAACAGGTGAGCTGGCAACAGCTCACTTTTTTATTTGCTCTGAATATACTATCAAAAAACGAGGAGTAAAATATGAATTCATACGCATACTATAACGGTGTATTTGGAAAAAAACAGGATGTTTTTATCCCCCTGTCCGACAGAGCAATATATTTCGGTGATGCGGTTTACGATGCGGCAATAGGCTCTTACGATAGAATTATGTGGGAAAAGGAGCATATTAGAAGATTTCTCCATAATGCCAAAAGGATAGGCATACGTCATAATTTCACAGAGGAGCAGCTTTCTTCCCTTCTTCGCGAGGTTGGTGTAAAATCTATGCTTGAAAGCTACTTCATCTATTTCCAGATGTCAAGATCTGCACCCGACCGCATACACTCATCCTTACGCACAGAGGCCTCTCTGCTGATAACCGTTGACCCAATCAAAATTGAGCCTAACGCAAAGCCACTCGATATGATTACTGTAAGGGACACCCGTTATGACCTTTGCGACATAAAATCGGTAAACCTTTTACCTGCCGTTATAGCGTCAACAAGAGCCGAAAAAGCAGGTGCAGACGAGGCGATTTTCGTCAAAGGTAAATATGTCACAGAATGCGCAAAATCAAATATTGCGATAATAAAAGAAGGCAGAATTATAACTCACCCTACCAACAGCAAAATTTTGCCAGGCATAGCAAGAGCACATCTTCTATCCAACTGCGAGATGCTTAATATCCCCTACACAGAGCGTCCTTTTACCGTAAACGAGATGTTTTCTGCCGACGAAATCCTGGTTACAAGCACCACAAAGCTTACCCGCACCGTCCGAACAATCAACGGTCTGAGTGTAGGTGGAAAAAGTAAATTTCTTGCTGAAAAATTATGCAAAAAAATGTTTAATCAATACAAAATTCTCTGCCTCGGGAAAGAAATCACATAATATTTTTCAATTTTAGCGATTTATTTGTGATTTTTTTGACAATTTTTGTTTTTCCTCTTGATTTTTCTACGCGCACGTGATACAATACATTAGATAATGTGCGCTTGCGCATACATATATCGCATATTAATTAGGAGGAAAAATATATGCTTAAGAAACTTTCCACAATTCCCTTCAAAGGAACAGTGGAGCAGGACAACCAGCTTGACTGCGTAATCAACAAGTACAAGGGCGACAAGAGCCGCCTTATGGCAGTTATGCAGGAGGCTCAGGGAATTTACGGTTATCTTCCCATCGAGGTACAGAACAAGATCGCTGAGGGTATGGAAGTACCGCTTGAAAAGGTGTACGGTGTTGCTACCTTCTACGCTCAGTTCTCTCTTTCTCCCAAGGGAGAAAACCACGTTGCAGTGTGTCTTGGTACCGCTTGCTACGTAAAGGGCTCGGGTCTTATTTATGATAAGTTCCAGCAGCTTCTCGGTATCGGTGGCGACGAGTGTACCGCAGACAGAAGATTCTCTCTTACTGCTTCCCGTTGCATCGGTGCTTGCGGTCTTGCACCCGTTCTTACTGTTAACGAGGATGTTTACGGCAGACTTACCGTTGACGACGTTGCAGGTATCATCGCAAAGTACAATTAATCTATAAAGCTCAGGCTAGGAAAAAACTATGAAAATTTCAAAAATGCAGGAATTACTTGAAGCAAAGGTTCTTTGCGGAGAAGAATATCTCGGCAGACACGTTTACTCTGCTTGCGGATGCGATCTTATGAGCGACGTGCTTGCTTTTGCAAAGGATCAGGCTGTGCTTGTCACAGGACTTGTTAATCCTCAGGTTGTCAGAACCGCGCTTATGATGGATATGAATTGCATAGTTTTTGCGCGTTCTAAACAGCCTACCGATGAGATCATTGAGCTTGCCAAAGAGCACGAGCTTGTGGTTTTGGGTACCGACAAGTCCCTTTACACCACCTGTGGCATACTGTATACAAACGGTCTTGCCGGATCCAAGGGAGCTGCGAAATGAGTGATAACTTAATTTTTCGTTTTGATGTTCAGGGAGGCGATTTTACCTCTGCAGGTCAGGCATCTGTTCAGGTTAAAAAGAATCTGAGACAGCTCGGCCTTGATGCAGAGATTATCAGGAAGGTCTCCATTGCAATGTATGAGGGAGAAATTAATATGGTTATTCACGCCGGTGGCGGAGTAGCCGAGGTTATTGTCAGTGAAAGCTACATAGATATTATACTTGAGGACCATGGCCCCGGTATCAAGGATATTGACCAGGCGATGCAGCCCGGATATTCAACGTCCACCGAGCAGATTCGTTCGCTTGGATTTGGCGCAGGTATGGGCTTACCCAATATGAAGAAGAATACTGACAGCATGGAAATTACCACTAAAATTGGTGTTGGAACACGCATAGCAATGAGAGTAAATCTTTAAGGAGGACAAGCAATGAAGGCATACGAGCACTCGGTTCTGCTTGATGAAAGCAAATGCACCGGATGTACTACTTGTATCAGGCATTGTCCCACCGAGGCTATCAGAATTAAAAACGGTAAGGCTGTTATTCAGTCCGACCGATGCATCGACTGCGGTGAATGTATCAGACACTGCAGCCACTTAGCTAAAAAGGCTGTAAGCGACAAGCTCAGCGATATGGACGGCTTTAAATGGAAGATTGCTCTTCCCGCCCCTACGCTGTACGGTCAGTTTGACAACCTTGATGACATAGACTACGTTCTCAACGGCTTATTACAAATAGGCTTTGACGAGGTGTATGAGGTGGCGAAGGCGGCAGAGCTTGTTTCTGCTTACACTCGTGTTTATCTTCAGACCGAGGGCGTAAAGAAGCCGGCTATCAGCTCGGCCTGCCCCGTTATTATGAGAATAATCGGTCTTAGATTCCCCTCACTTGAGGAGCACGTGATACATATGCTTCCTCCTATGGAGGTAGCAGCCAAGCTGGCAAAGGAGCGTGCACTCGAAAAGCATCCCGAGCTTTCTATAGAGGATATCGGAGTTTGCTTTATCACCCCCTGTCCTGCCAAGGTCAGCTATGTTAAAAACGGCTTTGCAGGATATAAGAGCCAGGTTGATAAGGTCGTGTCAATAAGCGACGTGTACTTTCCTCTTATCGGAGTGATGAACAAAAACAGCTATCTTGAGAGCCTTAGTGAAACCGGTAAGATCGGTATCGGCTGGGCAAGATCGGGCGGTGAGGCTACTGCCATATTCACCGAGGGCTATCTTGCTGCTGACGGAATTGAAAACGTTATACACGTTCTCGACCAGATCGAAAACGGAAATATACCTCCCCTTGAGTTCATTGAGCTCAACGCCTGCTCGGGCGGATGTGTTGGCGGTGTATTGACAATGCAAAACCCCTTTATCGCAAAGGCAAGGCTTTTATCTCTCAGAAGATATATGCCGGTTACTCAAAACCAGGTTTCCTTTGGTCAGAACTATATTCCCGAGGACTTCCTCTTTGAGGAGATGCCCGAATATGATTCTATCACCAGACTTGGTGGCAATATTGCCGAATCTATGAGAATGATGGCCGACATTCAGAATTTCAAATCAACTCTTCCCGGCATTGACTGCGGTGCCTGCGGTGCACCTACCTGCAGAGCATTTGCCGAGGACGTAATCAAAAAAAATGCTTGTCCCGAGGACTGCCCTCTTAAAGATTTGTGGCAGAAGAAGGACGGAAAGGCTTAAAAATGACCGTAGAGGCTTTTGTTAATGCTATCGGATTTAAAACCGTTTGCATGCCCTCCCCTGAAAAAGAGATAGACGGTGTTTATATCGGAGATCTTCTCAGCTGGGTTATGGGTAATGCTAACCCGGGAAACCTGTGGATTACGATCATGTCAAATATTAATATCGTTGCGGTTGCGACACTTGTGGATGCAGCCTGCATAGTACTTGCAGAGGGGGTTAATCCCGATCCCGACGCACTCAGTGCGGCCGAGGCCAAGGGTATTAACATCATTTCCACCCCGCTTTCTGCATACGAGGCAGCTGTCGCAGTTTCCAACCTTATAAAATGAGAAAATATTATTACGATCTCCACATCCACTCCTGTCTTTCCCCCTGCGCAGACGATGACAACACTCCAAACAATCTTGTCGGTATGGCAAGCCTGTGCGAGCTTGATATCCTTGCGCTCACCGATCATAACACCTCTAAAAACTGTCCCGCCTTTTTCAAAGCAGCAGAGCGTCACAATATAATTCCCATTGCGGGAATGGAGCTTACCACCTCCGAGGATATCCACGTGGTGTGTCTCTTCGAGAATCTTGATGATGCGATGGCCTTTGACGATTACGTTGATAAAAATCGAGTTAAAATACAAAATAAGCCCAAGATATTTGGAAACCAGACTGTGCTTGACGAAAACGACGAGCCTGTCTGTGAAATAGAAGCACTTTTGATAAATGCTTCGGGCATATCCATCTCGGAGGTCACCGACAAGGTGAAGGCCTTTGGCGGAATATGCTACCCTGCCCACATTGACAGAGAGGCAAATGGCATTATTGCCATACTTGGTTCCTTGCCTGTGGACACAGAATTTGCTTTTTATGAGCTGCACGACAGAGATAACCTGGAAAAGTATTCAGAGCTTTACGGTATCCCAAGGGATCGGTTCATAATCAGCTCCGACTCTCACTATCTTACCGATATGAGAGACAAGGAAAACTACTTTGAATTAGAAGATTTGCAGGATCCGTCTGCTATCAGAAGTCGATTGTTCGAGCAATTACGGAGGCACACGGTATGAAAGAGCTCTCGCTTAACATTCTTGATATTACAGAAAACTCAACAAAAGCTAAGGCAGAATTGATTGAGATCGAAATTACAGAATCTGACGATCAGCTCATCATTCGCATTACCGATGACGGTGTTGGAATGAACGAGGAAACTCTTATGTCGGTTGCCAACCCCTTCTACACCACTCGCACAACGAGAAAGGTGGGTATGGGTATTCCCCTCTTCAGATTTGCCGCAGAGCAAACGGGGGGCGGACTGACTATCACCTCAACACACATTGATGATAATGCGGACGCACACGGCACCACCGTGACTGCAAGCTTTTACAAAAACCATATTGACTTCACTCCGCTTGGAGACATTGTCTCCACTCTCACTACCCTGATTCAGGGACACCCCAGCGTAGATTTCGTGTTCACCCACAGTCGCGGTGAGGAGGCTGTCTCCTTGGATACCCGTGAGATAAAGGCAGTGCTGGACGGAGTTCCGATAGATACCTTCGAGGTTCTCCTTTGGATAAAGGACAATCTTTCGGAGCAATACAACGAATTCAATAAAAAATAAATATATTGTCTGAAAGGAAAACAAAAAATGAAATCTTTGGCTGAACTTCAAGCAATCAAAGAGAAAATGAAGAACAAGATTGTTCTTCGCGAAGGCAGCGGCGACATTCGTGTCGTTGTAGGTATGGCTACCTGCGGTATTGCTGCCGGCGCACGTCCCGTTCTTAACACCTTCGTTGAAGAGGTTAATAACGAAAACCTTACTGACAAGGTTACCGTTTCTCAGACAGGCTGTGTTGGCTACTGCCAGCTTGAGCCCATCGTTGAGATTTACGAGGCCGGTAAGGACAAGGTTACCTACATCCACATGACCGCTGAAAAGGCGAAGGAAGTAGTAGCAAAACACTTAAAAGGCGGCGCGGTAGTTACTGAGTATACCGTATCCGACGACAACTGATAGGAGGAATAGTTAAATGATTCGCGCTCACGTTTTGATATGTGGCGGTACAGGCTGTACCTCCTCCGGTAGTAAGACACTTCAGGATGCATTCCACAAGAACCTCGCTGATTTCGGTCTTGCTGAAGAAGTAAAGGTTGTTCAGACCGGTTGCTTCGGTCTTTGCGCTCTTGGTCCTATCGTTATCGTTTATCCCGACGGCACCTTCTACAGCCGCGTAACTGCTGATGACGTTAAGGATATCGTTGAAGAGCATCTTCTCAAGGGTAGAATCGTTGACCGTCTCGTTTACAGAGATGAGCACACCGATGATATCGTTGAAGAACAGAAGAAGAACGTATCTCTCTCCGACACTAATTTCTATAAGTCTCAAAAGCGTATCGTTCTTCGTAACTGTGGTGTTATCGACCCCGACAACATTGATGAGTACATAGCTATGGACGGCTATGCAGCACTTGGTAAGGTTCTTACCGAGATGACTCCTGAGCAGGTTATCAACGTTGTTTCCGAGTCCGGTCTTCGTGGTAGAGGAGGCGGAGGATTCCCCACCGGTCGTAAGTGGGCTCTTTGTGCTCCCAACAAGGCAGACCAGAAGTATGTTGTTTGTAACGCAGACGAGGGTGACCCCGGTGCATTCATGGACCGTTCCATCCTTGAGGGTGACCCCCACTGTGTAATTGAGGCTATGGCTATTTGCGGCTATGCTGTTGGTGCAACCAAGGGCTATGTTTACGTAAGAGCTGAGTATCCTATCGCTGTTACCCGTCTCCAGAAGGCTATTGACGATGCAAAGGCATACGGCCTTCTCGGCAAGAATATCTTTGACTCCGGCTTCGACTTTGATCTTGAGATCAAGCTTGGTGCAGGTGCATTCGTTTGTGGTGAGGAAACCGCACTTATGACCTCTATCGAGGGTAACCGCGGTGAGCCTCGTCCCCGTCCTCCCTACCCCGCAGTAAAGGGTCTCTTTGGCAAGCCCACCGTTGAGAACAACGTTGAGACCTTTGCTAACATTCCTCAGATCATCCTTAAGGGTGCCGACTGGTTCGCATCTATGGGTACCGAGAGATCCAAGGGTACTAAGGTATTTGCTCTTGGCGGTAAGATTCAGCATACAGGTCTTGTTGAGATTCCTATGGGTGTTACTCTTGACACCATCATCAACGAGATCGGTGGCGGTATTCCTAATGGCAAGAAGTTCAAGGCAGCTCAGACCGGTGGTCCCTCCGGCGGTTGTATCCCTGCAAGCCTTATCAACACCGAGGTTGACTACGATAACCTTGTAGCTCTCGGCTGTATGATGGGTTCCGGTGGTCTTATCGTTATGGACGAGGACAACTGTATGGTTGATATGGCTAAGTTCTTCCTTGAGTTCACCGTTGATGAGTCCTGCGGTAAGTGTACTCCCTGCCGTGTTGGTACCAAGCGTCTTCTTGAGCAGCTTGATAAGATCACTCAGGGTAAGGGTACTCTCGAGGATATTGACAAGCTTGAGGAGCTTTGTAACTACATCAAGGCTAACTCTCTCTGCGGTCTCGGACAGACTGCTCCCAACCCTGTTCTTGCAACTCTTAAGTTCTTCCGTGAGGAGTATATCGCTCACGTTGTAGACAAGAAGTGTCCTGCAGGCGTATGTAAGAGCCTTCTCTCCTTCGTTATCGATCAGGACAAGTGTATCGGCTGCGGTAAGTGTGCTAAGAACTGCCCTGTTGACTGCATCTCTAAGACCGATTATGTTGCCCCCGGTCACAAGCTTCCCTCCTACTCTATCGATACCTCCAAGTGTATCAAGTGCGGTGCTTGTATCGCTGGCTGTAAGTTTAATGCTATTTCTAAGAAGTAATGAAAGGAGTACGCTGAAATGGAAATGTTAAATGTAACTGTTAACGGTATTGCTGTAAGCGTACCCAAGGGTGCCACTATTCTTGAGGCTGCCCGTGCTGCAGGTGTAGAAATTCCTACTCTCTGCTATATGAAGGAAAAGAATGAGATCGGCGCGTGCCGTATCTGTGTTGTTGAGGCTACCGGCGCTCGCGGTCTCGTTACCGCTTGTGTTTACCCCGTAACCGAGGGTATGGCTATCCAGACCAACACCGCAAAGGTAAGAGAGGCAAGAAAGACTACTCTCGAGCTTATTCTTTCCACCCATGATATGAACTGTCTCTCCTGCTCTCGTTCCACCAATTGCGAGCTTCAGAAGCTCTGCCTTGAGTACGGTGTAGACTCTCATGCATTTGAGGGATTCAAGCCTACCTATGAGCTTGACTACTCTACCCCTCACCTCGTAAGAGATAACAACAAGTGTATCCTTTGCCGTAGATGTGTTGCGGTTTGTGAGGAGCAGTTTGTTTCGGTTATCGGCGCTAACAACCGTGGTATTGATACCTGCATCGGTCAGCCCTTCAACCTTTCTCTTAACGATACTCCCTGTATCTCCTGCGGTCAGTGTACCGCTGTATGTCCCACCGGCGCTCTTGTAGAGCGTGATGATACCGACAAGGTTTGGGCGGCTCTTTCTGATCCTTCTAAGCACGTTGTAGTTCAGACTGCTCCCTCTATCAGAGCAACTCTCGGTGAGTGCTTCGATATGCCTATCGGTACTAACGTTGAGGGCAAGATGGTTGCTGCTCTTCGCAGACTCGGCTTTGAGAAGGTATTTGACACAAATACCGCGGCAGACTTCACTATCGTAGAAGAGGCTACCGAGCTTCTTGAGAGAGTAAACAACGGTGGCAAGCTTCCTATGATCACCTCCTGCTCTCCCGGATGGGTTAAGTTCTGCGAGCTTTACTACCCCGATATGATCAGCCACCTCTCCTCCTGCAAGTCTCCTCAGCAGATGGGCGGTGCTCTTATCAAGACCTACTGGGCTGATAAGATGGGCTATGACCCCAAGGATATCTTCGTAGTATCCATTATGCCCTGTACCGCAAAGAAGTTTGAGGTACAGAGAGACGATATGTCCGCAGCAGGCGAAGGCATCGTTGACGTTGACGTAGCTCTCACCACTCGTGAGCTCGCTCGTATGATCCAGAGAACCGGTCTTAAGTTCACCGCTCTTCCCGACGAGGAGTTCGACAATCCTCTCGGTGTTGACACCGGTGCGGCTGTTATCTTCGGTGCTACCGGTGGTGTTATGGAGGCTGCTCTCCGTACCGCTAACGACGTGCTTACCGGCAAGGATAACGAGTCCATCGAGTTCCACGAGGTAAGAGGTACCGAGGGTCTTAAGGAGGCTACCTACAACATCGCAGGCTTGGAGATCAAGGTTGCTGTAGCAAGCGGCGCAGCTAATGCTAAGCTCGTTATGGACAAGATCGCTAAGGGCGAGGCAGATTGGACCTTCGTTGAGATCATGGGTTGTCCCGGTGGCTGTGTAAACGGCGGCGGTCAGCCTATCCAGCCTCAGTACGTACGTGATACCGTAGACCTCAAGGCAGAGAGAGCAAAGGCACTCTACACTCAGGACGAGGCTATGACTATGCGTAAGTCTCACCAGAACCCCATCATCAAGGAAGTTTACGACAACTACTTCGAGGGCGGTTACGGTTGCCACAAGGCTCACCATACTCTCCACACTTCTTACGTTGCAAGAAAGAAGTACAACTAAAATTAACAGCGATATAAGTCTAGAAAAAGAAACCAGGCTACCTCGGTAGCCTGGTTTTAACATTATATATAAACAATAGTTATGATTTTAATTGTCTTATAGCTTCGCTGACGTCTTTAGCATCTCTAACGTTTTCAATGCCGTAAGAGGTCACGCGTTCTCCACGCCTACAAACGTAATTGCCGGGAACGGACGAGAAGATAAATGACGTCGTGCCGTTTTTGTGATAATAAACCTGCATATTGTTAAGGTCCTTGCTGTACCATACGTCAACACGACTGCCACGCTTTCTGATTATCGCCTTATCGGTTATAACGTATGCGGTGCTTTTCTTCATATGCTCGTTAACGATAAATCCACCACCTAGCATATAAAGACCGATAAGCACAAACGGAACACCAAAGATGGCAAAAGCGCCTGATTGCATAGCTATACTTATCCAAAAGATTGCAAACACCGTGAAAAAAAGACCGAAAGGAATCAGAGCCAACTGTTCGGGTCTGACGGTTATACCTTTTTCCGGTTTTCCCTTCCATAAAACTCTGTCACCCGGTCCGATATGAATATCGGCAAAGCTGTAGTCGGTATCAATATTCCAAGCCATCACTTTTTTACCTTCTTATACTTGTCACTCTCTACGTAGTAGGTCGCCTCGCTATCTGCAACATGGAGCGCAAATGCCAGCGGGAACATCTCAAATGCGGCAGAAACATTGCGCTGATCCTCGGTGGAGGAATAGCCCATGTGGTATCTGATAGCGAACGCTTCTTCCCTCTTAAGCATCATATAAGGAGAGATCATATACACGCTCTTCTCTCCGTGACCGTAGGGGAGCTGATCGTCATATTCGTATGTATCGACCTTCTGCCATACGCCCTTTTCATCCTTCACGTTTCTGAAGCCCTTCTTGTAAACGTTTACCTTACACAAATCGTGAAGAAGCGCAACTATAGCGAGAGATTCATCGCTGTATTCAAAGCCGAGACTTTTAGCCTTCTCGGAATTCATATACGAAACGAGACAGTCATACACGTTGAGTGAATGCTCAAGCAGACCGCCCTCATAGGAGGAATGGAAGCGCGAGCTCGCTGGCGCGGTAAAGAAATCAGAATGAGGAGAAAGAAGGAACTGAAGGAGCTTATCCGAGCCTTCTCTTGTTATCTTGTTCTTGAATATCTCTATAAATCTCGCCTTGTTATCGTTTTTTTCAACGCTATCGCCAAAAAGATTATTTTCCATAACTAAATATCTCCGTTAAATTTTCTTACGGTAAAATTTTATCACATTTTTTCTGAAAAAACAATAGAAAAATCACTTATTCAGGAAAACTTTTATTTTTTCGAAGAGCGCCTCATCACTCTGGTATGAAAAATCAGTGCAATCGACACGGATCATTTCACCGAAATACTCTGCTCTGCGAAGCTCGTTTAACGTATCGGTAAAGTCCTCAAGCCTTGTGAAATCCTGAGACTTGTGCACAGGATGTCTGTTTTCGGTAAGTCGCTTGTGGAAGCGAGAGTGAAGAACCGCGTCATCTCCGTCAAGGAAGAGAGAAAGAGTCTCACAACCATCTCTCGCGCATTTTTCCTTTAGCTCCTTGAGCTCGTAATCCTTGAAATTAGACTCAAGGATAAGTGCTTCGCCCTCTCCCTCTGCAAGATAGGACATAAGCTCAAACGCAATAACAGAGAGCTTTTTATTCTCTTCTCTGTTTGCTGTCGCTATATTATCTCCGAGTATTTCCTTTACTCGGTCTTTATTTACTACAGAAATGCCGAAGCGCTCGCCCACTATATGCGAAAACGTGGATTTTCCACCTGCGAGAACGCCTCCTATCAATATTAGCTTTTTCATAATTCAGTCCTTTTTTAAGTGTATATCAAGCTGTGGATAAGGTATCTCTATTCCACGCTTATCAAAAGCAGCCTTTACCGTCTCGAGAATATCGTAATTAACAGTCCAATAATTCTCGCGCTTTACCCACACTCGTGCGGTTATCTCTACTCCGCTTTCACCGTGGGAGCTCACTCGTACCATAGGCTCAGGCTCAAGCAACACGAGAGAATGCGACGTGCAGACGTCGGTGACCATTCGCTTTACGCTCTCAAAATCATCCTTATACGATATAAGAAACGTAAAATCAAGTCTCCTAGTATCCTTGACCGAATAGTTTACTATAGTGCCTGAGGATAACGGTCCGTTGGGTATATAGACAACCTTGTTGTCGGGAGTCCTCAGCTTTGTGTTGGTGACGTGTATATCCTCAACTGTCCCGGAATAACCCTGCGCCTCTATAAAATCGTCAACGCGGATGGGACGCGTGAGTATGATAATAATACCGCCTGCCAGATTTGAGAGTGCACCGTTAAGGGCAAGACCAATACCCGCACCGAGAGATACTATCAACGCTGTAAAGCCGCTGGTATCAATGCCGATAAAACCGATTAAGCAAATGCTGATTATCGCCTTTACTCCAAGCTTGAATACGTAGGCAAATGCTCTGGCGAGAGTCTTGTCTATCCTGCCCTCGTCTCCGCTCTTTTCTATTTTCCTTGCAAGATAGTTTACGATTTTAAACGTCAGAATAAACAAGGCAATCGCTATGACGATCCTGATGCTTGCATTTATCAAATATCCTAAAGCTGTACTAAGAAAATCAGTAAAATATTGCTTTACGTCCATATAATATCCCCCATAAAATGCGTTTTACGTTATTATTGACGCTTTAGGGAGGTTTATATCACGCAAATATCGGTGTTAGTCTACAAAATGAACTCTCTCAGGATCGTATTGGTCTCGAGGCTCCGGAGTCTCATCGGGATAACCGATATGAATGATAGCGAGAGGAATATGATCCTCGGGCATACCGAGTGCCTCCTGCAAATTTCCGAGCACTCTCTTATGAGGATATGCGCCACACCAAACTGTGCCGAGTCCGAGGTCGGTAGCGCGAAGAAGAATGTTCTCTATAGCTGCGGAGCAGTCCTGAATCCAATAATCAGTAATAGGATCGGGGAGTGCGCGGCTGAGATTACCTGCCACAACTATAACGACAGGCGAATTAAATCGAGCAAACAAGGATGACTTCTTTACTTCATCAAGCTTATCGGTATTTCTGACTACGTAAAACTCCCACGGTGTCTTGTTGCATGCACTAGGTCCACTCATTGCCGCGTGGAGCAACTCATTTATCTGATCGTCGGACACCTTTTCGTCCGTAAACTTTCTAACGCTTCTTCTCTTAAGCAAAGCTTCTTTAAGTTCCATTTTGTTCTCCTTTTTAACTGTAAGCGTAATTTATATAAGTTTATTTTAACACTTTATACGCGCTGTGTCAACACTATACACCGCATAATAGGGCGCTAAATATCATTTTCGACACATTTTTGTATTTTTTCAAACTTTTTTCAAAAAAGGTATTGACATTTTTAAAAATATGTAGTATAATACTGTCTGTTACGCGGGAGTGGCGGAATCGGCAGACGCGCACGTTTGAGGGGCGTGTGTTTCCAACGTACGGGTTCAAGTCCCGTCTCCCGCACCAAAAAAGTCGTATCATTTTGATACGACTTTTTTTATCCATTACGGAGTAATGGTATATCATTGAATGCATAACTCGCCTGCGGCGAGATATACATTCGTATATCATC
>JAZQWB010000025.1:0-18248 GCA_045632145.1 Eubacteriales bacterium | reverse complement strand
TCTTCTTAACCGTGCGCCTACACTTCACCGTCTTTCCATTCAGGCATTCGAGCCTGTTCTTGTAGAGGGTAGAGCAATTAAGCTTCATCCCCTTGTATGTCCCGCCTTCAACGCCGACTTCGACGGTGACCAGATGCCCGTACACGTTCCTCTTTCCAGCGAGGCACAGGCAGAGTCGAGATTCCTTATGCTCTCCGCAAACAACCTTCTTAAGCCCGTTTCGGGTAAGGCTGTTACCGTTCCTTCTCAGGATATGGTTCTTGGTTCCTACTATCTTACCATTGACCATCCCGGTGAGATCGGCGAGGGCAGAGTATTCCGCGATTTCAACGAGGTCGAGATGGCATACGAGAACAAGCGTCTCGGTATGCACGCGGCAATTAAGGTAAGAGTTACCAAGGTTATCGACGGTGAGGAGAAGTCCGCACTTATCGATGCTACCTACGGTAGACTTATCTTCAACCAGAGAATTCCTCAGGACCTTGGATACGTTGACAGAAGCAAGGATCCCTTCGGTCTTGAGATCAACTTCGCTACCACCTCCAAGAAGCTTAAGGAGATCGTAGACCTTACTATCAAGTACCACGGCTTCGCTGAGGCAGCAAAGGTTCTTGACGAGATCAAGTCTATGGGTTATAAGTATTCCACCAGAGGTTCTCTCTCTATCTCGGTTTACGATATGACCATTCCTAACTCCAAGAAGGAGCTTCTTGATAAGGCTGCAAAGCAGGTTGACGAGATCAACGAGCTCTTTGCATGGGGTGAACTTTCTGACGACGAGCGTTACAAGCAGGTTATCGACGTGTGGGATAAGACCACCAATGCGGTTACCGATGCGCTTATCGCAGGTCTTGATAAGTACAATTCGCTTAATATGATTGCAACCTCGGGAGCCCGTGGTTCTATCAAGCAGATGAGACAGCTTGCCGGTATGCGTGGTCTTATGTTCGCTACCAACGGTAAGACTATCGAAATTCCTATTAAGTCTAACTTCCGTGAGGGTCTTACAATGCTCGAGTACTTTATGGGTGCTAAGGGTTCTCGTAAGTCGCTTTCGGATACCGCGCTTCGTACTGCAGACTCGGGTTACCTTACCCGTCGTCTTGTTGACGTTTCTCAGGACGTTATCGTTCGTGAGGAGGACTGTGGCGCAAAGAGTGGTATTATCGTATCCGATATTATCGCAGGTCAGGTTGTTGTTGAGAAGTTCTTCGAGCGTCTTGTTGGTAGATATACCGTTAACGACGTTGTAAACGAGGAGACCGGTGAGCTTATCGTTCCCGCAAACACCATGATGGACGAGAATATGGCTCACGATATCATCGCAGCAGGCATCACTCAGGTTGAGGTTCGTACCATTCTTCGCTGTCTTGCAAAGCGTGGTGTATGTGCTCACTGTTACGGTGCTGACCTTGCTCATGGCACTACCGTTGCTATCGGTGAGGCTGTCGGTGTTATCGCAGCTCAGTCTATCGGTGAGCCCGGTACACAGCTTACCATGAGAACCTTCCATACCGGTGGTGTTGCAGGTTCGGATATTACCCAGGGTCTTCCCAGAGTAGAGGAGCTCTTCGAGGCTCGTCGTCCCAAGAAGACTGCTATTGTTACCGAGTACAACGGTATTGCACGTATCACTTCTGATAAGAAGCTTTCTAAGGTTATCATCCAGAACGCAGTTGACAACAACGGTGTTCCCGCGGCTGATGAGGTTGTATACGAGATTCCCTTCGGTATGCGTCTTTGCATCGAGGACGGTCAGCAGCTTGTTCGCGGTCAGCAGCTTACAGAGGGCTTCCTTAACCCTGCAGACGTTCTTCATATGAGCGGTATTGATGCGGTTTATGACTACATCATTCGTGAGGTACAGAAGGTTTACCGTGGTGAGGACGTTGAGATTAACGATAAGCACGTTGAGTGTATCGCACGTCAGATGACCCGTAAGGTTGAGATCGAGGACGCAGGTGACACCGACCTTCTCGTTGGTACCAAGGTTGACGTTATCGAGTTCCGTGAGGCAAACGAGGAGATCGAGAGAAGAATTGCAGAGGGCGAGATCGGCCTCCGCAAGGCAGAGGGTGCACCCCTCCTTCTCGGTATCACCAAGGCTGCTCTTATGACCGAGTCCTTCCTTTCCGCTGCTTCCTTCCAGGAGACCACCAGAGTTCTTACCGAGGCTGCCATCGCAGGCAAGCAGGATAAGCTTCTTGGTCTTAAGGAGAACGTTATTATCGGTAAGCTCATTCCCGCAGGTACAGGTCTTTCTAAGTACCGTGCCATCGAGATTGAGGATGAGGGTGAGGCAGATGCTGAGCCTGAGGTTGTTTCCGCAACCTATACTCCCGATGATGAGGTTGTTCTTTCCGAGGAGAGCTTCGTTCTCTCCGAGGCAGAGCTTCAGTAATATATTAAAAGAGCCGCTTTTCGCGGCTCTTTTTTACTAATTGTAAAAAAAGGTTGACATTTTGCAGGGTATGATGTATAATGAGCTTACTAAACGAAAGGAGAAAAAGATATGTTTTCGTTTCAGGGATCAAAGACTAAGTGTGCTTTTGCTTATGCAATAATCTGGCTTACAATGGTGGCCGCCTTCTATATTGGACTTGGCCAAAGCGCTATGGGGTATTCTCTTCTTGCGTTCTACTTTGTGCTTCCTATTGCAGGCTTTGCTTGCTCGGCAGGTATGGCATATTACGGTGCTACCTTTAAAGGGGCAATTATCGGCTCTCTCGTCATTGGCTTTGCTTATTCGGGTGCACAGTATCTTACCTTCAGCCTTTTGAATATGATGAATCATTCCTTCGAGAAAATAAATCCTTTCAGTATCGATGCGGCGATCGGTGGAGCGCTTACCGCACTCCTCGGCTTCGGTCTTGGTGCAATAATAAAGGCTATCAGGGGCAGATAATGCCCCTTTTTTTATTTGACTTGACATTTTCGCCAAAAAGTGCTACAATATACACAAATAACTTAAAGGACTTTCAGCTATGGAAAAGCAAATTAAGGTATCGGTTGTAATGCCTGTTTACAATGCCGGCGAATATCTTTCCCGCGCTATCGGTGACGTGCTTTCTCAGACTCTTTCGGAGCTTGAGCTTATTTGCGTTGACGATGGATCTACCGACAATTCTGCAGATATTATCAAGCGCTTTGCGGCTAAGGACAAGCGTGTAAAGGTTATCCGCGAGAAGAATGCAGGTCCCTCTGTTGCAAGAAACAGCGGTCTTAAGTCGGCAAAGGGTAAGTACATCATCTTCCTTGACGCAGACGACTTTTATGAGAAGGATCTCCTTACGGAGCTTTATAACACCGCAGAGAGAGATAATCTCGACATCGCGGTTGCAAAATTTGATATCTACAACGAGGAGCGCAATAGCTTTGTTGCTGCTACCGAGGAGCTTCATGGCAACATCTTTGTGCCCGGC
Organism: Eubacteriales bacterium; assembly: GCA_045632145.1. Taxonomy (GTDB): domain Bacteria; phylum Bacillota; class Clostridia; order Oscillospirales; family CAG-272; genus UBA1740. Next base: position 14,826 of record JAZQWB010000025.1, on the reverse strand, counting down.
GGTGTTACCTCCAAGAGCGAGCATCCCGATTATATCCTCAGCAGCACCACAGGCTACGTGTGGAACAAGCTCTTCAGATCCGCATTTATGAAGGCGAAGGCTCTTGTTTTCGACCCCGACCTTTACGTGTTTGAGGACGTGTGCTTCGTTTCCTCTGCGTTGGCTCTTGCCGAGCGTGTTGGTAGAATTGAGGGCAACCTTATCCACCACAGAGTTTACTCCGATCAGTCCAGAGCCCGTCTCTTCCGTAAGTACTACGGACACGTGCCCTTCGTTTATAAAAAGCTTAAAAAATTCCTTATGGCTCGCGGTATGTATATTCCGCTTAAGAAGGGCTTCCTTAACCTTTCTGCAGGCCGTTGCTTTAAGATTTACAACCTTCTTTGGGCAGAGGGCAAGGAGGAGCTTTGGAATATGCTCCACGAGGAATACGTGCAGGAGCTTGAGTGGCTCACCCACGATAAGTCCGCCTTTGAGAGCGTTGAGGTATGCGAGTTTGTTGCCAACGTGGCTCTTTATACCCATGCCGAGTATCTTGACCGTACCGATAAGGGTATGAGCATCGTGGTCGAGGAGCTTGAGGAAAACGAGATCAGCGACAAGGTGCAGAAGAATCAGAAGATTTCTAAGCGTCGCGACGGCTGGCACAAGTTCACCGATTTTATCAACATTTTCAAGAAGAAATAAAAGAAAAACGACCGAGTACTCGGTCGTTTTTTTACGTTGTTTAGCCTAATATTACAGAGGCTTCTTTGAAATCTGTGCATACACTCTGGGGTATGCTGATGGCGTTTTTTCCTTTTTATCTATAATGATAAAGGGATGTGTAAGTGTTTCGCCGTTGCCTGTAAGGGTAATGTTTTCGCAGACGGTGTTTCTGCCGCCAAGTGTGGCGATAGCCTTCTTTGCAGATGCAAGCTCAAACTCGGCATTCTTGCCCTTCATAGCCACAAGCTGACCTCCAACCTTAACGAAGGGAAGAGTAAGCTCGGTGAGTATGCGCATCTCGGCCACAGCGCGTGCGGTCGCATAGTCAAATTTCTCACGGTACTCGGGAGATTTGCCACCGTCCTCGGCTCTCATCACCGCGGTGGTAAGGTTGTCGAGGCCAAGCATTCTTGCGGTCTCCTCAACGTAGTTTACTCGCTTGGCGGTAGAGTCCACAGCCAGAATCTTAAGGTCGGGACGAACTATAGCAAGGGGCAGAGAGGGAAATCCTGCGCCGCAGCCTACGTCGATAACCGATGCACCCTTCTTAAGCTTTGCAGAAAGGCTAACGCAGTCGGCATAGTGGTTGAGGATAATCTTGTCCACGTCGGTGATTGCTGTAAGATTATATTTTTCGTTTTCGCAAAGCATACGCTCGGTCAGTCTGTAAAAGCTTTCCATTCTCTCCATAGAGAGCATGGAGGAGAGTCCGTTTTCCTTGAATACCTTGGTAAGCTTTGAGGTAAAGTCCTGCTTATTTATTTCTGTCATGGTGCTATTCCTTTTTGTTTTTCTATGTGTTTATTATATAATAATGCGGCCCACTTGTCAAGAAAAAAGGAACTTTCATAAAAAATATTGAAAAATTAATAAATTTATGGTAAAATATATTGGTTAAGATGAATTTAGAAAGGAATTGGTTAAAATGAAGATGAAGCTTGCAAAAGAAGATCTTTTAAGCAAAGCAAAAAATCTCGGCTTAGTTATTCTCGGTACACTAGTGCTGGCCTTTGGCTGCTCGATTTTTATTGTCCCCTTTGAGTTGGTATCGGGCGGTGTTACCGGTCTTTCTATCGTAATAGACAATATTCTGAGGCTTGGGCCTGTAAATATCCCCTTCTTGGGAGCAATTCCCTTTATTGATGTTGTTATTGCAATAATAACCTGGGGTCTTTTCTTCCTTGGCCTCGCCTTTCTCGGCTGGGATTTCTCTATTAAGACTCTCACATCTACCATAATTTATCCTATAGCTCTGCCGCTTTTCAGCCTGCTTGTGTCTCCTGACGTGCTTAACGGTGTATTCTATCTTGCAGGATCTGAGTATGCAGGCATAGCTATCATTCTCTCGTCTATTATGGGCGGTCTTTTTGTGGGTGCAGGCTGTGCGCTCACCTTCCTTGGCGGTGGCTCCACAGGCGGTGTTGATATTATTGCCTTTATCATTTGTAAGTATATGAAGAGATGGAAGAGCTCTACCGTTATCTTCGTTATTGACGCGATCACCGTCTTGCTTGGTCTGTTTGTTATCCAAGACCTTATCCTTACACTCCTCGGTATCGTTTCTGCCTGGATTGCGGCAACCATAATTGACCGTATCTTTATCGGCAGCAGCCGTGCATTTACAGCCCAGATTGTGTCTGACAAGTATGATGAGATCAACCTTGCTATCAGAGAAGAGGTAAGAAGAACAACTACACTCTTCGTTGCCGAGGGCGGTTATTCCAGAGAGCACAAGACTGTTATTATGGTAACCTTCACCATGCCCCAGTATGCCGACCTTATGCGCGTTATCAAGCGCGTTGACCCCACCGCCTTCGTAAGTATTTCCCGTGCCCACGAGATTAACGGTGAGGGCTTTACCTACGGACAGCACGATTAAAACTTGTAAGATATTAACAAAAAAGTTTGATTAAATTTGGATATTTATTCTAAAAAATATTGCATTTTGTCAAAAGTTGTGATAAAATAATAGGGTTGAAAATTTATTCTCGGAAAGGCTAAAAAATATGAAGCGCACCGATTTAAGAAATATTGCTATTATTGCTCACGTTGACCATGGCAAGACTACCCTGGTTGACGAGATGCTTCGTCAGGGCGGTATCTACCGTGAGAATCAGGAGACAGAGGACAGAGTAATGGACTCTAACGACCTTGAGAGGGAGAGAGGCATTACCATTCTTGCGAAGAATACTGCTATTCACTATAAGGGTGTAAAGATCAACGTTATCGACACCCCCGGCCACGCAGACTTTGGTGGTGAGGTAGAGAGAATACTTAAGATGGTTAACGGTGTTATCCTTCTTGTAGATGCGGCTGAGGGTCCTATGCCCCAGACCCGTTTCGTGCTTGAGAAGGCTCTCGCTATGAATCATCGCGTTATCGTTGTAGTAAACAAGGTTGACCGTCCCGATGCCCGTCTTGATGAGATTGGTGACGAGGTGCTTGAGCTTCTTCTTGAGCTTGATGCTACTAACGAGCAGCTTGATTCTCCTATGCTCTTCTGCTCGGGCAGAGCAGGTACTGCCAGCTTTGATCCCCATACCCCCGGCAGAGATCTTACTCCCCTTCTTGACACCATTCTTGAGTATATGCCTGCTCCCGACGGTGAGGAGGACGAGCCCCTTCAGGTTCTGGTTTCTGCCATCGACTATAACGAATTCGTTGGTCGTATCGGTATCGGCCGTATCGAGCGCGGTGTGATCAAGCAGGGTCAGGGCGTTGTTGTTTGTAACTACCACGGTGACAGCAAGAACCGTCCTGCCAAGATCGTTTCTATCTATCAGTTTGACGGACTTAAGCGTGTGCCTGTAACCGAGGCGCAGGTTGGTGACATCGTTTGCTTCTCCGGTTGTGAGGATATTTCTATCGGTGATACCGTTTGCTCTCCTGCAAAGCCTGAGCCCCTTGAGTTTGTTAAGGTTGGTGAGCCTACCATGGAGATGACCTTCTCTGTAAACGATTCTCCCTTCGCAGGCAAGGAGGGTAAGTTTGTTACCTCCCGTCACCTTCGTGCAAGACTTTATAAGGAGCTTCTCAAGGACGTTTCTCTCCGCGTTACCGACGGTGAGACCACCGACTCCTTCCGTGTTGCAGGTAGAGGTGAAATGCACCTTTCTATTCTTATCGAAAATATGCGCCGTGAGGGCTATGAGCTTTGCTGCTCCAACCCCAGAGTGCTTTACAAGGAAATTGACGGTGTGAGATGCGAGCCTATCGAGAAGGTTATCGTTGACGTCCCCGAGGAGTATATGGGTTCTGTAATGGAGAAGCTTGGCTCCAGAAAGGGTACTCTTGACGATATGCAGCTTAACGGCAAGCGCCAGAAGCTCTTCTACACCATTCCTACCCGTTGTCTCTTCGGCTACCGCTCCGAGCTTCTTACCGATACTCGCGGTGAGGGACTTATCTCCTCTATCTTTGCAGGCTATGAGCCCTTCAGAGGTGAGATCAAGACCCGCTTCACCTCCTCTCTTGTTGCCTCTGAGAAGGGTATTGCTACCACCTACGGACTTTATCAGGCACAGGACAGAGGTCCCCTCTTCATCGGTCCTGCTACCCCTGTATACGAGGGTATGATCGTTGGTGAGAATCCCAAGCCCGATGACATCGAGGTTAACGTTTGTAAGGAAAAGCATCTTACTGCTATCCGTTCCTCGGGTGCTGACGAAAAGCTTACTCTCATCACTCCCGTACAGCTTTCTCTTGAGGAGGCTATTGAGTTCATTACCGACGAGGAGCTTATCGAGGTAACTCCCAGATCCATCAGACTCCGTAAGGTAGTCCTTAATACCCCTGCCCGTAAGAGACTTCAGGCGCAGAAGAGAGCTGCACTTAAGGCAGAGGGCAAGTAATTATGATTTTAAAATCTCCCGATTTTTCGGGAGATTTTTGTTTTTTAGTAAACAATTATTTTCATTTTTGTGGTTTTTCCTCTTTTTGTAACTAATATTTTGTGCTATGAGGGAGCAAATTAATAAATAGCAAGATAAGTTTTGTGAGGAAAAATGATTATGAAAACAAAAAATATGAGGCTGATTTGCTTCATTCTTACTATATATAGCCTGCTTTCTGCCTTTGGTGTGACGGCAGGTGCAGAGGCAGCACCCCAGTCGGTTGAGGTACTGTCAGACAACGTGGAGATAGGCTCTCGCCTTTTCGATCTGTTTTTTGGAGAGGAGAAGGAGGGAGACAAGACCGTCAGCCTTATTCCCGGAGGCGGTGTTTTCGGTGTCAGGATAAAGCAGGAGTATCCTACGGTGACCGAGGCAAAGGGAATTCCCGCTCTTGTGAGCGGTGACATAATTATTTCTGTGGCAGGCCAGAGGGTAAAGACGGCCGCTGACGTAAAAAGGATAGTTGAGGCCTCGGGAGGCAGCAGCATTACCATACGCGCTCTTCATCGGGGAAGTGAGATTTCGCTTGAGATAATCCCCACCCTTAAAGACGGGGAATACAGGCTTGGTCTTTCTCTGCGTGACGGAGCCTGTGGACTTGGCACAGTAACCTTTATTGACCCCGAGACGGGTGCTTTCGGTGGCCTTGGCCATGGAATTTGCGATGCGGACAGCGGAGAAATTATCTCTATGGAGAGCGGTCTTGTATGCGGTGTAATTCTTGGTGGAATTCACAAGGGCGAGAGCGGAAAGCCGGGTGAGTTGTGCGGTATTCTTACCGAGAACAATCTGGGTGAGCTTACGGTAAACAACGAGTGCGGTGTATTCGGCATACTGACAGATAAATCGGCAATCTCGGGAAGCCTTATGGAGATAGGCAGACGCGACGAGGTCAAGGAGGGGGAGGCAACCATAATATCTACCCTCAAAAACGGCAAAAAGGCAGAATATAAGATAGAAATTTATGATATAGACCGCACCTCCGATGGCTCAAAGTCCTTTCGCGTCCGTGTCACCGACGAGACTCTTAAGGCACTTACAGGCGGTATTGTAAGAGGTATGAGCGGCAGCCCGATTATCCAAAACGGCAAGCTGGTCGGCGCCATAACCCACGTCCTCGTAGCAGACCCCACCGAGGGCTACGGTATATTTATAGAGAATATGCTCGGAGCATCAAATGCTTCCCAGGGGCAAAAGGCAGCATAACAAAAGGCTATCTCAAAACGAGATAGCCTAAAATTTTTATTCGGATTTCATAGGTGCGCCACAGTAGAATATCTCATTAAGCTTTGCGAGCATAATTCTTCTGCCATCGTTTACCGAGTTTGCATAGACGCGTCTGATTGCCGCGGTCGAGAAGGGAATCACAAGCTGGATTTTGTTGCCCTCGGGGTAAATCTGCATACCGGCATTGCGCGCGGTCTTGATGAGGAATCGAAGCTCCTTGTCACTTAGGGGAAGCCTCTCCTCGCTCTCTATCAGGATATTAAGTCCCTTGCGGTCGCAGTCAAGCTGTATCTCCATAAATGCTATGCCATAAACATAGGTGAAGAGCATCTTGAAGAAATGAGCCGTATATTCTGCCGATACCAGCACCGCCTCTGCTGAGGGTGAGGTCACTCTCACTAGTGCGATTCCGCGGAAGCGGTCGTTTATGAATTCCTCGAGGGCATAGCAAAGTGCCTCTGCAGGTATTGATTTTGCCGTCGGGTCAAGGGGTGTGGCATCCGACAGCTTGTATTCTTCTATAAATTCGGATTTTAGCATAGGGAGTCCTTTTTTTTATTATTCTCGATTACATTTTAGCAGATTTTGTGCATTTAATCAAGCCTTTATAAAAAAAGTATTGCATTTAAAATTCAGTTATGATAATATATAATTAAAATCAATCTTAGCGAGGAAAATATGATGGAAGAAATTTATTCCGTAAAGCTGTCAAAGGTTATAGATGAATTTGCTCTCGAGGTGCTTTCTGTGCCCGATGAGCCCGATTCTATTGAGATTACCTGTAGCCGTGTAAACCGTCCCGGTCTTCAGATTGTAGGCTTCTATGACTACTATGAGCAGGCCAGACTTCAGATTATCGGCAAGGTGGAGAATATGTATATCTCCAAGATGACCAAGAAGGAGAGACTCTCCAGATTGGAGGACTTCTTTAAGACTCAGCCCTCTGGTGTTATTTACACCTCCTCTCTGCCTGTTGAGGATGACGTAATCGAGCTTGCTAAGAAATATCGCGTGCCCCTCCTTCGTACTTCGAAGGCAACCTCCGAGTTTATGGCTGCACTTATCGCATTCCTTAACGTAGAGCTTGGTCCCCGTATCACCAGACACGGTGTACTTGTGGAGGTTTACGGTGAGGGTATTTTACTCCTCGGTGACTCGGGTGTAGGTAAGAGTGAGACCGCTATCGAGCTTCTTAAGCGCGGTCACCGTCTTATTGCCGATGATGCCGTTGAGATTAAGCGTGTATCTGCCACCGCTCTCGTGGGTAGAGCACCCGAGATTATCCGTCACTACGTTGAGCTTCGCGGTATCGGTATCGTTGACGTAAGACGTCTCTTTGGTATGGGTGCGGTTAAGGATAGCGAGAAGATCGACCTTATCATCAATCTTGAGGCATGGCAGGATGATAAGATGTACGACCGCTTCGGTCTTGAGGAGCATACTACCGAGATCCTTGGTATCAATGTGCCCTCCATCGTCCTTCCCGTATCTCCCGGACGTAACCTTTCTGTAGTAATCGAGGTTGCCGCTATGAATAATAGACAGAAAAAGATGGGCTATAATACAGCCGAGGAGTTTAATAAGAGACTTATGGAGTCTATGGGATTATAATAAATTCTGAATTCGAAAGGATAATTTCCTTCTTTAAGAAAAAAGGAGAAAGATAATGAAGATATTCAAGATTATTGACGTTATTGCAAATATTCTTGCTCTTTTGGTCTGGCTATTTCTGACGGCCGCCTTCGTCAGCGCAAGCACCAGCTTACCTGCTACCATAGCCGTTATTGCTCTGATGGTTGGCTCTGTTATTCTTTCCGCCTTCTCGCGCAAGTGCTTCATTTTCGCACTTTTGCCGGTCCTCGCCCTTGTGCTTAGCTATCTTCTCACTATGGGTTAATTTACATCTATAAAAATTCTGCATTTAATCCCCCACCTTCGCATATCTTCTATTGAAGAAAAAACGAAAGTGGGGATTTTTTTATGGAAATAAAGAGTGAAACAAGCTATCTTAGGAATATAAAATGTGCAGACGTTTATACCGAGAGCACCGTGGACTATTCCTTGCCCGATTATCTGGGTGACGTGAGAAAAATACTGTTTACCGATGCATCTATTCGTCCTTCGGGCAAATTTGCAGGTGGTGACGAGGTGGAATTTACAGGTCTTGTGGTGTATAACCTGATATATCTTGACTCCGAGGGCAATCTTTCCTCCGCAGAGTTTAACTCCGACTATGAATATACGGTAAAATGCTCAGGAGAGGGCTATAGAGACTCTCTTGCCGACACCAAGCTGTCCTCTTATACTATTAGACTTGCAGGGCCGAGAAGGATTTCTGCCAGAGCATCTATCGTTGGTAGTGCAAGGGTATGCGAGGAGGGCAAGATATGTCTTTCAGGCAATGCGCTTAAGCCTGATCTTGCACCCGAGGTGAGCACAGGAGTGGCTCTTGTAAGAGAGAGTCGCATATCCTCCACCGTCGAGAGGGAGGTTGCAGAGCGCATATTAGAGCTTGAGGGTGCAATTGCAGACGAGGTGAGTGTTATTTATAGCCTTGCAGAGCCGATAATTGAGGGTGTAAGCTGTGAGGATGATTCTGTAACGGTAAAGGGCAGGCTGCGTGTAAATGCCCTTGTAAAGAGCGAGGAGCAGGCAGGCTTTGGTGTGGAGAAATTCCTTCCGTTTGAAGAAAAAATCGATTTCGACCACGGCACTTCCTCTGAGCTTATTAATCCTAAGGTGTCGGTAAGCTCGCTGAAGCTGACGGTAAATCCGACCGAAAACGGCTGCGACCTGGTTGCCGACTGTGTGATGGAAATCTGCCTTGTTGCCGAGTGCAATCAGTCCTTGGAGCTGCTGCGCGATGCCTATCTTAAGACCGCATCTACAGAAAATAGCTACGAGGATTTCAGATATCATAGCCTTGTTGGCTCTTCTTCTGCCAAGGGCACGCATAACGCGGAGCTTGACCGCTCTGCTCTCGAATCCGAGAATCTGCGTGAGATCGTGTTGATGACCGCTACACCAAAGGTGGATAGAGTAGAGCTTGCTGACGGCAAGGTGAATATCCTTGGAGAGATAAGATACAGCGGTATTGCCTCCGAACAAACCGAGGATAAAATTTCCTACGTAAGCATCAAAACCTCCTCGCCTTTTGCCACAAATGTAAATATAAATTGTCAAAATGTCGAAAAATCGCAGGTTGAAGCCAAGGTTTTGGCTCACAGTGCCTCGGCAACTCTTGATGGAAGCAAGGTGTATTTCTCCTCCGTGCTTGAGAGCTCGGCTCTGGTTTTGGAGGAACGCACAGAGAAGGTGCTCTCTGATTTCAGCCTTAAGGATGGGGAGAGTAGCCTTGAATGTGATGCAAAAATCACCGTCTACTATCCCACCGACGAGGACACTCTTTTCTCTGTTGCAAAGCGCTATCGCACCTCTATTTTGAAGATAGCACAGGACAACGATATCTCGGAGAGTGTGTTCTCCTCTTCTAATCCCGACGGCAAGCTTTTGGGTGTAAAAAAGCTTATAATTTATTAAAAAAAAAGAGCCTTGGATCACTCCAAGGCTCTAAAATTTTGAATTATGCCTCTCACCTCGTGAGAGATGTAAAGCCGACCTAGAGCTTATTCCTGCTCCAGCCAGTTTTTACCTACGGTAACGTCTACTGTGAGAGGTACGGAAATCTCTGCCGCTGCCTCCATTTCGCTCTTTACAAGCTGACGGCATTTTTCAATCTGCTCGTCTCTTACCTCGATAACAAGCTCGTCGTGCACCTGCATTACGATACGTGCGTCAAGTCCCTCGCGCTTAAGCGCCTCGTCAACTCTGAGCATTGCCAGCTTCATAATATCTGCCGCTGTGCCCTGAATAGGCGCGTTCATTGCGATGCGTCTGCCGAATGCACGCATATTGCCGTTTTGCGAATTGATTTCGGGAATATATCTGCGTCTGCCGAAGGCTGTGGTGGTGTAGCCGTCACTCTCGGCATTTTTTACTACCTCGTCAAGATAACGGTCGATGTCGGGGTAGTTCATCTTGTAGTTTTTTATATATTTTGTGGCCTCTGCGACGCTGGTGCCAATATCCTTTGCCAGCGAGAAGCCACCGATACCGTAAACGATGCCGAAGTTAACCGCCTTGGCTCTCTTACGCATCTCCTCGGTCACCATATCCTCCGAGATGCCGAATACTGCGGCCGCGGTTTTGGTGTGAATATCATCACCTGCGATAAAGCTCTCACGCATGGTATAGTCGCCGGAGATGTGTGCCAGGAGTCGAAGCTCAATCTGTGAGTAGTCGGCATCTATGAGCGAGTATCCCTCGGGAGCAACGAAATACTTTCGCATCTGTCTGCCCATCTTGGTACGAATAGGAATGTTCTGAAGGTTAGGCTCGGCACTGGAAAGACGGCCTGTAGCTGTCAGGGCCTGCTTGAAATCTGTGTGAATTCTGCCACTCTCGTCAGCAACGAGGGGAAGAGCTGCTGCATAGGTGCCATGAAGCTTGGTTACCTGACGGTATTCAAGAATATCATCAATAATAGGGGAGTAGGGACGCAGGTCCTCAAGGGTCTGTGCGTCGGTGGAATAACCGCTCTTGGTCTTTTTCTTCTGGCAGGGAAGTCCCAAATCCTCGAAGAGCACCTCGCCAAGCTGCTTTGGGGAGTTAAGATTAAACTCCTTGCCGGCCTGCATGTAAATTCTGCCTGCCAGATCACCTGCTAGCGAGGAGAGTGCCTCCGCGTATTCCTTCATGCCCTCGGTGTCTATCATAAAGCCGTTGTGCTCAATTTCTGCAAGAAGGTTAAGGAGCGGAAGCTCGATTTTATCTAAAATATCAAGCGCACCTATCTCGTTAATCTTGTCGCCTAGCTTTGCTTCAAGCTCGAAGAAGAAGGAGCAGGCAGGCTCACCGTTTGCAGGTGTTTTACCGAGAAAGCTCTCGCACAGAGAGTGGGCTGTGGGATTGCCGCCACCCGGATTAAGCACGTATGCGTAGAGCAAAAGGTCCTTGAATTTAGTATTCGAAAGATCGCATCCTACATTCGCCAGGCTATGCCAGAGCGCCTTTCCGTCATAGCAGATTACCTCTGCACCCTCAAAGATTACTTTTATCTCATCAAGGCTGGTTTCACAGCAAAAATGCTTATTCTCTGCAGAAATGTAAACTATACCGTTCAAAACCTCAACAGAAAAGCAGTTTTTTGCGTTTTTTATAATATCATCTGCGCTTAAATTTGTGTAAAGATTTTTGGTTTCAACAAGGTCCGAGACCTCTTCTTCATTCTCCGAGCCTACGTCTGTAAGACCGAATTTAACTATGAGGGAGTTAAGCTCAAGCTCGCTGAATTTCTTGTAAAGTCCACCCTTGTTGATAGGCTGTCTCTCAAGCTCATCAAGGCTCATACCGAGAGGTGTATCGGTGCATATTTTTGCCAGGGTTCTAGAGAGGAATGCGTTATCCTTGTCTTTAAGGAGCTTCTCTCTCACGCCCTTGGAAATGCGTTTGTCGTCAATATTTTCGTAAATGTCCTCGAGTGTGCCAAAGCTTTCTATCAAGGTCTGCGCGGTCTTTTTACCCACTCCTGCAACACCGGGAATATTATCCGATGAGTCACCCATAAGTGCCTTCATATTTACGAAGAGGGAGGGGTCAATTCCGTATTCCTCCTTGAAGCTCTCGGTGTTCATCACCTTGGTATCCGAGTTGGTTGCCAAAAGCACAGTCACCTTGTCGTCAATAAGCTGGAGAAGGTCGCGGTCGCCCGAGAGTATAAATGCCTCTGTGTCGGGCCTTGTGTGTGCCATCTTGGCTACCGTACCCTGAATATCGTCTGCCTCGTAGCCCTCAAGCTCAAGCACGTGCACACCCATAAGGCGAAGGCACTCCTTTGCGTCGGGAAACTGTGAGATAAGATCATCGGGGGTCGCGTGTCTGCCCGCCTTGTATCCCTCATACATCTTGTGACGGAAGGTGGGCGCCTTAAGATCAAAGGCTACGGCCGCATAGTCGGGCTTAAGTGCAGAAAGCTGTCTTGATATGATGTTAATCATACCGTAAACCGCGTGGGTGGTCTTTCCGCTTTTTGTAGTTAAAGGGCGCATACCGTAGTATGCGCGATTTATAATGCTATTGCCGTCAACGACGAGAATTTTTTTCATATAGCTTTCCTTTATTCAGACTGACTGTTTGTTATGTCGATATCTTCGCCATTCTCGATGCTCTCATTTTCTTCGAAGGGAATGTCAAAGGTGTAGTTGGTTGCATCCTCTGCGTCATCGTTTTCTTCCTTATTATTAATACGCGCGCGAGAGTCCTTTCTCTGGCTTTCCAGCTCCTCGTCACGCATCTTTGACATAGCGAGAATGCTGCTAACCGCCTCGCACTCCTGGTTGGGAGTAAGGCTCTTGGTCTGGTAAACCCTGGAGAAAATAAACACCGAGAGCGCAAGAGTGAGCACGCTTTCAATGATGCTGTCGGACACCTGATAGCCGTTGATGATATAAACGAGAATGGAGGGGATAGATGAGTATGCGGTGAGGAGTGTTGCGATAAGACCAAGCGAAACGTAGGGCTTCCACATAGCACGACCAAGGGGGATTCTGGTCTCAAAGAGGAAGAATACCGCTGCAAAGATGTATGCCATCTGGTCTACCGTTTTGTTGGGAGAATTGGTGGGATGCACCGTTGTGTTATAGAAAAGATAGGCTGCGTATATAGCCAGGAAAAATACGATAGAAAGGCTGAATGCCGCCTTGAAGAGGCTTTCCTTTTTCTCAACGAATATGGACACGAAGAAGGAGATAACCGACAGAAGTGCAAGTGCCGCAGACACAATCATAAGGATTTTAAGCTCCTTTGCTGCGTAGCCGCCTATGCTGAAAATAAGCTTTTCCACAGCCATGAAGAGCAGGGAAATGCATACCATACCCGCAGGAATATAGCTTGCCGCGTTATCATTTTTTGCTATAAGATCCACCTCTTTTTCGCCGATAAACAGATAGGAGAGGAAGGCAATAATAGCCAAAATAACAACTCCGCTGCCGATTCCGATGGCGGTTTTATCGTCAAAATGCATGGTGATATTGTTGAATGAGGTGAGCAGTGCATAGGCTCTGAGGGTTATGGCTGAGAGGCCCGTACACACCAACGTAATGATAAATGGGTCGATTTTTTGAAGCTTTTTCATAGGTCAATTTCCTTCATTTAATTGAAATACGCGCGCAAGACGCATAAATATATATACTCTTTCTATCTATTTTACATCAAAAATATGAATAAATTGTAAACAAAACCAAAAAAAGTGAAAAAATTAGCCCCTAAATGCCCATATATCTGCCATTGATTTAGGAATTATATAATCTTTGTGCAATATATACAAAAATAGACCTGTAATTTCGTGAAAAATTTAAGAAAATATTGTCAACTTTTTTTGCATAACTACTTGCTTTTTTATATCTTTTATAGTATAATAACTCTGCTTGATATGCGATGAAGCGGGAGGTGGCTACCCTTGAGGTAGGGAATTTCCGTGGAGTATGTCCGATATTTTAACCGGGCGAAGCAAGAGTGTAGGCCTTTATGGCACACTGCATTACTTTATTCGGTTCGTCAGTCGCTGCGGGGACTTGCCGAACTGATTTTGTTGGGGGAGTTTGAGACGCCCGAAGCAGTGTAAAACTCATCGCCTTCTTAAAAGAAAGCAAAAGCTAATAAGGAGGAAAAACACAATGGCACAGAACAAGATCAGAGTACGTCTTAAGAGCTACGATTCCACCATCATTGACGCCGCAGCGGCAAAGGTAGTAGACGTTGCTAAGAGAAACGGCAGCAAGGTTAGCGGTCCTATTCCGCTTCCTACCGACAGAGAGATCGTAACCATTCTCCGCGCTGTACACAAGTACAAGGACAGCCGCGAGCAGTTTGAGATGCGCACTCACAAGAGATTGATCGACATCATCGAGCCCAGTCAGAAGACTGTTGAGGCTCTTATGAGCATCGAGCTTCCCGCTGGTGTAGAGATCGAGATCAAGGCTTAATTTAAGCTAACAACGGGAGCTTCAAATCCCGAGGAGCATTTGCTCCACTCAAAAGTCATGTTGGCGGATGCCGAAAGGTAAAATCAAAACCGTCAACCAATAACTATGGAGGAAAACATGAAAAAAGGCATTATCGGCAGAAAGCTGGGTATGACCCAGATCTTCGATGCCAAAGGCAACGTAATACCCGTAACCCTGATTGAAGCAGGTCCTTGCGTGGTAGCACAGAAGAAGACCGTCGAGAACGACGGCTACAATGCTGTACAGCTCGCATACCAGGATGTAAAGAAGAATGCGAACAAGGCACAGCTTGGTCACTTTAAGAAGGCAGGCGTTACACCTAAGCGTCATCTCAAGGAATTCCGCCTTGACGATTGCTCCGCACTTGAAGTTGGCTCGGTAGTAACCATCGATACCTTCGCCGAGGGCGAGAAGGTCGATATCACAGGTATTACCAAGGGTCACGGATACACCGGCGCTATCAAGAGATGGAATCTTCACAAGCTCAGAATGACACACGGCGTAGGCCCTGTACATCGTCAGTCCGGTTCCATGGGTGTTATCGACCCTGCTAGAATCTTCAAGAACAAGAAGATGGCCGGCCAGTGGGGTAACGAGCAGGTTACCATCCTTAACCTCGTAGCGGTTAAGATCGACGCAGAAAAGAATCTTATCGCAGTGAAGGGTGCAGTTCCCGGCGCAAAGGGCGGCATCGTATTCATTCGTGATTCGGTAAAAGCATAACGGAAGGAGGAACACACAATGCCTAATATGAAAGTCGTAAATATGGCGGGTAAGGAAGTTGGTACTATCGAACTTTCCGAGAAGGTCTTCGGCGCTAAGGTGAACGAAGCTGTCCTCCACACCGCAGTAAGAGCATTTCTTATGAATCAGAGACAGGGCACCCAGTCCACTCTCACTCGTTCGGAAGTTTCCGGCGGTGGTAGAAAGCCCTG
>JAZQWB010000024.1:0-30339 GCA_045632145.1 Eubacteriales bacterium | reverse complement strand
CTTCTTATATACCAAAACCACTTTCGCACCTTCACGAGCAAAGGCAATAGCCGTTGTTGCCCCAATCCCCCATGGATTATTTGCTCCTGTAATTATAGCCACCTTATCTTTTAATCCGTAATCAATCATTTATATCACCTCGTCAAATTCTGGATTTTCGGTGAGTTTATTATATCACACATCACGCATTTTTTCAACAGTAAAAGGACCTCTCCCGAGCTCCTTTCCTCATTTATTCATTACCTCTATAAACCACCTTATCGCTTTCTCGTGCCATTCTGACTTTGGCTGCATTGCAATTTTCTATTGACTATTGTCATTTTCTGTGGTATAATCTTATCGTAAGTCACCGGAGGCTGTGTACCGTAGTACCGTAATGCCGGATTAGGTGTCGAGGTGAGCCTCGGGTTATTGCATTTGCGAAACCCGAGCTCTTTTTTTCTTTTTGGGAGGTATTTTTATGAAAAACACGAAGGTTAGGCTCGTTCCCTTGACCGAGGACGACCGCGAGCAGTTCATTCTCGATAATCAGTGGGCGTTCAAGTACGGCGCAATAGAGGAATTTGGCAAACGTGATGACCACATTGATTTTGACGGTGAGATTATCTCTCGCAAAACGATAGAGCGTTGCATCGACTCGCCTGATAGCGAGACATACCGCATCGTTGTGGACGGAAGAAAAGTTGGCGGTGTAATTTTGAAAATCAATAAGGAAACAAACTATAACGAGCTGGAAATTCTATTCATTTCGCCGGAGGAACACACCAAGGGCATCGGTTACGGTGCGTGGCTTGCGGTTGAGGAGCTTCACCCCGAAACGGAGGTTTGGGAGACCTGCACTCCCTACTTTGAGAAGCGCAATATCCATTTTTACGTTAACAAATGCGGTTTTCATATTGACGAGTTTTGGTGCGAGTATTTCCAGCCTGACCACGAGGTGCAGGGTGATGAGGAGCAGGGATCGGACGAAGGACCTGACGAGATGTTTAGGTTTATAAAGGTTATGAAATAAATAGTCAAGGCTGACCGTTAAGTCAGCCTTGAAATTATATTATCTCGACAAATTGGAATTTATCTCTTTAGTTGATCGTCATATCAAATTGTATCATACCCTCGTTTTATATTCTCAATCATCCTCGCTGACGTCAATGAGAAATATTTTCTTCTCAAATCCACCGCGGGATCTTGCCTTCTCTGCCCTTACCGACTCAAGCTCATCAAGGGTGTATCCGCGAGCGATTGCCGCCGCACGAATAAGCTCCAGAAGGTCTGCCAGCTCCTCAACGTTTGGGTCCTCGTGGTATTCCGACAGCTCCTCGTCAAGCTTAAGGTCAAGCATTTGCAGGTATTCCTCGTTCGAGAGGATACGCGTTCTACATTTCTTACCCGACGTCTCGATAATATCGGGAATCAGGTCTCTAACAAGCTTTTTGTAAATTTTAGTTGACATAATTGCAGATTTATCGGAGAAATTCCAATATTTCCTCGGCGTTTGTATCGGGTTTTACTTTCGGCATTATCTTTTCTACAATTCCCTTCTCATTGATGATGAAGGTGGTGCGAACGACGCCAAAGCTTACCTTGCCGTACAACTTCTTTTCCTGCCACACACCGTAGGCCTTGATAGCCTCAAGCTCGGGATCTGAGAGCAGTACGAAGGGGAGATTGTATTTTTGTGCAAATTTAATATGCGAGGCAATTCCGTCACGGCTGACACCGATAACCTCTACACCCCTCTGCCTGAATTCTTCGTATGCTCCTGCAAAGGCGCAGGCCTGTCTTGTGCAGCCCGGTGTATTATCTTTTGGGTAAAAGTACAAGACCACGCGCTTGCCGAGAAAGTCGGAGAGGCGCACCTCGTTACCGTTTTTATCCATAAGCGCGAAATCGGGCGCGCGATCGCCTATATTTAGCATTTGATTGTCTCCTTTGTTTTTTTATATTATAGCACATATTTAAAGATAAATCAAGACGAACTGTCATTCACTACCGCTCCCCTTCGAGTCCTTCCGCTTGAAAATAAAAAATCCTCGTTCCTAAGAACGAGGATTTTGGCAGGGGCGGACAAAAAGATATTTCGGGGAGTTTTCGTACGGACTTGAACTCACGTACCAAATCCCGCCGCAGGTGTGCATATCATCAAAACGAAGTTTTGTATAACACCAAGGCGAAAGCCTTGTATATCATCATTGCGAAAGAGGATACATCCTGCGGCTGATGATATACTCGCCTTGTCGAGATATACTCGGCAAGGCGGATGAGATACACGCTAACGCGTGATGATATGCCATTGCTTTCGCAATGGATAAAAAAATTCGACAAGTCGAAACTTGTCGAATTTTTTGGCAGGGGCGGAAGGTAAGCGAGGGAGAAACGGCAAGGGCGTTTATCCTGACGCGCCCGAGCAAAACAAGGAGTATCGGGAGCGAGTGGAAGCGAATGCCCGAGACGACTATGCTTGCGAGCCGTCGGAGAACCGAAGGTGAGAGTCCATTCTGCCCCTTCAATTTTTTATAAAAAAAATAAAAGCCGAAGTTTTTACTTCGGCTTTTTGGCAGGGGCGGAAGGACTCGAACCCACGACCCATGGTTTTGGAGACCAGTACTCTACCAACTGAGCTACACCCCTATGCACCAATATATTATACCTAAAGCACGGTGGTTTGTCAAGGGGTTTTTGAAATTTTCTTAAATTTTGTAAAATCTCATTTTACCCTGCCCTGATCCTCGGAAAATGCTCTCTCTGGGGTCTTCTTCCCCCTTTTATTATATAAATATCTAAAAAAATTTAATTCCGTAAAATCTATTGCATTTTTCGGTAATTTGTGCTATTATGATAAATAGACGATTGTTCACATTTTGAACATTATGCACACTTTTGTAAATTATCATCGAATATCAAACAAATTAAAAATAAAAAAACAACGAAAAGGAGAATTAAAAAAATGAATGGTTTTATTAAATTCATGCTCATTTTGGTAATTCTATCCACCCTTTGTAACCTGGTTGGCCAGGTAATACTTTGGGCGCCTCCAGTGGTTGACTCTGACATTGCTCAGGGCGGAGGCAGCGGAAGCAATGGCAACAATCCCGGCAATAACGGGAACGAAAACAAGCCAGGCGAGGAGGAGGTACAGAAGCCTGTTGCAAACGTACAGATTTCTGCTTCCGTAACTCCCGACGAGAACGGACAGGTGCCTGCAGGCGGCGTTACCATGAACGGTGAGACCGCAAGCGCGAACGTACCCGAGGGCGTACAGATGGCGGAAGGCGCCACCGAGCTTACTCTTACCGTAAACGGTGTTGAGGATAGCGCGGCAGATCTCAACCTTAATGAAAACGAGGTTGCAACCTCTCTTGATGTACATATGGCAGGCGTGTCCACCGATAACGCTGTTCCAATGGAGGTAAAGCTTCTTGCCGCAATGGTAAAAGGCCTTAATTCCACCAGCATAAAGCTCTACCACGTAGAGAACGGTGAGACCGTAGAGATGACCAGAGTTGCCAATAACGAGGAATTCACCGCTCACAACCAGTTCAAGTATGATCCCGCGACCGGTGACGTAACCCTTTACATTGCAGGATTCTCGGAGATCGCTATGATCGCCGATACTGTAAATGCTTGGGAGGGTGAGCTTGACTATACTTGGTATACCGAAGCAGCTGAAGGAACAACCGAATACACCATCTCAAATGCTGAGCAGCTCGCTGCTCTCAGTGCAATAGTTGGCGGTATGAAAAAGGTAACAGGCAGAGTTGACGGAAAGTACACCTATTCTGACGAAGTAATCCAGGATTCTTTCGAAGGCAAGACCATTACACTTCTCGCCGACATCAACCTTGGTGACGACGAAGAAAACAATAATTCTAACATCATCTTCCACCCTATTGGTTACTGGAACAACGAGGGTACTTATGAAAGAAAGCCCATTGAAGAAAGAACTACCGCAGTTTCCAGCGGCTTCTACACCTTCAACGGTACATTTGACGGTAACGGTCACACTATTGCTAACTTCTACCAGAATACCTGGGAAATGAAGGGTGACCACGATTGGTACAACACCACCACAGAGCAGTATTTCCGCGACGGTATGGGTCTGTTTGGTAGACTTTACAAGGCTACCGTTAAAAACCTTACCATCAAGAATTTCTCCTCTGACGGTGAGATCACAACCACAGGTTGTGTTGCAGCTTATGCTGACGGTGCTACCCTCGAGAATATCGCGATCTTTAACTGTAACCCCCGTGTTTACAACATCGGTAACGGTGGTATCGTTGGTTGCGTTGGTTGGTATGCGAAGGAAGCTAACCTTAAGACCACCTTCACAAATATTACCGTGGATAACACTAACAAGATTTCTGCTCTTTGGGGCTCTTATGACGTTGCTTGCGGTGGTATCGTTGGTCAGTATTATCCCACTAGTGGACAGACTTCTGCAAACAAGCCTGCAAACGGCGGTATCAGCTTTGAGAACTGCCACGTTTCCGCAATAATGGACGTTTACAACGACGTTTGCGCTAACTATCAGTACTATGCTTACCGTTACACAGGTATGCTTATCGGTTCTGTGCGTGAGAACGTAACAATCGACGGTCGCTCTTATCCCAAGATGGACGGCATCACCGCAAGCGGCTGTACTGTTCACTACGGTACTTGGAATGACTACTACTATTGCGAGATAGTTGCAAATTCTCTTGCATCGTACACTCACGATCATCAGTTTAGCCGTCTTACTCAGGTGGCTAAGGTGGATGTAGAAAACAAGAAGTATCTTCCTCTTGGTAAAGAGGATATCGAAATAAACTACGTTGATATTCCCTCCGGCTGGGCGCACTACGTTGTAGTTAACGGTGATCATGCTTCTGAAAACGCTACTTGCTATCATTTTAACAACGGCGCAGTTTGGAATCATGAAGACGCAGGCACCGAAATTGTTAACGGTGATGAAGTCCTTAAGGAAGATAAGCAGCACATCTACCTTGAGTTTAACAACCTCGTAACCGGTTACGGTTGGGGTGTAACATCTAAGGGTGTTGGCGACCTGGCAGGCGTTACTATTCTTGATAGAGAAAATCCCAACTCCGTTGAGAAGTTTGAGGGTAAGGTTAATTCTCTTGATAACACTAAAGAATATACCCTTGGCGATATCTTCAGCTTTATTGATAACGGTGTTGAACTTATTCCTGATGCTCTTACTGTTGGTATTACAAATCTCGACGAAAATGGCAATGTTGTTGCAACCATCACTTACGATGTTGAAAACTGGGCAAACGGCACAATCATCTTCTCGGGTGTAGGCTCAATTCAGATTACAATTCAGGACTACTACTTCTGTATTCCTACAACGATCATTGTTAATATTGCAGAACACGAACACGAATATGACAACAACTGTGATGTAGACTGTAACGAATGTGGTGCAATAAGAACTCCCGAAGAACATATTTATGATAATGATTGTGATGTAGACTGTAACGAATGTGGTGCAACAAGAGACGTTGGTGAACACACATACGACAATGCTTGTGATACAACATGTAACGAATGCGACGAAATAAGAACAATTGAACATAAGCCCGGTGTAGCGGCAACATGTACAATTGCGCAGACATGTACAGTATGTGGAGCTGAACTCAATGCTGCTCTTGGACATACCGAAGTAGTTGATGCAGCAGTTGCTCCTACTTGTACCGAAACAGGTCTTACTGAGGGTAAGCACTGCTCCGTATGTAACGAAGTTCTCACCGCACAGACGGTAATTGAAAAACTTGGTCATAAACCCGGTGAAGCAGCAACATGTACAACAGCACAGACATGTACAGTATGTAGCGTAGTGATTGTTAAAGCCCTTGGACATAACTATGAATCGGTAGTTACAAATCCTACATGTACAACTGCGGGTTACACCACTCACACATGTAGTAAATGTAGTGAAACAAACACAGATAATCATACAGAAGCTCTTGGACATATCACAAAGAAATTCGAAAGTGATGCATTCACTTATAGAATAGGTAATCAGAATGCTGTTGAACTTAGTTCTTTGTTTAATATTGGAAATCGCACTGTAACAGTTGCTGGTACTAATACAGGTAATGCATCTGTTGCAGTAAATAGCACTACTCTTAAATTCAGCGGAACAGGTGTTGTTGAGGTAACGCTTACTAGCAGTTGCACTTGTGGCGAGTGTGAGCTTACACTCAATCTTGAAGTTGTTGATGCAGTAAATGCAAACAGTGCAACAAATGCAACCTCCAACAACGTTGTGCTTCTTAACGATGCAGAATTCAGCTCGCTTGAAGTAAGCGGTGGTTATACTCTCTACGGTAACGGATTTACCCTTACTTGCGGCAGCGACTCTGCTGTACTTGACTTTAGTTCTGCGTTTGTAAAGCTTGATAGCGGTATTCTTGATAATGTACAGATCGTATGTCCTAACTTTGACTATGCGGCTCTCTACAAAACAAACCTCACAAGTAGTGATAACCGTTCTCAGACAACCGATAAAACTCGTTACTTTAATGCTATGAGTGGCGTTATTATGACTGGCAATAGCCAAATTCTCAACTCTCGCATTTCTGGTGGACGTGCAGCAGTATTGGTTTCAAGTGGTAATGCAATTATCGATAATTCTCGTATTGAACTCGGTGCCGTAGCTTCCATCTTGATAAGCTCAGCAAACTCTGTCGTTCTTCGTGATATAACATTGGTTCAAAAGCCCACCGCATCTACCTATGATAGTTCCAAAACTCTTATGGGCTTTAGCATACTTGTAACCTGTGATGCAAACGGTTACGCCCCCAAACTCACACTTGAGGGAACAATAACTCAAGAGGCTTGGGCTAATGAAGAACACAAAAAATACGTTCCTTCCGCTGGACAAAGCCTCGTATCAACGGTCTTGAAGCAAAACGATTTTATTCATTCTGTAAACGGCAAGAATTCTTTGAATCTCGGTCTGGCATATATTCCCGAAGATATTTCATTAACAGGTGCTACCCCTGTTAATGACCCCATAGCAGACGGACGTCTTATAGATAATAGAACAAACAAAACTGCGATTCCTTACTCACTGTCAAGTAAAATCGATAACAAATTCTATGTATATTCTTATAATAATTCCAATGGCACAGACGAAACGTTTAAGAATGCCGGTGATTATATTCCAAACAAATACGGCGATATTATCACAGTAAATTATTCCGACCACAAGGATGGTCTTGAACAGGGCAAATCCTTCGGTACAAGCGGTTGGGTTTACGAGCTTAACGTTGACCTCGATAAGGCTTCCGGATACAAACTTGATTTCAGCAAACTTTCTATGGTGGTAAATGGAGTAGTAGTAAACGATTACAAAGTAAATGGCGGTAACAAACCTTCTACTGTTGCTGCAACTGCAGGTGGTGTTACCTACACCCTCACCGCAACAATCGACGGCAAGGAATATACCGCAACATTCAAGGTAACAGGTACCGAAACCAGCAAAGAATCTCCCTCTCTCGTTTCTGCTAATTACCAGGCCGGACTTTGTGTAGCCTCCTCTTACGGAGGAACATGGCACGGTGCAGCTCCTGCACTTGAGGGTGTTGTAATTAAGTATTGGAGCGTTGCTGAAAGCAAATATATCGAGCTTGACCTTGGCAATATTTCTATTGGTAAAGGTCAGCTTAATGGCACAAACACAACTTGGACATATACTCCTGCTAATGGAGATTATACTCTGACATTGACAGGTGGTCAGGTTCATAGTAGCAATAACGTTTATGCTATGCCCGTAGGTGTTGATGGAACACTTTATTTCGTAGCCTCCGCATCTAAAGGTCTTGTTAACTCAGGTAACTCCGCAAGAACTGTCCCTGTTTCCTACTCGTTCAAGGATAACAACGGTGGTGACGTCCTTACATTCTCCCACACTTGGTCTGTTGCGGAAAATAGAGATGAGCAGTACAATTACTCCGACTTCTGCAAGGGTACTTTGACCAAATTGGAATCCAGCAGCGGTGGCGGTAGTTGTGTAACCCCCGATACTCTTATCACTCTTGCAGATGGCAGTCAGGTACGTGTTGACTCCTTGACAGGCGATGAGCTTCTTCTCGTTTGGAACATGGAGACAGGTAAGCTTGGCTTCGCTCCCATTATGTTCGTAGACAGTGAATCCGAGGCAGAGTTTGAGGTAATCAAGCTTTACTTCTCCGATGGAACAGAGGTTAAGGTAATCGCTGAGCACGGCTTCTGGGATTATGACCTTAACAAGTACGTTTACCTTGACAGATATGCTGACAAGTATATCGGTCACACCTTCGCAAAGCAGAACGGTGATAGCCTCGAGAAGGTTACTCTCGTTGACGTGGTTCTCGAAACCGAGATTACTACCGCGTGGTCTCCTGTTACCGTAGGACACCTTTGCTACTTCGTAAACGGTATGCTCTCAATGCCCGGTGGTGTTGGCGGTCTGTTCAACATCTTTGAGGTTGATGCAGAGACTATGACATACGATTACGAGCAGATTTCAAAGGATATTGAGACATACGGTCTCTTCACCTACGAGGAGCTTAACGCAATCTGTCCTCTCACCGAGGATATGTTCAATGCTGCAGGCGGTGCATATCTCAAGATTTCTATCGGCAAGGGCAACCTTACCGTGGAAGAATTGATTAATATGATCAATCGTTACAGCAAATACATCTAAAATCAAACAAGATTTTAAAGCCCGGGTGCTTAGCACTCGGGCTTCTTTTTTGTGGGGAGGATATTGAGGGGAGAAATAAAATTCGACGGGATAATGAACAAAAGGTTTGACAAAGCCGATGGGTTGTGCTATAATATTTTATCATTTTTGTTTTAGTTTTTCGGAGATAAGATATGTTAAGATCAAATAAAAAGGATATGTCCACCGAGCAGCTTGTGCTTGCGGGGTTGATGACTGCGCTGGTGGTTGTTTTTCAGTGCATTGCTACTTATACCACCTTTTTCGGACCGTTTTCTACCGCTATTGGGCTGATTCCCATTGTTATCGGGGCGGTGCTGTGCGGTCCGATCATAGGCGGCTGGCTTGGTCTTGTATTTGCACTTGTGGTGCTGTTTACCGGTGGGGCAAATTTGTTTTTTGCCTTTAACATCCCGGGTACGCTTATCACCGTGGTGCTTAAGGGTATTGCCTGCGGCGTGGCTGCGGGATACGTAAATCTGCTGCTTAATAGGTTCAACAAGACGGCTGCGGTGGTTGCTGCGGCAATCGTCTGCCCTATTGTTAACACCGGAGTTTTTCTCCTCGGCTGTGTAATATTCTTTATGCCCTATGCAGATGCTATTGCGGATATGCTTGGTCTTGGTGTTACGGGAATGCAGGTGTTTTTAGCCCTGGCGTTCGGCAATTTCCTGTTCGAGCTGGGAATGAACGCCGTGCTCAGCCCTGTTATGGTAAAGATACTTAATATAGCAGAAATGACCTTTAAAACATATATAAAAAAATCCCCTGCCACAAAGACAGAGGAAAAATAAAAGAAAAAGAGAGAACGCAGGGTTCTCTCTTTTTTTATGCAATATGTAATTACTTTACGGTTACGGAGGTGATGTGGGTGTTGGGGCCCTCGTACCAATAGAGGAAGCCTTCGATGTCAACGTTGTCACCAACGTTAAGTACCTGCACTGCCTGATAAAGCTCGGTCTCGGGACCGGTAAGGTAACGCTCTACGCAGAAGTCGTAGTCAGCGCCGCCGTATGTAAGGGTAACGTAGATATCGTCACCGGGCTCGCCGCCCTTGTACTCAATGGCCTTTACGGTCATACCCTTGAAGGTAGCAAGCTGGTTCTGGAAGTCGATAAGCTCGTCGGTGCCAAGGTATGCGGTAAGGTCCTTTGCGGTAGCGGTGTAGGTGTCATCACCTGCGAAGGTGAAGGTTGCATCCACAATCTCAACCTCGCCTGCCCACTCAGCCTTGTAACCGTCAACGATGATCTTGGTGCCGGGGGTAAGCTTTGCAGCATCCTCCTCGGAGCAAGCAAGCTCGTAAATGAAGTACGCGCCATCCTCGTCTGCCGCGTAAACGGTGATCTTATCCTTCCACCAGGACTGTGTAGCCTGAACGTAAGCCTCAACCTTTACGTGCTGATTAAGCTTAGCTGCAGCGTACTCTGCGTAGCTGAGCACACCACCGTTGTAAACAGCGGTAATGTGGGTGTTTACACTCTCGTACCAATAGAGGAAGCCCTCTACGTGAACAACGTCACCGGGCTGGAGGTTAGAAACGGTAGTGTAAACCTCGGTATCGGGGCCTGTAAGGTAGCGCTCTACACAGAAGCTGTACTCGGCGCCATCCTTGGAAAGAGTAACGTAGATATCGTCACCGGGCTCGCCATTCTTAAACTCAATAGCAACAACGGTGAGAGAGTCGAAGTATGCAAGCTGATTCTGGAAGTCGATAAGCTCCTCGGTGCCGAGGTAATCGGTAAGATCAACAGGCTCTGCGATGTAGGAATCGCCATCAACGAAGCTGAAGGTTGCGTCCAAAATCTCAATCTCGCCTGCCCATGCGCCCTTGTAGCCCTTTACGGCAATCTTGGTGCCGGGGATAAGCTTTGCAGCATCCTCCTCGGAGCAAGCAAGCTCGTAAATGAAGTACGCGCCATCCTCGTCTGCCGCATAAACGGTGATCTTGTTATCCCACCAGGACTGAGTTGCCTGAACGTATGCCTCGATGTAAACGGGAGAGTCAAGCTCTGCTGCCGCATACTCCTCGTAGGTCATAAGGGCAAGATCCTTGAAGGGATCTTCATCGGGCTTTTCAAGCTCTGCCTCGCACTTGTCACAAATGTAGTCGCCG
This sequence comes from Eubacteriales bacterium, assembly GCA_045632145.1. GTDB lineage: Bacteria > Bacillota > Clostridia > Oscillospirales > CAG-272 > UBA1740. The sequence goes on along the minus strand of JAZQWB010000024.1, from coordinate 19,516 downwards.
TTAGCATCTACGTGATCGGTGCAGGGCTCGTTTCTCTCAAAGCAGGAAACAAGGCTAACGCAAACAAAAATACAAATCAAGAAAACTAATGCTTTTTTCATTAAAAATAACCTCGCTTTTCAGCAAAATTTTTACATTGTAATTATACAACTATTTTTTCGGCTTGTCAATAACCTGTTGAAATTTCAGGGCTATTGTTTTTTCTTAAGGTAGCCTATCGCCGCATAGGTGATTATGCCCACCCAGGTAAGTCCTATGCCCGAGAGGAGCAGAATGGAGTCAATAGGCATATCTCCAAGCCTGAGCTTGCCCTCAAACTCGCCTATCTGGTCAAGCCTGTAGAGTGCGGTGATGTCCTTATAGAGAGTGTCGATGTACTTATCGTTTACCGTCTTCTTACGCTTGACCGCCTTTGCCACGTCCTCGATCATCTCGCCTGCCGCGTTACGCAGAGAGGTGGAGCCGTTGAAAACAGGGGTGGTGAAGGTGTTGTCGATGTTGTCCATAAGAAGCTTGGTGGTCGCGATCTTAACGTCGTAGTACTTATCGTTGTCCTCGCCTGCGCGGGAGAGGTAGTCCTGATACTCTGCCGACTGCTGTGCCTTATGGGTAACAGGAAGATAGCCCTCGGTCTGTGAGTAGGCGATCTGAGTCTCGTTGGAGATGAGATACTGTACAAAGAGCCAGGAGGCCATAACCTCGCCCTGATCCTCCTTGTTGAAGATGCAAAGAGAGGGGCCCTGAGAGATCATCTGAGGATTATTTACGTCCACCTGAGGTATGGGACGCACAACCGTCTCAAAGTCCACAATGCTGCCATGATGCACGTCGCTGAGGGGTGCATCACTCCCCATCCAGGTAGAGCCCGCGGTAGAGTCAACGGCAAAAATGCACTGTCCCCTGTTAAGATAGTTGGCAGGATAGCTGGCAATACCGAAGGTGGAGAAGGCTCCGCTCTTGGTCTGCTTTGCTATGGTCTTAAGAATGTCTCTTGTGGTGTCGTTGAAGATCTGAATCTCGCCCTTGGCGGTGGAATAGCCTGCGTCATACTGACGGAGCATCTGGATCATCATATTGTCGGTGGACTTGTAGATGAAGGGAATCAAAACCGACTGGCCGTTGATGAGATAATTGCCGTCAGCACCCTTCTTGAGTGCCGCGTTTGAAACCTCAAACACAAAGTCCCAGGTGAGCACGTCGGGAATGTCATAGCCGAGAGCCTCAACGTAGGTCTTGTTGATATAAAGAGCCTCGGTGGAGCGCATAAAGGGCATAGCGTAAAGCTGATCTCCGATGTAGCACTCGTCCATAAACTCCTCTACCATCTCGCCAAGAGTGGGAGAGTCAAACTTAACCTTGCTGCCGCCAAGACCGTACTCGGGGTTACTCACCAGCTGAGTGAGGGGCACAACGGTATTCTCGCCCTCAATGTAGGTGGCAATATGGTCGGGATAGGTGATGCAGACGTTGGGAGTGGTTCCCGTCTGGATGTTTGTAATAACGTCGTTGTAAATATCGTCGTAGCTGGTATAGTGCTTTATAGTAACTTTTATGTTAGGATAAAGTGCCTCGAAGCCTGCAATGGCCTGATTATATACCTCTCTTTGACTACTATTGTTTTCATTTTTTGCCCAAAATACCAGATTATACTCTCTGGAGTCATCAAAGTCTGTCGGAATTTCAAAGGCGTTCTGCTCCCTTGTGCCGTGGCAGGAGAAGAGGAAAAGCGTAGCGCAGAGGGTAAGGCAGATAAGTGCGATAATTCTTCTCATCCCTTTGTACCTCCACTTGCAACGCCGGCCATAATCTTCTTGCGGAAGACGAGGAACAGGACAATAATAGGAAGCGAGATGACCACTACGGCGGCCATCATGGCAGGAACGTTCTCACGTCCGAAGCCGCTCTCACGAATCTGCTGAATACCTACAGAGACGAGGAAATAGTCGGGATCGTCGGTCACAAGCCTCGGCCACACGTAAGAGTTCCAGCACTCGATAATCTTAAGGATAGTCACGGTGATAACCGTAGGCTTACAGATAGGCACCATAACCTTCAGCATATACTTAAAGTCGCTTGTGCCGTCGATCTTGGCGGCATAGTAAAGCTCGTTTGGTATGCTGGCAAAATTCTCCTTAAGGAGATAGATATAAAATACCGAGGTCACCGAGGGGAGAATAAGACCTGCGAAGGTGTTTCTTAGCTCCAGATTGGTGACGGTAACGTAGTTGGTGATAATAACCAGCTCGGAGGGTATCATCATAAGAGAAAGGAAGAGGACGAAAACCAAATCCTTGCCCTTAAAGTTAAGTCTGGCAAAGGCAAATGCCGCAGGGATAACGATGATGAGCATCAGGGCGGTGGTCGCAACGGTGAAAATAAAGGTGTTGATAAAATAATCAAGAAGGGGCACCGACGTGAAGGCGATGATGTAGTTGTCAAGGGTGGGAGTAAGGGTGATAAACTGAGGCACCGACTCCGCATTGTAAGAGCCATAGCTCTTTATCGAGGTAAGGAGCATCCAATAGAAGGGAAAAATAACCACCAGCGCCCATATTCCGAGAAAGGCATAGGTGAGAATCTTCTTCACTTTTTTGCGCTCCTCTTCCCTCTCGCGAATCTTTTTATAATCAAGAGAGCGTTCCATCTTTACTCCTTTCTTAATAGTGAACATTTTTCTTACTAACCATAAGATTGATGCAGGTTATGGTAAGAACGATGCAGAAGAGGATGATTGCCGCCGCAGAGGCAAAGGAGGGATATCCGCCACCGTCACCGTAGAGCATATCGTACACGTAGCCAACGATGGTGTTCATACCCGCCACGTTAAGATTGGTGCCAGAGAGGGCAACCGCATCGCTGTAGGCCTTGAATGCGCCGATAAATCCTGTGATAACTATATAGAAAATGGTGGGGGAAATCATGGGTAGAGTGATCTTTGAGAGCATACGGCTCTCGGGAGTGCCGTCAATTCTGGCCGCATCGTAGTAAACCTTAGGCACAGAGCAGATGGCGCTGGTGAATACAAGCACCTTAAAGGGCATAACGACCCATACGGTGTAGAGGCAGAGCACAAGCATCTTTGCCCAGTAGGGACCGTTTATAAAGTCCACAGCCTCAAAGCCGAAGATAGAAAGAAAGCTGTTGACGATACCGTCATTGTAGAGGGTGGGCTTAAAGAGTATCATAAATACCAGACCTACCGCCAGAGTGTTGGTAACGTAGGGCAGGAAGAATATGGTCTGGAAAAGATTGCGGAGCTTCTCGATAGAGCTGAGTGCGATAGACACAAGCAGCGAAAGACCTGTGGATACGGGCACGGTGATGAATACCAAAATCATAGTATTCTTTACCGCCTGAAGGAAGTAGGGGTCGCGAAGCACGTAGCCGTAGTTATAGAGGCCGATACCGAAATAGGTGCCCGACACAAAGTTATTTCCCTCCTCAAAGGAATATATCAAAACGTCTATAAGGGGGTAAACCATAAATACCCCGAGAAAAACAAGGGCAGGCAGAAGATAGAGCCAGGCCTTCAGATTATTTTTTTCCATATGCTATTCCCTTCCTCAGGATTGTTAAATAACTATCATCTCATTATAGCATAACTCTTAGTATTTATCAAGTATAATAAAGAATATTTATATAATATTAAATGTTAGCAAAGTATTGACAAATTTTGCGAATAATGTTAAAATAAAAAATGTTTTTATAACAAGAATTTAAAAAGAAAAGAGGACAGACTAATGAACAACCTGAAAAGTCTTACACGCGTAGTCGCACTCATGCTCCTTGTCGTGATGACAATGTCTATGGTTTCCTGCGACCTTAACTCTCTTCTCGAGAGCGTTATGGGCCATACCCACAACTTTGTTGATGGCGAATGTGCATGTGGCGAGACCGATCCCGACTACACTCACGAGCATACCTATGCTAACGGCAAGTGTATCTACTGTGGCGAGGCTAAGCCCGAGGACAAGCCCGCGGACGAGAACAAGCCCGGCGATGAGCAGAAGCCCGATGACGGTGACAAGACCGAGTACAAGACCATCACTATTGCAGAGGCTCTTGAGATCGCGGCTCAGTATCCCAACGGCGCGCCCGAGCTTTACTACATCCACGCAACCGTAAAGAGCATGGTTAATGCAGGCTACGGTGAAATGTACATTACCGACGAGACAGGCGAGATCTACGTTTACGGTACCCGTGGCGAGGACGGTGAGACCTATCCTGACAAGCTTCCCGCATTCCCCGTTAAGGGCGACAAGGTAGTTCTTCTCTGCCAGCTCAGCGTATATAACGATGCAGCTCAGGTTAAGCTCGCAAGACTTATCAGCTTCGAGCACGTAGAGGTTGATCCCGACGACCTTACCGCATATGAGGAAATGACCGTTGCGGCTGCAAGAGATGCTGAGGAAGGCAAGAAGGTTATCGTAAGCGGCGTTGTTGCACAGATCACCTACGCTAACGGTATGGTTCCCGACGGTGTAATTCTTGTTGACGGCAGCTCCTCTATTTACGTATATGGCAGAGACCTTGCAGGTCAGGCAAAGATTGGTAACACAATCAAGATAGCCGCAGAAAAGACCTACTACGTTCTTGAAGAAGAGCAGAACAATGCTAACAAGTTCGGCTACCTTGGCTGTAACCAGCTTGACAATGCTATCGTAATCTCTAACGATAAGGGTACCACCGACTTCGACAAGTCCTGGATCACCGAGGCTACCGTTAAGGAGATTATGGATACCCCTGTTTCCGAGGATATCACCACCAAGATCTTCAAGGTTTCAGCACTTGTAAAGAAGGTTCCCGGCAACGGCTTTGTAAACTACTACATCGACGATATCGACGGTGTGACCGGCTCTTACGTTTACACCAAGTGCAGTGGCGGCGACTTCGAGTGGCTCGACCAGTTCGACAACAAGATCTGCACCGTATATCTTGTAGCACTTAACGCTAAGTCCACCACATCCAGCTGCACCTGGAGATTCCTTCCCGTTGCAGTAAGTGATGACGGTTATACCTTCGACCTTAACGAGACTGCTGAGTACGCAGTTGTATATCACGGTATGGGTCAGTTCCTTGATAAGTACACCGGCGACCCCGCTCTTGAGGTTCTCGGCTCTGTATCCTCCCAGCTTCTCGGCTTCGAGGGTGCTACCCTTACCTACTCCTCCTCTGACGAGAACGTTATTTACTTCGCAACCGAGGACGGCAAGATCGTTATGCACTGCAAGAAGACCGGTACTGCTACCGTAACCGTAAGCTGTACCTTTAACGGCATTACCTACTCCGAGTCTGTTGAGATCTCCGTAGAGGTAAATGAGGAAATCGAAAGCATTTCTATTGCAGATGCTATTGCTAAAAATGTTGGTGAAGAGGTTATCGTTCGCGGTATCGTTGGTCCCTCTGCTACAAATCAGCCTGCATTCTATCTCTTTGACGAAAGCGGCATGATTGCTATCAGCGTAACAGATGCCACTATCTTCTCTACTATTGCAATGGGTAATGAGGTTGTTATTAAGGGTATTAGAGATCTTTGGCACAAGGAAGGCTATACTCACGGTGAGATCGTTATTTCCAACGCTACCGTTGAGGCAAACTACTACGGATCTCACGACTATCATACATTCGATCCTATCGAGGGCAAGGATATCAATTACATTCTCGGCCTTGATAAGACCAACGTTATTGAAACCACCAATCTTTACATCATCACCGCCACCATTAAGGTAGTTGAGACTGCATACTACAGCAACATCTACATTACAGACGGTACAAAAGATCTTATCCTTTACAGCTCCAGCGCAAGTCAGTATAGCTGGCTTAGCGCTTATGACGGACATACCGTAACTCTTGAGATTGCTCCTTGTAACTGGAACAGCAAGGCAAACTTCGCAGCTTGTGCTCTTTCTGCTACTCTTGAAGACGGAACTAAGGTCTACAACAACTACAACTGGAAATAATTCCTGATTTATAAAAAATCCACCTCTTTGGGTGTGGATTTTTTTGTTGACAATTTGCTTGCTTTGTATTATAATTATGCTATAAGTAAAAAACAAAGGAGAATAGACCAATGGCACATTTTCTTGATTTGAAGTCCCGTGGACTTAATAAGATCCGCAGCATCAACTCCCGACTTATGTCCTACAACGTGGAGATGACCGAGGTTACCGGTGGTACCTTCTGGAAGGCATACACCGAGGGACAGATCGCAGGCACAGAGGAGTTCCCTAAGCTTGAGGGCGGCTTCCAGAACCACACCGCGATGGCAGGCCTGATGCAGTACTATCCCCCCATTGACACTACTAACGAAAAGCTTATTTCTCTCGCCAAGGAGCTTGGCTCTGCCTGGGTAAGAGTAAGCGGCACTTGCGCAACCAAGACCTACTATGATTTTGTCGGCACCACAGGTGGCAAGGCACCCGAGGGATATCAGAGCGTGCTCACACGTGAGCAGTGGAAGAACATCGTTGACTTCGTTAAGGCTGTTGACGGCAAGCTTCTCGTTTCTGCATCCAACTGTGCAGGCGACCACAAGGACGGCGCACCCCTCGATCTTACACAGATCAAGAAGCTCTTTGCTCTTACCGAGGAGCTTGGCGGCACTATCGACGCCTTTGAGTTTATGAACGAGCCTAATATGCTCCAGATTTCGGGCGCACCCGTTGGCTACACCTTCGAGGATTACGTTCGTGACCAGGATATTGCAAACGCCTGGGTTAAGGAAAACTATCCCGACTGTCTTATCGTTGGTCCCTGTAACACAGGTATGACCGATACCTCTATCGAGGACTCTCCCATGGCAAAGATGGGCTCCGGCATCGGTAATATGATGACTATGGGTACTGTGCACGATCTTATGCGTGGCGCAAAGGTGCCTATGGACGTATATTCCTACCACTACTACAACGGTGTTTCCGAAAGACTTGCCGGAATGATGCCCACAGGTCACTGGCCTGCTGAGGCTGCTCACACCGACGCATATCTTCAGGTTGCGCCCGGCATCTGCTATATGAATATTCCCGCACGTGACAAGTACGTTCCCGGCGGTGAGATGTGGGTTACCGAGTCGGGTGATGCAGGCGGAGGCGGAGATACCTGGGCTTCCACCTATCTTGACGTGCTTCGTACCCTTAACGAGCTTGGCAGCTTCTGTACCCTGACCGACGGTGTTATCTTCCACAACACTCTCGCATCCTCCGACTACGGCTTCCTTCAGCACGGCAGCTTTGACCCCAGACCCAACTACTTTGCAGTTCTTCTCTGGCAGCGTCTTATGGGCAATGATTGCTACCACGTACCTGCTCCCCAGACTGAGGGTGCACACGTTTATGCTCACTCCCGTAAGGACGGCAAGGAGGGCTATTGCTACCTTGTAATCAACAATTCTCTCACCGAGGAGACCACCGTTTCTGTTCCCGAGGCTACCGTTTACACCCTTACAGGTAACGGCAATATGAGAAACAAGGTTATGTACCTTAACGGCAAGCCCCTCACCCTTGGCGAAAACAACACTCTTCCCTGCCTCTCGGGTGAAAAGGCTGGCGGCGAGATCAAGCTTCCTGCAGGCTCTTGCAGCTTTATAGTGGTATAATTGTCAACCTAAGGTTACAAAATACGCAAAAAGGACACCGTTTGGTGTCCTTTTTTATTTATCAATTAAGAATTTAATTTTTGGTATTCATACCCTTTCTGGTAAGGGAAATTCTGTGCTTCTTAACGTCAACGTCCTTGATCTTTACCTCAATAACGTCACCGGTCTTGAAGAGCTCGGAGGGGTGCTTGATGTAGCGGTCGGACATCTCGGAGATGTGGAGCAGACCGTCGTGGTGCACACCGATGTCAACGAAGCAACCGAAGTCAACAACGTTTCTTACAGTACCCTTGAGCTGCATATCGGGCTTAAGGTCATTGATGTCCAGAACGTCGGTGGAAAGGATAGGTGCGGGAGCATCGTCACGAATGTCTCTGCCGGGCTTCTCAAGCTCGGAGATAATATCAAGGAGGGTGGGCTCACCGCAACCAAGCTCTCTTGCAAGCTTTGCGGTACCGTACTGCTCTGCCTTAAATCTGAGGAGAGAGAGGTTGCCCGACTTTACGTCCTCGATAGAGAAGCCAAAGCGCTTGAGAAGATCCTCTGCGATAGCATAGGACTCGGGATGCACGCCTGTGGAGTCAAGCACCTGCTTACCGCCAGGGATACGAAGGAAGCCTGCGCACTGGGTAAAGGCCTTCTCACCAAGCTTGGGCACCTTAAGAATCTGGGCACGGGTCTTGAACTCGCCGTTTTCTTCTCTATACTTAACGATGTTCTTTGCAACGGAAATATTGATACCCGAAACGTAGGAGAGGAGAGAGTAGGATGCGGTATTGATATCAACACCAACGCCGTTTACACAACCCTCAACAACGCCGCCGAGAGCCTCGGTAAGTCTAGCCTGCTTCATATCGTGCTGATACTGACCGACACCGATAGCCTTGGGCTCGATCTTTACAAGCTCGGCAAGGGGGTCCTGAATTCTTCTTGCGATAGAGATAGCAGATCTCTGCATTACGTCATAATCGGGGAATTCCTCGGTCGCAACCTTGGATGCGGAGTAAACCGAAGCGCCTGCCTCGGAAACAATGGTATACTTTACTGTCTTGGGACAGGTAGCGTCGCGGATAACGTGCTCTGCGATAAAGGCCTCGCTCTCGCGGGATGCGGTACCGTTACCGATAGAGATAACGTCAACGCCATGCTTCTTGATAAGGCGGAGCACGGTAGCCTTGGAGCGCTCAATATCCTCTCTGGGCTTTACGGGATAGATAACGGCGGTGTCAAGCACCTTACCTGTCTTATCTACAACAGCAAGCTTACAGCCGTGAGCATAACCGGGGTCGTAGCCAAGAACGGTCTTGCCCTTAAGGGGAGCTGCAAGAAGGAGGTTACGAAGGTTCTCGGAGAATACTTTAAGCGCGCCCTCGCAGGCATCGTCAAAGAGGGTTGCACGCACCTCTCTCTCGATTGCGGGGAACAGAAGTCTATCGTATGCGTCCTTGATGGTTGCCATAAGGTAAGGAAGGGCGGGAGACTGCTTGTTGGTGACAACTCTACTTACGATCTGTGCGATGCCGTCATCCTCGGGAAGAGTAACCGCAACCTTGAGGAACTCCTCATTCTCACCGCGGTTGATAGCAAGGACACGGTGCCCCTTAAGCTTCTTGATAGGCTCGGAGAAGTCATAGTAGTTCTCGTATACAGAGGTCTCCTCGGTGGTGCCCTTGGAGGAGAGACTGCCGTGGCTCATGGTGAACTCACGAAGCATCTTTCTGATCTCCGCATTGTTGGAGATGTCCTCTGCGATAATATCCGAAGCACCCTGGAGCGCTGCCTCTACGGTAGGAACGGCCTTGTCCTTCTCGTCGGAGATAACGATAAACTGCTCTGCATAAACGTTGATCTCGGGATCGTAAGCATCTCTCTGCTCCATAATGTATGCAGCAAGGGGCTCAAGTCCCTTATCTCTTGCAACAGATGCTCTGGTCTTTCTCTTGGGACGGTAGGGGAGATAGATGTCCTCAAGCTCTACAAGTGTCTTTGCATTGTTAAGAGCAAAGGTGATCTCAGGGGTAAGCTTACCCTGTGCGTCGATCAGGTTGGAGATCTCCTCACGTCTCTCATCCATCTTGCGAAGATAGTTAAGTCTGTCGTTAAGGTCACGAAGGGTAGCGTCGTCAAGTCCGCCTGTAACCTCCTTACGGTATCTGGAAATAAAGGGAATGGTATTGCCCTCGTCAATAAGAGCTACGGTCTCCTTTACCTGTTCTTCCTTGATTTTAAATTCCTCACTGAGAGTCTTTAAAATATCCATTGTTTTTTCTCCTTTGAAGTACAAGCCACATCTGTGGCAAATTTACAATATAAATAAATAAAAATCATCCTTGCTTTTCAAGGATAGCAATTTCCTCGTCGGTAAGATATCTCCACTCTCCGCGAGAGAGCGAGGGGTCAAGCCTGATGCTGCCAAAGCTGATACGCTCAAGGCTGGTCACACGGTTGCTTCTCGATGCGATCATACGCTTGATCTGGTGATATTTGCCCTCGGTGAGAGTTATCCTTCCCTCTCGTCTGTCCTCCGACAGCACAAGTCCTGCGCTCTTACATTCGTAGCCGTCGGCCAGGGTAATTCCCTCCTTAAAGTCCCTCTCGGCATCAGCGTCAAGAGGCTCGGCCGCGGTGAAGTAATACTCCTTTTCCACGTGGTGCTTCGGTGAGAGAAGCGAGTGGGCAAGCACACCGTTGTTGGTAAGAATCATCAGCCCCACAGTATCTCTGTCAAGTCTGCCCACCGGAAACAGCTCGCGCCGTCTTAGCTCCTCGGGCAAAAGCTCGGTAACGTAGGGCAAGGACTTATCGTCGGTGGCACTTACGTAGCCCGTAGGCTTGTTAAGCATCACGTAGGTGAATTTCTGATAGGTCACCTCACGGCCAAGATAAACAACCCTACTGACGTCGGGATCAATATGCTTTGACAGGTCCTTTACGGGCACACCGTCAACAATAACACCGCCCGACTTGGCAACCCTTGCGGCCTCCTTGCGTGAGGCAATTCCCAGCTCGGAAAGCAGCTTATCTATTCGCATTTTCTGAGCCTCCTCACAGCAAAATTCGGCGCAAAATACACCATTATGTATTATACCATAGAATTAAGGATTTGTAAAGAGAAATAACGAATTTTTACGCGTAGCGCTATATGAATGTATGTATTGTATTATTGGTAGGAGTATTTTGTTTTTCTTCTGTTTAGTTATGTTTGATTATCTTTGCTTTGTTTATGTTTGTTTAATTTAGTTTGGGTTATATTGTGGATCCAAAAAAACCTCGGAAGCCTTGAAATATCTACCGCTTGGGTGTTTAAGCAGTGAAGTAAGGTAGTGGTGATATGCACTCTTCGTATATCTATCCAGCTTTATTGTGTTGTGTCTATTCCAATCAGCGATGAGAAGCACCTCACCGGAAAAATCTATCAGTAAGCCTGCCTCGATAAGCTCGTCAAGCATAGGACTCTTTACCTTAAGGTAGCGGAGAATACTTTTCCACTTATCCACAAAACCGTCGTCGTCGGCATTCATACACAGATGAAAATATAGGCTCTGTGCCGACAGATGCAGAGAACAGAAAACATCACTCTCGACCACCTCGTTAGAAAACATTCTTCTTTTTGCCAATTTTTTAATCTCCTTTTTGGGTTTGTTTTTCGAGATTATTGTAGCACAATTTTTTCGGTTTGTAAGTATAGTAACCATCCAAACTTTCGGAGGGGTAGGGGGTGGAAAACTTGTTAGTCTTGCACAAATAAAAGGGGTAAATCAATGCTTTAAAAAGAAAATAGCAAAGATAGCGTAACGTTTGTAAAAAATATGAGCCGTGAAAAATTCACGGCTCATTTCACGCTTACGGAGTAAGCATTTCATTCATTTATGAATTTCACTTGCCCATCAGGGCAAATTTCATTGCGGTTTTACCGCCAGCTGGTTCTTTTTAAACTGGAGCATATAGAGATCGTAGTATCTGCCGCGCTGCTTAAGCAGCTCGTCGTGGCTGCCCTGCTCTATGATCTGACCGTGGGAGAGCACGATTATTCTGTCTGCGTGCTGAATTGTAGAAAGGTGGTGAGCAACGATAAGCATAGTACCGATGTTCATCATTTTTTCCAGCGAGTCCTGAATAAGCAGCTCGGTCTCGGTGTCGATATTGGCGGTAGCCTCGTCAAGGATCATTACCGCAGGCTTATGCACAATGGTACGGGCAAAGGAGAGCAGCTGACGCTGACCTGCAGAGAAGTTATTACCTCTCTCACGTACCTCCTCGTCAAGTCCTGCCGACAGCTTGTTGATAAAGTGGCTGGCGTTTACGTAGTCACAGGTCTTGAGAACCTCCTCATCTGTGATGCTATCATCACGAAGCACAATGTTGGAGCGAATAGTTCCCGAGAAGAGGAATACGTCCTGAAGCATCTGACCGAAGTGACGGCGAAGCGAGGAAATCTTTATCTTCTTTATATTGATACCGTCGATAAGGATCTCGCCCTTCTGGATATCATAGTTACGGCAGATAAGGCCGAGAATTGTAGTCTTACCCGATCCGGTAGAGCCGACGAATGCTACAGTCTCCTTGGCATTTACCTTAAAGGAAACGTCACGAAGCACCCATTCACCCTCGTTGTATGCAAACCAAACGTTCTTAAACTCGATATTACCCTCGATATGCTCAAGCTCGATAGCATCGGGCTCGTCTACAATTTCAGGCTTCATATCAAGTATGGTAAAGATCTTCTCCGCAGAGGCAAAGGCAGACTGCATCCAGTTAAACTGCTCTGCCAAGTTCTGTATGGGGTTGAAGAACTTGGAGATATACATATAGAATGTAACGAGGGTTGCCGAGTCAATAATCTGACCGAGGAGCTCGGTGTTATTGATCTTGCTGGTGGCACAGAGATAGAAGAGCGCCATTACAGAGGAGATGTAAAGCATATACACGGTGGGACGGAATACGCCAAACACGAATATCTGCTTGCGCTTTGCAGAGCCGAGGCGCTGATTCTTCTCCTCAAACTCCTGAGCCTTCTTGTCCTCGCGGTTAAATACCTGAGTAATCTTCATACCCGAGAGATTCTCGGAGAGGAATGTGTTGATGTCGGTGGTGCCGTCCTTTACACTACGGTAAGCCTTACGGGAGAACTTACGGAAGATAAAGGTAAAGAGCACGATAAAGGGCACGAAGCAAAGCACCATAAGGGTAAGCGCATAGTTGATGCAAAGCATTGCCACAAGCACGCCCACGATGATAAAGCAGTTCTTGATAAGGTTGACCAAGAGGTTGGAGAACATCATGGAGATAGCACCCGTATCGTTGCAAACACGGGTAACAAGCTTACCTACGGGAATGGTGTTAAGCTGGCCATGGGAAAGGCTCTCGATATGAGTAAACACGTCCTCACGAAGCGAGGAAAGTATGCTCTGACCTATCTTCTGCAGAATGAGAGACTGCATATAGGTCGCGCCGAGAGAAACCAGAAGTATGCTTGCATACAGAATGATAAAGCTGAGAAGCTCGTTCATCTCAAAGTCTGCCTGCACCATCTTGATGATGTCACCCATAATGATGGGAGCAACAATGTCGTAGGCGATAGACACAAGCATAATAAGTCCTACGAGGAGGAACTTGGGGATATAGGGCCTTGCGTACTTAATGAGTCGGGATACAATCTCCGAGTCCTTCATATGTCTGTCAAAGCCGATGGCCTCCTTCTTGTTCTTCATAGTAGCATAGGCCACAATGAAAATAACAGAAAGCATACCGATAATTCCGCCCATAATCAGGAGAGGATAATAGTCACGAATATCCATTACGCGCCCTCCTTTTCCTCGTCAAGCTTCTGCAGCTCGACTGTAGTTCTATATTCGGGAGAGGATGCAAGAAGCTCCTCGTGTGAGCCAACGGCAATAATCTCACCGTCGTCTACAAAAATAATCTTGTCCATCTTTTCAACGGTAGAAACACGGTGGGCAATAAGAATGGTGGTCTTGCCCCTTCTGGTCTCTCTCAGGTTGTTAATAATGGTACGCTCGGTCTCGGTGTCAACCGCACTAACCGAGTCGTCAAGAATAAGAATGGATGCCGATTTCATCAGCGCACGCGCGATAGAGATACGCTGCTTCTGTCCGCCCGAAACGGTAACACCGCGCTCACCGAGAACGGTGGAATAGCCGTCCTGGAACTCGGAGATGTTGCCGTGTACGTCCGAGAGGGTGGCATAATTCATTACGTGGTCAATGGTGTACTCATCTGCACCGAAGGCAATATTGTTCTCAATAGTGTCGCTGAAGAGGAAATTATCCTGGGGCACGTACGCGCACATCTTACGCAGCGATGCGATAGAAACGTCGTTAACGTCCTTGCCGTCAACGAACACGGTGCCGTCGGGAATATTGTAAATTCGAAGCAGAATGTCAACAATAGTTGTCTTTCCTGCACCAGTCTTACCGATAATGCCCACGTTCTCGCCTGCATTGATCTTAAAGGAAACGTCCTTTAATGCGTCGTAATCTGCCTCGGGGTAACGGAAGGTAAGACCGCGGAACTCGATATCACCCTTTACCTCTCCAATGTCCTCTACTCCCTCTCTATCCTTAACGTCGATAGGAGTGTCGAGAAGCTCGCTTACACGCTTAAGCGAGGCCTTGCCTCTCGAGGACATCTCGATAAGCTGGGAGATAGCCATAACAGGCCATACGATAGAGTTGAAGTAGCCGATGAACTCAACAAGCTCACCTGCATCGAACTGACCCATATAAACAAGGTATCCGCCGTATCCGAGGATGACGCAGATAACCGACTCAACAAAGAGGGTAACCGAGATATGTAAGAGCACCGAGATTCTGGTGTACTCGATATTTGCCTTTTCATTATCCTTATTAAGCTTGCGGAAGGCCCAGAGCTCGCGGAATTCCTTTACAAAGGCCTTGATAACCGCGATACCCGAGAAATTCTCCTGCGAGAAGTCGGAAAGAGCCGAGAATGCCTCCTGTCTCTTCTCCCATTTCTTGGTCATATACTGTCCAACGATAGTACCGATGGTCAGAAGGAACGCCATGGGAATAAGGGTAAAGACGGTAAGGGTGGGGTTCATCTTAAACATCTTTATCAGCGCAATGCCACCCAGCATAAGTGCGTCGAAGAACATAAGTGCGCCGTCACCAAAGCACTCCTGAACAGTCTCAAGGTCGTTGGTGTAATAGGACATCATATTTCCCACCTTGTTCTTGTGGTAGAACTGCTGGGAGAGATGCTTTGAATGGTTAAACATTCTGGAACGGATGTCGGTTTCCACTCTTATACCTGCACCGAAGAAGCAGATACGCCAGAGGAATCTGCAGAAGGCCATGGCAAGAATGATAAATACCATAGGCATACAGATTTCGTCAAGGAGAAATGCCATATCAAACGCCTTTGCCACTCCGTCAATCTCAACCTCACCGTAGGCAAGACCGTTGACAACCATTCTGTAAAATTCAGGAATCTTGAGCTGGAGAAAATCAACCGAAAGAAGTGCCGCAATACCGAATAAAAGCATATGCGCGTACTTGAAATAATACCTGTTAATGTGTTTGCCGAAAATCAAATCCGGTCGCCTCCTTTCATAATAAACAACTTATCTATCATCATAGCACAAAACGACCTGTTTTGCAATAGAAAACGACAATTATTATTTTTTATTTTATTTATATTAAATATAATTGATAAAATATTGACAAACGTATTTTTATACTGTATAATTATGCTGGAAAATCATGAAAAAAATATATAAAAGAAAGGACTTTAACTATGGCAAACATAGATCCTAAGTACGAGGCCCTGTTTACCCCCTGGAAAATAGGCAACGTAGAAATCAAAAACCGTATAGTAATGTGCCCCATGGGCGGTACCTCCCTTTTCGGTTGGTTTGAGCTTACCGGCTGTGGCTTTGACAAGGAGGCTGCAAAGCTTTTCCTTGAGGGAGCAAACAACAACGTAGGTCTTATCATCCCCGGTATCGCACCCCTCAGAGACACCTTCTGGGGCAAGTGGCTCTGGCAGAATCCCAAGATGTTCGAGGAGCTTAAGGAATTCATGGACGAGATCCATAAGACCGGCGCAAAGGTATTCATCCAGCTCACCGCAGGTATGGGACGCTCCTGGGCAATCACCGAGCTTGTAGGCCCTCTCCACAAGAACAAGTTTACAAGAGCGCTTATTAAGCCCATCATCGACACAAGCCACGAGCTTGCTTCTCCCTCCGAGCAGCCCTCCAGATGGGCGCCCGACATCATCTGCCCCGAGATGACCAAGCATCAGATCGAGGAGATCATCGAGGCCTTTGCAAAGACCGCAAAGCTCTGTATGGACGCAGGCGTTGACGGTGTTGAGGTACACGCTGTTCACGAGGGCTACCTTCTCGACCAGTTTGCAATCGAGTTCTTTAACAAGCGTACAGACGAGTACGGCGGCAGCTTTGAGAACAGATACCGCTTTGCCGCCGAGGTAGTTAAGGCTATCAAGGAGACCTGCGGCTCTGACTTCCCCGTTTCTCTCCGTTACTCCGTAGAGTCCAAGCTTAAGGGCTTCCGTGAGGGTATCGTTCCCGGTGAGGTTGCCGAGGAAAAGGGCCGTAACATGGAGGAGTCCGAGAGAGCTGCAAAGTATCTTCAGGACGCAGGTTATGATATGCTTAACGCGGACAACGGTACATATGACTCCTGGTACTGGGCACATCCCCCGATGTATATGCCCCAGAACTGTAACCTTGAGGACGTAGCACACATCAAGAACTTCGTTGACATTCCCGTAGTATGTGCAGGCCGTATGGAGCCCGACGTTGGTGCCAAGGCTATTGCAGAGGGTAAGATTGACGGTGTTGGTATCGCAAGACAGTTCCTTGCAGACGGTGAGTGGATCACCAAGCTTATCGAGAACAGACTCGAGGACATCCGTCCCTGTATCTGCTGTCACTCCGGCTGCTTCAACTTCTCCTCCTCTAAGGGTCACTACAACACTCAGGCTCTTACCGACACCATGGGACTTGCTCGTTGTGCACTCAACCCCGAGACCATGCAGTCAGGGAAATATTACGTTAAGCCCGCAAAGAAGTCCAAGACCGTAGCCATCGTTGGTGGCGGTATCGGCGGTATGGAGGCAGCTATCCTCCTCACCAAGCGCGGACACAAGGTTACTCTTTACGAAAAGACCGACAAGCTGGGCGGCGTGTTCATCGCAGCAGCTGCTCCCTCCTTCAAGGAGAAGGACAGAGAGCTTATCGCTTGGTATATCCGCGAGGTACAGAAGCTTCCAATCGAGGTTAAGCTTAACACCGAGGTTAAGAGCATCAAGGAGCTTAAGGCAGACGAGATCATTATCGCAACAGGTGCTACCGCAAGAAGAATTCCTATTCCCGGCGTAGAAAAGTCTATCGAGGCTGTTGATTACCTCCTCGGCAATAAGACCGTTGGTGAAAAGGTAGTGGTTATCGGCGGTGGTCTTACCGGATGTGAGATCGCATACGACCTCTATCTTCAGGGCAAGCAGCCCACCATCGTTGAGATGCAGGACGATCTTATCACCACTCCCGGCATCTGCCTTGCAAACACATCCTTCCTCCGTGACTTCTTCAATGCTAACAAGGTTCCCGTGCTTCTTGAGACAGGTGTTAAGTCCATAGGCGAGGGCTCTGTTACCGTAGCAGGTAAGGACGGAAGCACTCAGGAAATCCAGTGTGACTCTGTAGTTCTCTCGGTAGGCTATAATCCCGCACCTATCGCAAAGAAATCCTCTCACGTTCACATCATCGGTGACGCGCAGAGCGTAGGCAACCTTAGAACCGTTATCTGGGGTGCGTGGGATGTTGCAATGAAGATTTAATCAATCTTCATTGCAGTGATATGCTCGCTAAGCGAGCGTGATATTCACCTACGGTGAGTGATATTTTTGCCACAAGCAAAAGTGATATGTTTGCTTTGCAAACGTTAATATGACAACACAAGTTTACAAAAAGGAGAAAATACAATGAAGCTTACTGAAAAGCAGCAGGCTATGCTTGACGGTCAGCAGGGCGAAACCATGGCGAAGGTTATGAAGACCCTCGTTATGTACGGCGAGACCTTTGGCGCCGACAGCCTTGTTGCTGTAACAAGCGAATATAACCACCTGGTAACAAGCTTTGGTCTTAAGGTTATGGCTCCCGTATATGACCTTATGCAAAGACTTATCGACGCAGGCGTTGCATCCGGACAGAAGTTCTCCATGGACCCCCGTCCCGTAGACAAGAACGTTCCTGCAAACTTCCTTCAGAATTTCGTATTCGACAAATTTATGTATACAAAGCAGGCAACCTATGAGGTTCAGCTTGACAAGCTTGGTCTTATGGATAAGAACGCCTTCACCTGTACCTGCTACATGGACGAGGTTGGCAACAAGCCCAGACTCGGCGACATTCTTTCCTGGTCCGAGTCAAGCGCCGTAGTATACGCAAACTCGGTGCTCGGTGCAAGATGTAACCGCAACTCGGGTATCATGGACATCATGGGCTCTATCGCAGGCTACGTTCCTAACTTCGGTCTCCTCACCGACGAGGGCAGAAAGGCAACCTGGATCATCAAGGTTGAGACCACAAAGAAGCCCGATGCACAGCTCCTCGGCAGCGCCATCGGTATGAAGGTTATGGAGGACGTGCCCTACGTTTACGGCCTTAACCAGTACCTTGGAAGCGAGCTTAACGATGCTGCCTGCACCTACCTTAAGGACTTCGGCGCTGCGACCGCATCTAACGGTGCAGTAGGCCTTTACCACATTCACGACCTTACCCCCGAGGCAAAGCTTCAGGGCGAGGCTCTCATCAAGGAGGGCGCACAGGTTTACGTTATCACCGACGAGGAGCTTCAGAAAGTAAAGGACTCCTACCCTGTTATCTGGAAGAAGCCCGATGCTACCCCCAAGCTTTGCTTCATGGGTTGTCCCCATATGTCACTTGAGCAGCTTAAGAGCTGGACTGACAAGGTTGAGGCAGGCCTTAAAGAGGCGGGCAACTCCAAGGTTGTTATTCCTACCGTATTTACCGCTGCTCCCGGCGTGCTTGAGGTATTCAACAAAACCGAGTATGCAGAGAGACTTAAGAAGTGTGGCGTTATCACCTCTTACATTTGCCCCCTTATGTATATGAATAACCCCCTTTGCAAGACTATGCCCGTAATCACATCCTCTAACAAGCTTCGTACATACACCTCTGCAAAGTATCTCTCCGACGACGAGATCCTTGTAGCAATCACCAAAGGAGGTAAGTAATAATGCGTCAGTTTAAAGGTAGAATTATCACTCCCGGTACCGCAAAGGCTACCGCAGTAGTTACTCACGGTGGCTTTAACACCCTTGCTTCCATGCAGATGGGTCTTCAGTTTGGCGACAAGCAGGTAAAGTGCTCCGACCAGTCTAACCCCGAGATCTACAAGCTTCCCCTCGCAGGCTCTGCCCTCTGTCTGCCTCAGACCATCGGCTCTACCACAGGTGGACTTGTTCTCTACTGTGCATGCGCTCTTGAGCGTCAGCCTGCCTGTATGCTCTTCTCAAAGTCTATCGACAGCCTTGCAGCAGCAGGCTCTATCCTCGCTTCCGTTTGGCTTGACGGCATCTCTATGCCCGTTATCGATAACCTTGGCGACGAGTTCCTTGAGTACGTAAAGAACGGTATGACAATCACCGTTGCAGAGGACGGAACGGTTGTTGTAGAGTAATTCGAAATTCAAAATTCGAAATTCGAAATTATTGCTTATATACAAGAAAATCCACCTGTTTGGGTGGATTTTATTTATTATTTCACATTTTCGATTGATTTTGAATACAAAGTGTGCTACAATAAAACAAAAAAGGAAAATGCTTATGCCTAAGATCCTCAAAGTTAACGATAAAGAATATAAGATAATAAAGTTGCTCGGCAAAGGCAAGGGA
>JAZQWB010000023.1:0-19574 GCA_045632145.1 Eubacteriales bacterium | reverse complement strand
TATGCTTACCTACACGTACATATCAAAAGGAAAATTCGGCTTGGTCGAGAAGCCCAAACCTATAATACAGCACGAGAGGGATGCGATTGTCAAGGTTACGCTTGCCAGCATCTGTTCGAGCGATTTGCACATAAAACACGGCAACGTGCCGAGAGCTGTGGAAGGAATTACGGTCGGACACGAGATGGTCGGCATCGTGGAAGAGGTCGGCTCGGCGGTTACGCACGTAAAGCCCGGCGACAGAGTCACGGTCAACGTGGAAACCTTCTGCGGTGAGTGCTTCTTCTGCAAGAAGGGCTTTGTCAACAACTGTACCGACAAGAACGGCGGTTGGGCACTTGGTTGCCGCATTGACGGCGGTCAGGCAGAGTATGTTCGCGTGCCGTTCGCGGATCAGGGGCTGAACAAGATTCCCGATACCGTGACCGATAGACAAGCTCTGCTTGTGGGTGACGTTCTTGCCACGGGTTATTGGGCGGCGAAGATCAGCGAGATCACCGAGGACGATACTGTTCTCATCATCGGCGCAGGCCCCACGGGAATTTGCACGCTCCTTTGCGTGATGCTGAAGAATCCCAAGCGCATCATCGTGTGCGAGAAGGACGAAAACCGCATCAAGTTTGTCAACGAGCACTATCCCGATGTGCTGACGGTTACACCCGAAGAATGCCTTGATTTTGTTCGCGAGAACAGCGAGCACGGCGGTGCAGATGTGGTGCTTGAGGTCGCAGGAGCAGAGAACACCTTCGAGCTCGCGTGGCAGTGCGCTCGTCCGAATGCGATTGTCACGGTGGTGGCACTTTACGACAAGGCGCAGACTTTGCCTCTGCCCGATATGTACGGCAAGAACCTGACCTTCAAGACCGGCGGCGTTGACGGTTGCGACTGCGAGGAAACGCTGAAGCTCATCGCCGAGGGCAAGCTCAATACTGAACCGCTGATCACGCATACCTATCCGCTCTCAAAGATCAACGAGGCGTATGAACTGTTTGAAAATAAACGCGACGGAGTTATTAAGGTCGCGATGGAATGTTGAAACAAAGGAGATGTTGAACAGTGAAGAAAAAACACATTATAATTGTTGTGTTACTTAGTGTAGCAATCTTAGTTAATATTGGATTGGCAATCATTTTTCATGGCGACAGCGGAGCAAATATTTTTACAGCAATTAGCGGTTGGATAAGTGGCATAGCAACAATTGTATTAGGTGTGATTGCATTGGTAGTAAATGAAAAATATAAAAAAGATAATGATAATTTTATATTGAAGCAAGAGGAACTGTTTTGGAAAGAAGAAAAGAAAACAGCTATAGAAGTATATAGGGAACAAATTATAAAGTGTCACGATGATTTTTTGAAATATCATTATGCTGATGTATTGAGTAGTATGTTTGCCGATGAAAACAAACCGGAATCTCCGATTTATGATTTGGCAAGATTGAGCAAAATAAGAAGTGAAAAAAGTAATATGTTTTTTGAACTTGGAATATGCAGATATTACATAAACTTCAAATCTGAATTGCTAGAATCATATGGTCGTTATTTATCATTACTTGAAAAAATGATTCGTAGTTATAACGAAATTGTTGAAAAAAGAAACTACGAAACAATCGTTGAGCTTGAAAAAACATATATTGAAGTCACAAATAATTTCAACATACATATCGCCGAAATAAACTTATTCTTGTCTGTTACGCTACCTAATAAGAAAAAATCCGAACTTGAAGGTATGATGAAAGAGATGATGGAAAAAGAAAATGAGTGGTGGGAAAGAGTTTCTCCTAAAAAGGAAGATAATAGCACTTCGAATAGCGAAGCAAATGAAGAATAATAACATTAAGGTGGTAATCGCAGTTCTCGATTACCACCTTAAAACCATCAAAAAGTAGCCGAAAATGAAGCGAAAATATCCGCAAGTGGTCAAACATGTGGTCAAAGGCGAAAAATGGGCTTGTTCAACCCTCAAAGCAGGGAAGAACAAGCCCATTAGTTATGTTACGAAAACGCGAGATTTCAAGAGATTTAGCGAGAAAATAAAAGAAAATCGGAGGTTCGATTGAACCCCGGATTTTGGTCTGAGTGACAAGACTTGAACTTGCGGCCTCTACCACCCCAAGGTAGCGCGCTACCAGCTGGCTACACCCAGATATTGATTTTTAGACGAAGCGCACAACGAATAAAAGAACGTACCATCGAGAATCTATCCGATTCCGACGGTACGTTTTTTATTAACTCAAGACTTGATGCGTAGCGGGTTGCGTAATAAATTGTATATTATGTACAAAAAAATACAGATATATTTTCACACTTCGTTATTATTTTCCAAAATTTATCTCTTTTTAAATGAACATGGGATTGACTTTTAAACAATAAATACCTATAATGATTTTACAAAGAGTTTTATCAACTGTTTTTGCTTGAATTTTCAGGCTTACTTCGTTAATAAAATTGAAGGGGATAAAAATATGAAAAGAACAGTATGTTGGGTGGCGCTTGTATTAGCTGTCGTGCTTATTTTAAGCGCTTGTACTCCCACGTCTTCGGTTATTCCGCATACGGTCGAGATCAGTCAAACTGAAGCAACGGTGGGGGTAGGAGAAAGTATTGAGCTTTCTGCGTCTTCATCAAACGGTGAAGCAATCATCTGGACCTCGGCAAACGAAAAAATAGCAACGGTTTTCGATGGTATAATATTTGGTATAGAGGAGGGCAAGGTCGTAATTACGGCTTATACTCGTACAGCACTTGCAACCTGTCTTGTAACGGTGAAAGGCGGCAAGATACCAGATAAGGAACCCGATAAAGAGCCAGATAAAGAGCCGGACAAGGAAAATGAAATACCGATAGAGGGACTCACTTTAGTTTGGAGCGATGAGTTTGACGGTGATCAGCTCGACCGGAGCAAATGGGGATTCCAGATAGGCGTTCGTGACGAATATCATGGCAAGCTCGGAAACACCTGGTACTGGGGCAACAATGAGCTGCAATATTACACCGAGGATGCGGTAAGCGTTTCTGACGGTGTATTAACTATAACTGCAAGCAAAAGAGATTACGAGGGTATGGAATACACCTCCGCGCGAATTCTTACTCGTGACCTTGCGTCGTTTACCTACGGATATTTTGAGGCGAGAATAAAGTTGCCTACGGTGCAGGGTATGTGGCCTGCGTTTTGGATGATGCCGCAGCCTTCTGGCACGACCTCTACAAAGAATGAATATGGTGGATGGTCAGCAAGCGGTGAAATAGACATTATGGAGGCGCGAGGAAGAGTGCCGAATGAAGTAGGAAACGCCCTTCATTACGGCGGCAACCCCCACGTATATTCGGCAGACGGACAGCGGCTTGATACACCCATAAGCGAATGGCACACCTACGCCGTGTATTGGACTCCCGACAGCATTACTTGGTATGTTGACGGTGAAGTTTCGTTCAGGGTTACAAGCAGTCAGTGGTGGACCTCTGCATCCGATGAAGAGAGTGCTCCGTTTGATAAGCCTTTCTACATTCTTTTAAATCTGGCAGTAGGCGGAAACTATGACAGTGGCATAAAACCGCCCGAGAACTTCGAATCGGCGGATATGATCGTAGACTACGTACGCGTCTACCAGCATAACTAATTCAGAGTTAAATTCCTTGAAGTAGGATTTAATTAAATATTTTAAAAATCTTGAGGAGGATTTTGTATGAGAAAGAATCAATTAATGAAATTGCTTGCGTTGGCAGTGACAGTCGTTATGTTGGCGGCTGTGCTTGTCAGCTGTGATCTTTCCGCTTTCTTTGGCGCTCAGGTTACAGTAAGCATTTCACAGGAAACAGCAAGAATCGCTGCGGGCGATACTCTTCAGCTGACTGCAATCGCATCTGACGGCTCTGACATAGAGTGGTCGTCAAGCGACAAGACTATTGTAAGCGTAACGAAGGACGGCTTGATCAGAGGCGCTAAGGCAGGTACGGCTACAATCACTGCTAAGGCAGGCGAGGCTATCGCTACCTGTGAGGTAACCGTATACAGCGTAGACGTTACCATCTCTCAGAGCACAGCTACCGTAGAAAAGGGTGCAACTATCACCTTAACTGCTGAAGCAGGCGACGGCGGCGAGATCGTTTGGAGCAGCTCCGATGATAGTATTGCAACCGTAGAGAACGGTGTTGTTACCGGTTTAAAAGAGGGTAAAGTTATAATTACTGCAAAGCGCGGTCAGGCAGGTGTGGCAATCTGTGAGGTAACAGTACTTTGGACCAACAAGCCAGCCGATTATGCGGTAATCGGCTTTGGTGAAGAGGGTCCCGTTGCAGTAGCAAATCCCGGTACATATTGTTATTGGAACGATCAGAACTGGTGCGGTTCCAGTGTAACAGCTCTCGAGGCATATTACGCAGGTGGTGTTGCTACCTTCCAGTATTCTGATGCTTCTCCTGCTTGCTGGCACGGTTATCAGGTATTCTATAAGCACGCCGCAAACGTAGCGGGTCAGGCTTATAAGCTTAGCGCAAAGATTAATTCTTTGGAAGAAGGCGATATTACCATTAACGGCACGGTTGTCAGCTTGAAGAAGGGTGACAACAACGTAGAAGTTTACTACGTTGAAGACGGTGGAAAGGCTTCCATCTCCATTCAGATGGGTACTCAGACCGCGGGCACAGTTATCGCGGCAAACACCATTTCCATTTCCGACGTTAAATTCGAAGAATTTACACCCGAAAAGTTGGCAGTTCCCACCGCGGTTTCCATTTCGTCCATCAACGTTGTACACATTACCGATCCCAATGGAGACAAGGCAACTGCTATCAAGCTTAACTTCTATAAGGATGGAGTGCTTCTCTATAGCTTCCAGATGAAGAATGAGACCAAGCTTGACGATACTGCTATGGAAGACGGCACTTATGAAATTAAGGCTGTAGCTATCGGTACCGGTGCGTACACATCCTCGGATGAATCCGACGTGCTTGCTACCTATACCGTTGCTAACGGTGGCGTTTCCTACGATATGGAAGCTCTCGGTGAGGCCGGTGCAGCTGCAAATCCCGGCAAGTGGACATATTGGACCGAGTTCTCCGGCATTACTTATGCTAAGTACGAAAACGGCAAGATCAGCTTCAACGTAGAGGTAGAGGGCGGCAACTGGTATTCCAACCAGCTCTTCTATAAGAACTCTGCACTTCAGGCAGGTAAGACTTATACTCTTACCATGAAGATGACCAGCACCGTTGCGGGTCAGATCACTATCAACGGTCAGATCGTTAACCTTGCTGTAGGCGAAAATGAAATTAAGCTTGTCGGAGCAGAGGGTAACGTTTCTATTTCCATGCAGATGGGTACTATGGATTCTACCGGTGCAACAGCTTCCACTATTGCAGTAGGTGAGTTCACAATCGAGAATATTGAATTTACAGAAGGCGCGGGCTCTTCGGGTTCCGAGGATTCCAACGTAATTATCTTCGGTGGCGAAACAGACGCAATAGCAAACCCCGGCAAGGCTTATTATTGGACTGAGTTCGGCGGTATTGTGGGCGGTACATATGAGAATGGCGTAATTTCCTTCAGCGTAGTAAACGGCGGCAACTGGTATTCCAATCAGATTTTCGTAGAAAACCCCGCTCTTACAGCAGGAAAGACATATAAGCTTAGCCTTACTATCGTAAGCTCCGTAGCTGAAAAGATTACTATTAACGGTAATGTTATTGATCTTGTTGTAGGTGAAAATGCAATTGAAATCACTTACGTAGAGAGCGACGCTACTACATCCCTTTCTCTTCAGTGTGGTGCTAGCACCGGCGTGAGCCTTGCGGCAGGTGAGTTTACTCTTAAGGATATCACCTATACCGAGGCCCAGGGCGGCAGTGATCCCGTAAATCCCCCCGCTTCTTCCGACAACCTTGCCAATGGTGACGAGAACGCAACCGTGGCTAATCCCGGCGTTTGGTACTACTGGAACGACCAGAACTGGTGCGGCTCTAACGTAACCGTAAGCCTTGCAAAGTACGATGCAGAGGCTAATACCGTAACTGTTACCT
Source organism: Eubacteriales bacterium (assembly GCA_045632145.1). Lineage (GTDB taxonomy): Bacteria > Bacillota > Clostridia > Oscillospirales > CAG-272 > UBA1740. Next base: position 13,557 of record JAZQWB010000023.1, on the reverse strand, counting down.
ACTCCGGTTCAAACGCTGCTTGCTGGTTCGGTATGCAGATCTTCTATGAGAATCCCGCTAACGAGGCAGGCAAGACTTATAAGCTTACCTGTACTATCATTTCCGAGGCTGCCGGTGACATTAAGATCAACGGCCAGAAGGTAACACTCGTAGCAGGTGAGAACCATATCGAGCTTACCGTTGTTGAGGACGCTAACAACAATGGTAACGATGCAGCCGATGCATCCTTCGCACTTCAGTGCGGTACAGAGTCTGGTACAATTCTCGCTGAGAGCAATACTATCACCATCTCCGGCCTTACCTTCACAGAGGTTGAAGGTGGCAACGAAGGCGGCGGTGATCCCGTTACTCCTCCTACTACTTCCGGTTCCTACAATATTGTTTTTGCAGACGAGGCAGGCGCAGTAGCTGATGCAGGCGTATGGCACTATTGGAATGACCAGTGGTGGTGTGGTTCTAACGTAACCGTTAGCGGTGCTAGTTACGACGCCGATGCTAACAAGGCAACATTTACCTACACTCTTGAGGGCTCTTGTAACTTCGGTATGCAGATCTTCTATAAGCATTCTGCAAACGAGGCAGGCAAGACCTATAAGATGACCTGCGTTATCACCTCCGAGGGTGCCGGTGAAGTTATAATCAACGGACAGGCGGTAGCACTTGTAGCAGGTGAAAATAATATTGAAATTACCTACGTTGAATCCGCTGTTGACGCATCCTTCGATTTCCAGTGCGGTAATATGGTTGCAAATACCATCTCTATCAGCGGCCTTACCTATACAGCAGTTGAGGCAGGCGGTAACGCAGGTGGCGGTGATCCCGTTGCTCCTCCTGCTGCAGGCACCTCTTACGACATCGTTTTCGGTGGCGAGGGTGACACAGTTACTAAGCCAGGCGAATGGCTTTACTGGAATGATCAGAATTGGGTTGGTTCTAACGTAACAGTAAGCTATGCACACTACGATGCAGACACCGATACTGCAACCTTCACCTACTCCGGCGCAACAACCGCTTGTTGGCACGGTATGCAGATATTCTATCGAGAGCCTACAAACGAGGAAGGAAAGTCCTATATTATGACCTGTACTATCACATCTGAGGTTGCGGGCGACATTATGATCCTTGGTCACGTAGTGACACTTGTAGCGGGCGAAAACAATATTCAGCTTCAGGTTGGTCAGGGTGGCACATCATCCTTCTCGCTTCAGTGCGGTAACGTAAATACAGGTACGGTTATTGAGGCTAACACAATTTCTATTTCTAACCTTACATTCACAGCGATTTGATTATTTATATAGCTTAGACAAGTAAAAAAAAGTAAAGCATTTCAGGTTTGAAATGCTTTCCTAATCTATATATTGTAACAGGAGAACAATATGAACAGAGTTGTAAAATTAGTAATTTCTGCAGTATTGTTGGTTGCACTTTTTGTAGGTAATATGGTTGCAAATTCCTACTCAAAGGTTATTACCAGCTTCCTTTGTGGTACAGGTGAGGATTTCTCAAGCGCAGAGGTTACCCTGCAGGCAAGTGACGAGCTTTGCAGAAAGATTGGCGACGAGAGTATTGTATTGTTGAAAAATGCAAATAATACTTTACCAATTAGCGATTTGGACAGGGTAAACTTGTTTGGTTGGGGTGCAACTGATGAAGGATTTCTTCTTAAGGGTGTAGGTAGTGGATCTTCTACAATTTCTACCCAAAAGCAGGTTACGCTTCTGGGTGCCTTCGCTGACCCTGAGGTAGGAATCGAATACAATCAGGCTATTATCGATTTCTATAATGATTTCGGCGCAAAAAACAGCAGCACATTGAGAAAAAACAGCAATCTGAACGGATCTACCGGCTATAGATTAGACGAACCCTCCGTTACTGAGCTTGAGCCATTGATTGCAGACGCAAAGGAATTCTCGGACGTAGCAATTTTTGTAATCAGCCGTTGCGGCGGTGAAAATATGGGCGATTGTCCTGCCGATTATTTGGATATCACCTCGGAGGAGAAGGCAACTCTTGATCTTTTGAAGGAAAACTTTGGTACGGTTATCGTTCTTTTGAATACGACGAATACCATGCACGCAGGATTTTTGGAGGATGACGGTATTGATGCGGCTCTTTATGTAGGAATTACCGGTCAGTCGGCATCTACAGCAATTCCACGTATTCTGAAAGGAATTACCAATCCGTCTGGCAAGCTCGCTGATACTATGACATACTCGAATGAATACGATCCTACTTACGTAAATATCAGCAAAGGGTCTAATCAGTACGTAGAAGATATTTATTTTGGATATAAATGGTATGAAACAGCAGACGTAGAGGCATTCTTTGATTCGGTAAGTAACGAATACGGAGCAGGCTATGACGGAGTTGTACAGTATCCATTCGGTTATGGTCTTTCCTACACCGATTTCTCTTGGGAAGTAAATTCTCTCTACTATGTTGACGAGAACAACGTAAAGATTCCCATTGACTATGAAAAGGATATCATTCTTGATGATTTTGACGCCAATACAAAGATATATCTTGATGTTGTAGTTACTAACAATGGTTCAGTTCCCGGAAAGGACGTTGTAGAGCTTTACTTTACTCCCGAGTATTACAGAGGAGAGGTAGAAAAGGCGGAGATCAACCTGCTTGACTTTGCAAAAACCTCTATTGCTTTAGCTCCCGGCGAATCCTACAAGGCAACTCTTTCCTTCACTCCTTATGATATGGCGTCCTACGACGCGTATGATAAAAATAATAACGGCAGTGCGGTTTACGAGCTTGACGAAGGTGACTATCAAATTAAGCTTATGACCGACAGCCATAATTTGAAGGATTGCGATAATAACGTTATTACCTTCGTAGCAACCAATGATATCATAATTGATAAAGATCCCACGACGAATACACCCATTGAAAACCGTTTCACAGGTGAGGGTGCTTATATGGGTCTTCAGCTTGATGCCATATCACTTGGCGGCGCAAAGTACATGACGCGTGAAAACTTCTTTGATACATTCCCCACCGCTAAGGCACCAAGACCCTCCGGAACGATTATCAATCAAACCAATCAGGCGTATAACGACGCTCCCTTCGAGGCAATGGCTCCCGTTGTAACCGGAGAGAAGAACGGCTTGTATCTTGCAACTCTCAATGACGACGCTAAGACTCCCGCAACGAGAAATCAGCTTATGGGTAAGGATTTGGCTGACGGACAGTCACTCGTATGGAATTACGAGCTTATGGAAGAGCTTATGGATTACAACAGTGATAAATGGGATCTTCTTCTTAATCAGATGTCGCCTAATGAAATGGTAAATCTCATTACACTTGGAGGTTTCCATAGAGAAGCTATTGCATCGATCGGAGTTCCGCATCAAAACGACTATGACGGTCCCGCAGGCTTTAACACCAACTCTCTGACAGGTCAATTCGGCGGTGAAACGATGGATAAGGAAACCTGGACAGCATACCCCAGCGAGGCATTGATGGGATGCTCTTGGAATAAGGATCTTATGTTTGAGCTTGGCCGTTCTATGGGTGCTGAGGCTGGTAAGACTGCGATTGACGGATGGTACGCACCCGGCGTTAACCTTCACCGCAACGCATACCTTGGACGTAACTATGAATACTATTCTGAAGACGGTGTGCTTTCGGGTAAATTGGCGGCAAAGGTTATCTACGGTGCTAAGACGAATGGTCTTACATGCTATTTGAAGCATTTTGTTTCCAGCGACTCCGGTGACAACCCCAGAGGCACTGATACTTGGATGACCGAGCAGAACCTGCGTGAAAACGTATTGAAGCCTTTTGAAATTGCTGTAAAAGAAGGCGGCGCCAACGGCATAATGTCCGCATTTAACGATCTTGGCTCGATTTGGTGTGGAGCAAACTATGCACTTCTTACTGAAATCCTCCGTGATGAATGGGGCTTCAGGGGCGTGGTAATTACCGACTGGACGGATACCTCTAACCGAGGTAGCATGTCTATTAGACAGGGTATTCGCGCCGGCAACGATTTGTGGCTCAATCCCAACACCACAGGCATCAACGGTAATGATAAGATCGACACCTCAAACGAAACAGATATGAAGGCAGCTCGCGTGGCTTGTAAGAACATTCTCTACGGAGTTGTAAGCACCGAATACACTGCGGAGATGTATAGAAACATGGATATCGATGATATCTATCAGACAAGCGGTGAAATCGGCTTCAAGCAAGAGGTGTTCGAATGGTGGAAACCTGCCCTCCTTGCACTTGATGCTGTAATTGTCGTAACCCTACTCGTTTGGACTTTCAAAAAAAGGGAATATTAATAAACGACAATATAGGAAAATGCTCGCACAGAAAATAATCACCGTTACGACTATATCGTAGTATGATTTATATTTAGCGTTTTTTGAATGAGCTCGGTACTGAACTGGGCTCATTCCTTTTAGTTTTAAGGAAATTCTTTCATTGTTCGTAACAGGCATAAAAAAAGGCTTTTGGGGAAAAGTCAAAAATCCCCAAAAGCCCGATATATAAAGAAAAAATGGAGATCCTTACGGATCTCCACCTGGTCTAAGTGACAGGACTTGAACCTGCGGCCTCTACCACCCCAAGGTAGCGCTCTCCCAGCTGAGCTACACCTAGATACATTCCGGTCGGTGCTGGCACCTTCCTGAAAAGTCTAATATATTATATCACTCACTTCGGGAAAAGTCAAGGGGTTTTTTGAATTTTTTCAAATATTTTTGTCGGTTGTTTGTTGTGCCGCAAACGGTTTTTGTTCCTTGGTGCTTGGGGAGGGGTACGAAGGCGCGAAAAGTCCTTATAATGTTGCGTTTGGTTTACATTTCTTGGGAAATTTTGGCTTCGTTACAGATATTGACGCATTTTTCCCTCCAGATATTCCTCGGAGGCTAAGAGCCGCTTTGCGATATTTTTAGCATCCTCGTCGGCGTTTTTATACTTGTTGAGGTATTTGGAGAGGGATTTAATACCCATATTGCAGCCGTCGGTCATCAAGTCGGCAATGCATTTGTCGTTATTCTGCATCATAATGCTGCCGCATATCTTCATGCTGCTCATAGCACTGACAATGGGGTGTGGGTCCTTTGTGCTTGCCCCATAGCTGAGGAGCAGGGCGTGGGTTTCATCTCCAAGGCTTGCGTGTGTGTTTTTGCACACCTGAAGCGTGTGGCGAAGCTCCTCGTTTTTTGCGTGGGGGAGAAGCTGCTTTATTGCATCCTCTCCCATTTTGATTCCTGCGTTACACTCGCGCAGGAGATTTATCGTATCGGTGGTCATACCGTTTGTCCTTTCGTTTTTGTTTTTGATTAGTATTAGCAAAAGCGAAGGGGTTTATTAACAAGAGGATTATATTATTTTCAACATTCTCTTGACATTTCACCGAAAAGAGTATATTATATATAGGAAATAAAAATTAAAGGACGAAGAAATGTTTTTATTACATACAGGAGCTGAGGAGGTCGGCCATTGGGCCGAGGAAATTTTCCTCCATGGCTTGATTGATACGTTATGGATACTTCCGTTTCTCTTCCTGACCTATCTGCTGATGGAGTTTATTGAGCACAGGGCGGGGGAGCAGGCGGAGAGCTTTATGAAAAAGGCGGGTGTGTTTGCGCCTGCGGTTGGCGGACTTCTTGGCGCTGTGCCTCAGTGCGGATTTTCTGCAGCGGCATCTAACCTTTACGCAGGTAGGGTTATTTCTATTGGTACTGTGGTGGCGGTATTCCTTTCCACCTCGGACGATATGATTCCCATTCTTCTGTCGGGTAAGATTCCCGTAGGAACGGTTGCTCTGGTAGTGCTTTACAAGGCTTTGGTTGGTATCGCGGTAGGCTTTGCTGTGGATATGGTGATGCGTCTTGTCCGTAAGGATCAGGAAAAAATCAACATCGACGCGATTTGCGACGAGGACAACTGTCATTGTGAGAGGGGCATCTGGTATTCGGCTCTTCATCACACCCTGACAATCTCGCTTTTCGTTTTGCTTATCACCTTTGGTGTAAACGCACTTGTTTACTTTATCGGTGAGGAAGCTCTCGGTGATATTATGCAGGGCAACCCCTTTATCAGTCACATCATTGCGGCGGTATTCGGTCTTGTGCCCAACTGTGCTACGTCTGTGGTGCTTGCTACCCTTTGTACAGAGGGTCTTATCACGGCAGGTACAATGATGGCAGGACTGTTTTCGGGTGCAGGCGTGGGCCTTCTCGTGCTCTTCAGAGTGAACAAGCCTATCAAGGAAAATCTCCTTGTGGTGGCAATTATTTTGGTGTCGGGCGTGGTCTTTGGTCTTCTTGGCGACCTTATATTCCCTGCGTCACTTTTTATAGTTTAATATGCTAATAAAGTCTCGGTCACACGATCGGGACTTTTTCTTTTCTTAAGATTTATTTTTCCCCGATTTGCGTATAATAAAGGTAGTGTTTATATCGGGGGTGGCTATGGAAAGGTGGAAAAGACGGGCGGTGGAGCTGGTCGGCGCGCTGATGCTTGGTGAAAAAGAGGATATGTCGGTGGTGCCTTACTATCCGCAGAAAACAATGATAAATATGCCCGAGAGGAGATATTTTCCGCGCAGCACACCCGAGAGGCAGGGGGTGTCGTCAAAACGGCTCTACAATATGCTCTGTCAGCTTGAGAGCGAGGGAAGGGCAAATATCCACAGTCTGCTTGTGCTTCGACGCGGAGAGGTGATCTGCGAGTGCTCTGCCGCAGGCTATAGCAGGGATGAGTGGCATATATCTCACTCTATGGCCAAGACGGTGTGCGGAATGGTGATAGGCACGCTTGTGGATGAGGGACGGCTTGGGCTTGACGATAGGCTGGTGGATATATTTCCCGAGCTTGCGTATAAGGATAAACGCTTTCCGCGTATAACGGTGGAGCATTTGCTCTCAATGACCGCCGGTGTGGATTTTGCAGAGGCAGGGACGGTGACGGATAACCGATGGACGTCCACATTTTTCTCCTCGAGCTTAAAGTTTGTGCCGGGGACAAAATTCTCTTATAACAGCATGAATAGCTATATTCTGGCTAGAATTGCCGAGAGGGTCGGTGGCAGAAGCTTTGGGAGTCTGGCTTATGAGCGGATTTTTCTGCCCTTAGACATAGAAAACTATTTTTGGGAGAAGAGTCCCGAGGGGACAGAAAAGGGCGGCTGGGGGCTTTATTTGTCGGCTGAGAGCTGGGCAAAGCTGGGTGTTATGATGCTGTCGGGCGGTAGCTTTTACGGAAGGCGGGTGCTATCCGAGAAATGGGTGGAGTATTCCTCGTCTACCAAGGCGTTGGCAGACGATTTTTGCGGTAATTTTAATTATGCCACTCACCTTTGGAGTGCAAAGGTCGGTCGGGAAATGCTCTTTAACGGTATGCTTGGGCAAAACGTGTGGATATGCCCCGACAACGATATAGTTGTGGTGATGCTCTGCGGAAACAACGAGATGTTTGGTGCAAGTCCTTCGCTTGAGATAGTGCGAAAGCATCTTGGCGGACGGCTGCACGATAGGCTTGACCGCAGAGACGTGCAGATTCTTCGGGAGAAGGAAAGGTCCTTTTTTGCCTGCCGCAGATGGATACGGCCAAGGGAAGAGGGCAGGGGCTGGTTGTATCGGCTGGGGCTCAGGCAGAGCCGACCCTTTGATACCTCTTGGAATGAGCTGCTGGGCAGATATGCTATGTGCAAAAACAATTCGGGTATTATGCCGCTGCTGATGAGGACAATGCAGAATAATCTGCGTGCCTCTATAGAGGAAATAGGGCTTAGCCGAGAGGGAGAGCTGCTCCGATTTGAGTATACCGACGGTGGCGAGGAATTCAGCCTTCGTGTGGGACTTTACGGCTATGAGACCAACGTTGTCAACCTGAGGGGTGAATACTATATAGTAAAGGCTATGGCAAGCGTTGTGCGGTCATGCGACGGTGAGAGGGAGTATAGAATAGAGCTTATTCTCTCGGAGACGGCAAGTGCGCGGAGAATAATCATAAGAAAAACAGAAAACAAAATTTCCCTTGAGCTTGCGGAGATGCCGGGGCAGGGGGTAGTGGAAGGTCTGCTACGGCATTACTCGGAGGAAAATAAGACCCTATCCCTTATAACCGATATAGTGGAGCGCAGATTTGGTGAGGGCACAGTGTCCTCTCTGCTAAAAAGATGCTTTAACCCGACTATAGTGGGTGTGGATAGCTCTGTCTTGGGGTATGAGAATCAGCTTGAGGAGGAAAACCGAAGGATAGAGGAGGAGAGACAAGGGCTTAAGGGCGTTTGCTCGATGATAGAGAGACTCTTTGGTGAGGGGGATAATCAGCCGTCGGGCGAGTCCCCGACTCGTGAAAAAACACCTAAGCAATACATCTCCGAGTGGATAGGCAAAATCACAGGCAAACGGGATATACAAGGGCAAAATGACAATTAAACCGTACATTTTGTGCATAAAAAGGCGAAAAAAGACCCTGCGACAGAATCGCAGGGTCTTTTTGTTGATAAAAATTAGTCGAGGTTGAGTGCGTTGAGCATGTCGCGAAGAACCTTTGCCTCGGTTGCAGTGATGGTTACGCCCTTGCCCATCTTCTCATGATCGGGAGACCAGGTACGGATGTCGTATACAGGCTCTCTCTCGTTCCAGCTGATAAGGTTAAGCTCCTTGTTCCAGCCGTTGTTGCCTTCGCTTACGATACCAATTTTGTCAACTACTTCATACTTGATTTCAGGCATTTTCGTATCTCCTTTTATGTATTTAATTTAAAATTTATTATTTTAAATATATTTTAACATATTATTTTATAGTTGTCAAGAAATAAGTTGAAAAATAACGAAAAATATTTTAAAATTAATAATTTATTTACAATTTTTTGGTGATTTTGCCCTGTGAGAGCCAAGAATTTTGGTAAAATAAATCGATTGACATATTATTTAAAATTTGATATAATGAGTTTGGCATTACAATTTAAAGAACAGGAAGTGCTTTTTATGGAAAAATTTTCGCGTAGAAACTGGTTTTTACTACTGATGTTCGGTATTGTCGGACAGATCGCCTGGTCGGTAGAGAATATGTTCTTCGGAACCTTCGTTTACGAGACCTTCAGCGGCTTTGATCTTGCCGACGGTGCCCTTAATACCGTAACCCTTATGGTACAGCTCAGCGGTATTTCAGCGGCGTTCATCACCTTGATTGCAGGTACACTCTCTGACAAGCTGGGTAACAGACGCAGCTTTATCTCTATCGGCTATATCATCTGGGGTGTTACAGTAGCCCTCTTCGGCTGTCTTACTCCCGACATTATCGGCGCGGTGCTCTCCAAGCCTGCCACCCAGGTTATCTCTCTCAGCCTCGCTCTCTTTGTAGTTGGCGACTGTGTGATGACCCTCTTTGGCTCTACCGCCAACGATGCGGCCTTCAATGCTTGGGTAACAGATAATACAAAGCCCTCTTACAGAGGCTACGTTGAGAGCGTGCTTTCCATTCTCCCTCTCGTAGGTCTCCTTATCGTAGCAGGCGGCTTTGGTATTCTTACAGGCCTTTGCGGTGGATACACTCCCGTGTTTATCGGTCTTGGCGTGCTTATCAGCATCTGCGGTGTGGTTGGTATCTTCCTCTTTAAGGATGCACCCACTATCGAGAAGTCCGGTGGCTTCCGCGATATCATCTACGGCTTCCGTCCCTCTGTTATCAAGAAGCATCTGCCCTTCTATGCAACACTTCTTTCTGTTGCTATCTTCGGTATTTCTATCCAGACGTTTATGTCCTATCTTATCATTTATATGAAGTACTGTCTTAACTTCTCCGACCTTGAGTACAGCGCGGTATTTGCTATCGCCATCCTTGCAGGCGCGGGAGTTAACCTTTATCTCGGTAAGCTCTCTGACAGAATGTCCAAGAGCAAGCTTCTTTACTTTGCGGCTATAATTCTTTCCGTGGGTCTTCTCGGAATGTATTTCGCTTCCTTCATCCCTGCGGAGAACAAGCTTCTTCTTATGATCCTCTTCGGTCTTGGCGGCTTCGTTATGATCTGCGGTAACATCTTCAGCACCGCTCTTAACGGCTCTATTATGCGTGACCATACTCCTGCCGAGGCGGTAGGAAAGATGCAGGGTGTAAGAATGTTTGCCAGCGTCCTCGTTCCCATGCTTGTAGGTCCTGCTATCGGTAATGCGCTCAACGCGGCATTCGGTGAGGATATTAAGCTCTCGGGCACCGACGTGCTCACCGCCTCCTCTGCACCTGCACGTGAGATTTTCCTTGCAGGAGCAATCATCGCTCTTCTTGCCATTGTAGCCGTTCCTCTCATCCGTCAGGCGGAGAAAATGGTAGAAAAAACCGAAAAAATCGAACAGTAATTGACTAAAAGCTATTTACATTTTTAAAAAACTGTGTTATAATATTTTTTTGAGGAAACTCATTATTAATAAGGTAATAAAAAAAATTTTATATGGAGGATAAACCAATGATAGAGAGAAGAAAAATTTCTATGGATGGTAATACATCTGCGGCTCACGTTTCTTATGCGTTTACCGAAGTTGCTGCCATCTATCCTATCACCCCTTCCAGCCCTATGGCTGAAGTAACCGACACCTGGTCCGCGTCCGACAAGAACATCTTTGGCGAGCCCGCTAAGAACATTCTTGGCCAGAACGTACAGGTAGTAGAGATGCAGTCCGAGGCAGGCGCAGCAGGTGCTGTTCACGGTTCTCTTGCTGCCGGTGCACTTACCACCACCTACACCGCTTCTCAGGGTCTTCTTCTTATGATCCCCAACATGTACAAGATCGCCGGCGAGCTTCTTCCTTGCGTAATTCACGTTTCTGCAAGAACCGTTGCTTCCCACGCTCTTAACATCTTCGGTGATCACTCCGACGTATATGCTTGCCGTCAGACCGGCTTTGCTATGCTCGCGGAGACCAACCCCCAGGAAATCATGGACCTTGGCGCAGTAGCTCACCTTGCTACCATCAAGGGCAGAGTTCCTTTCCTTAACTTCTTTGACGGCTTCCGTACCTCTCACGAGATTCAGAAGGTTGCAGCTTGGGATTACGCAGATCTCAAGGAGATGGTTGACATGGATGCTCTTAAGGCATTCCGTGACAGATCTCTCAACCCTGAGCATCCCGCTCTTCGCGGCTCTGCAGAGAACGGTGATATCTTCTTCCAGCACAGAGAGGCTTGCAACCCCTACTATGATGCTCTTCCTGCAATCGTTGAGGAGTACATGGACAAGGTTAACGCAAAGCTTGGCACTAACTACAAGCTCTTCAACTACTACGGTGCACCCGATGCTGATCGCGTAATGGTAGCTATGGGTTCTGTTTGTGACGTTGCTGAGGAAGTAATTGATTACCTCAACGCTCACGGCGAAAAGGTCGGTCTTATCAAGGTTCGCCTTTACAGACCCTTCGTTGCTGAGAAGTTCGTTGCAGCTATTCCTGAGACCTGTAAGGTTCTCACCATCCTTGACAGAACCAAGGAGCCCGGCTCTCTTGGTGAGCCCCTCTTCCTTGACGCTGTTGCTGCTCTTAACGAGTGCGGCAAGACCGGCATTAAGGTTCTTGGCGGTAGATACGGTCTTGGCTCTAAGGATACTCCTCCTTCTTCTATCTTCGCTGTATTTGCTAACATGGCAGGCGAGCAGAAGAACCACTTCACTATGGGTATCGTAGACGACCTTACCAACCTTTCTCTTCCCGAGACTACTGCTCCCGATACTGCTCCCGTTGATATGATCCAGTGCAAGTTCTGGGGTCTTGGCGGTGACGGTACCGTTGGTGCTAACAAGAACTCTATCAAGATCATCGGTGACCACACCGACAAGTTCATTCAGGCATACTTCCAGTATGACTCCAAGAAGACCTCCGGTATCACCATTTCTCACCTTAGATTCGGTGATAGCCCCATCAAGTCCTCTTACTACATCAACAAGGCAGACTTCGTTGCTTGCCATAACAATGCTTACCTTAACAAGTACGATATGATCTCTGACGTTAAGCCCGGCGGTACATTCCTTCTCGACTGTCCCTGGAACGCAGAGGAGCTTGATGCTCACCTTCCTGCATCCGTTAAGACCTATATCGCAAAGAACAACGTTAAGTTCTACACCATCAATGCAACCAAGATCGCTATCGACCTCGGTAACGCAAAGGTAAAGAACACCGTTCTTCAGTCTGCATTCTTCGCTCTTGCAAAGATTCTTCCCGCTGAGGAAGCAATCGAGTACATGAAGAAGGCTGCATACAAGTCCTACATCAAGAAGGGACAGGCTATCGTTGACCTTAACTATGCGGCTATCGACGCTGGTAAGGATGCTCTTAACCTTGTTTCTGTTCCTGCTGAGTGGGCAAACGCAGGCGCAACTCCCGCAGCTGCAAAGGCTACCGGTAACAGAGCTGATCTCGTTGACTTCGTTAACGACATCGTTGTTCCCGTTAGTGCAATGAAGGGTGACAACCTTACCGTTTCCGCATTCGCTAAGTATGCAGACGGTCAGTTCCCCCAGGGCTCTGCAGCATACGAGAAGAGAGGCGTTGCAGTTTCCGTTCCCCAGTGGAATGCTGAGAACTGTATCCAGTGTAACAACTGTGCATTCGTATGTCCTCACGCTTGTATCCGTCCCTTCGCTATGACTGAGGATGAGGCAGCAGCAGCTCCTGCATCCACCAAGTTCGCAGCAAAGCCTGTTCTTAAGACTAACTACAAGTTCACCATGGCGGTATCTCCCCTTGACTGTATGGGATGTACTCTTTGTGTTAAGGCTTGTCCTGTTAATAACAATGAGAAGATGGGCACCGCTATCGAGATGAAGCCTATCGCTACTCAGCTTGATCAGCAGCCTGCATACGACTACGCAGTTGCGAATGTTTCCGAGAAGTCCGAGCTTATCGGTCTTTCCATCAAGGGCAGCCAGTTCAAGCAGCCCCTCCTCGAGTACTCCGGCTCTTGCGCAGGTTGTGCAGAGACCTCTTATGCTCGTCTTATCACCCAGCTCTTCGGTGAGAGAATGTACATCTCCAACGCTACCGGTTGTTCTTCTATCTGGGGCGGCTCCGCACCTGCTACTCCTTATACCGTAAATAAGGAAAGCGGCCGTGGTCCTGCTTGGGCTAACTCCCTCTTCGAGGATAACGCTGAGCACGGTCTTGGTATGTACGTAGGTCAGAAGGCTATCCGTAACAAGCTTATCGGTCTTGTTAAGGAGCTTGCAGCTCAGGCTAAGAACGAGAACGTTAAGGCTGCAGCTGATGAGTACCTTGCTACTATTAACGACGGTAAGGCTAACGAGCCTGCTACTAAGGCTCTTGTTGCTGCTCTCGAGGCTTGTCCTTGTGACAATCCCATCAAGGCTCAGATCCTTGCAGAGAAGCAGTACCTCTCCAAGAAGGCTGTTTGGATCTTCGGTGGTGACGGTTGGGCATACGATATCGGCTTCGGCGGTCTTGACCACGTTCTTGCATCCGGCGAGGATGTAAACATCATGGTATTCGATACCGAGGTTTACTCTAACACCGGTGGTCAGGCTTCTAAGGCTTCTCAGATCGGTCAGGTTGCTCAGTTCGCAGCAGCAGGTAAGGCA
>JAZQWB010000022.1:0-2380 GCA_045632145.1 Eubacteriales bacterium | reverse complement strand
TTTGGATTTGTTGAAATAGCATATATAACTGATTCTGGAAATAAAGAGCATTATCATCTTTATTTGTCAAAGAAAAATTACAAGAAAATCTTCAAGAAATAAGCAGTCTGCTATTCAAAGATTTTTAGAGCAAATGTTTTTCTGCTACTTGGCTTTAAAGGTATATTTTTAGTTTGTAGGGCAGGGAATTTCTGCCGCCGAGAGGGAGCGGCGCTCCGCAACAGGAATTTGCTCCGTCTTACAAGCTTCCCACAGGGAAGGACGGAGCAATGTTTCGAACCTGATTCCGAGGCAAGCCTCGGAGCAGGTCGATTCAGTGCGGGAATCAAAAAGGGACAACCACCGTCGGTGATTGTCCCTTTTTGGCACCCGCAACAGGAATCGAACCTGTAACTAACCCTTAGGAGGGGCTTATTATATCCATTTAACTATGCAGGCGTATTTAGTTTAACTATGTAGGCGTATTTAATTTAACTATGCAGGCGATTGCGCATTTTTGCGCCCATATAGTTTAACATATCCACGGGGAAAAGTCAAGGAAAAGCTTGATTTAATTGGCTTAAAATTTCGCGCGGTGCCAATTTTAACAAAAGAGAGTAGGGAAAAGTACGCTGAAATTAGAATTTATCACCGCGTAATTGTTAATAAATTGTAAATATTTTTCGCGCGCGAATATTTTTTTATATAATGTATGGAAAAACGGTGTTCTTTATGATATAATTACAAAAGCGGTTTTAAGTATATATACTTAAGGTGTGTATCGGCGTCATTTTGGCGCACGAAACCGTCATTATTTCGCTAATCAAAAAAATAAATTATATTTTTGGAGGAAAACAAAAATGAGCAAGAAGTATTGTTATCTCTTCTCTGAGGGTAACGCAACCATGCGTGAGATCCTTGGCGGTAAGGGAGCTAACCTCGCTGAGATGACCAACATTGGTCTTCCCGTTCCCCAGGGCTTCACCATTTCTACTGAGGCCTGCACCCAGTACTACGAGGACGGCCGTCAGATCAACGCTGACATCATGGCTGAAATCATGGAGTATATTGTAAAGATGGAGGGCGTTACCGGCAAGAAGTTCGGTGACCTTGAGAACCCCCTTCTCGTTTCCGTTCGTTCCGGCGCGCGTGCATCCATGCCCGGTATGATGGATACCATCCTTAACCTTGGTCTTAACGAGGACGTTGTAGAGGTTATGGCTAAGAAGTCCGGCAACCCCCGTTGGGCTTACGACTGTTACAGAAGATTTATCCAGATGTACTCCGACGTTGTTATGGAAGTCGGCAAGAAGTACTTCGAGGAGCTTATCGACAAGATGAAGGAAGAGAAGGGTGTTAAGCTCGACGTTGAGCTCACCGCTGACGACCTTAAGGATCTTGCAAATCAGTTCAAGGCTGAGTACAAGGCTAAGATCGGTCAGGACTTCCCCTCTGATCCTAAGGAGCAGCTTATCGGCGCAGTTAAGGCAGTATTCCGTTCTTGGGACAACCCCAGAGCAAACGTTTACCGCCGTGACAACGACATTCCCTACTCTTGGGGTACTGCAGTAAACGTACAGGCAATGGCATTCGGTAACATGGGTGACAATTGCGGTACCGGTGTTGCATTTACCCGTGACCCTGCTACCGGTGAGAAGAAGCTCATGGGTGAGTTCCTTACCAACGCACAGGGTGAGGACGTTGTTGCAGGTGTTCGTACTCCCATGCCCATCGCAGAGATGGCTAACAAGTTCCCCGCAGCTTACGAGCAGTTCGTAGAGGTTTGCAAGATCCTTGAGAACCACTATCACGATATGCAGGATATGGAGTTCACCATCGAGAATGAGAAGCTCTATATGCTCCAGACCAGAAACGGTAAGAGAACCGCTCCCGCAGCTCTCCAGATCGCAGTTGACCTCGTTGCTGAGGGCCACAAGACCAAGGAAGAGGCTGTTCTTATGATCGACCCCAGAAACCTTGACACTCTCCTTCACCCCCAGTTCGACGCTAAGGCACTTAAGGCTGCAACTCCTATGGGTCGTGGTCTTGGCGCTTCTCCCGGCGCTGCATGCGGCCAGGTAGTATTCTCCGCTGAGGATGCTGAGGCTTGGAAGGCACAGGGCAAGAAGGTCGTTCTTGTTCGTCTTGAGACCTCTCCCGAGGACATCACCGGTATGAAGGCAGCTCAGGGTATCCTCACCGTTCGCGGCGGTATGACCTCTCACGCAGCAGTTGTTGCTCGTGGTATGGGTAAGTGCTGCGTTTCCGGTTGCGGCGATATCGCAATGGACGAGGAGAACAAGAAGTTCACTCTCGCAGGCAAGACCTACGTTGAGGGTGACTACATCTCCATCGACGGTTCCACCGGTAACATCTACGACGGTATCATTCCTACCGTTGA
>JAZQWB010000021.1:0-18671 GCA_045632145.1 Eubacteriales bacterium | reverse complement strand
TACTATTGCTACTCTTGGCACTCTTTCCGAGGGCCAGAAGCTTGAGGGTCTTGACGAGGAGACCGGCAAGAGATATATGCACCACTACAATATGCCCGGTTACTCCACCGGTGAGGCTAAGGCGCTTCGTTCTCCCGGCCGTCGTGAGATCGGTCACGGTGCTCTTGCAGAGCGTTCTCTCGTTCCCGTTCTTCCTTCGGAAGAAGAATTCCCCTATGCTATCCGTCTTGTATCCGAGGTTGTTTCCTCTAACGGCTCTACCTCTCAGGGCTCTGTATGCGGTTCTACTCTTGCTCTTATGGACGCAGGTGTTCCGATCAAGGCTCCCGTTGCAGGTATTTCCTGCGGTCTTATCACCGCTGAGGACGGCTCTTGGGACACCATGATCGACATCCAGGGTCTTGAGGACTTCTATGGCGATATGGACTTCAAGGTAGCAGGTACCAAGAAGGGTATTACCTCTATTCAGATGGACCTTAAGGTTGACGGTCTTACTCCCGAGATCATCAAGCAGGCGCTTGAGACCACTCACCAGGGTAGAAACGAGATCATCGACAAGGTTATTATCCCCGCAATCGCTGAGCCCAGAGCAGAGGTATCTGCTTATGCTCCCAAGATGATATCCATGACCATCAATCCCGATAAGATCCGTGAGGTTATCGGTAAGGGCGGCTCTGTAATCCAGAAGATCGTTGCTGACACCGGTGCAAAGGTTGATATCAACGATGACGGTACCGTATTCATCGCAGCAGTTAACCGCGACAGCGCAGATATGGCTAAGGCTATCATCGACGCTATCGTTTTCGAGCCTGAGGTAGGCGAGACTTACGAGGGTACTGTAACCCGTATCATTCCTATCGGTGCATTCGTTGAGTTTGCTCCCGGTAAGGAGGGTATGGTTCACATCTCCAAGCTCCAGCAGCAGAGAACCGAGAAGGTAGAGGACGTTGTTGCAGTAGGTGACACCGTTCGCGTTAAGTATCTCGGCACCGACGAGAAGGGCAGACAGAACCTTTCTATGAAGGACGCTGCTCCCAAGGCTGAGTAATTTTACATGATTTTGAGGCAGAAAACCGGCGCGTTTTCTGCCTTTTTGCTACCAAAAAGCAAAGATGGTTTTTATACTAAAAAATTCTAAAAAAATAAAAAAACTTTTAGAAAACTATTGACTTATTTATCATAAAGTAGTATAATGATACCGAGAAAGTGCATAAGTTTGCGCGCGCGTAAAATTAAAAGCTTAAGAACGAGATTTTCGCCCAATTGTCTTGTCAAAGGCCCGAGGTTTTACAAACCGCAAATATGTGTTTTCACAAGAAAAACAAAAAATAATTTTTAAGGAGAATTTTAAAATGAACAAGAACATTGTTAAAGTGTTTGCGATTTTGATGATGTGCTTCGCTCTCGTTTCCGTTCTCGTTGCTTGCGGTGCTGAAGGTCCTCAGGGCCCTGCAGGTGCAGACGGCAAGAGCCCCTACGTTGGCGACAACGGTACCCTTTGGTACTATGACGATGCAGCTGGCAAGTATGTTGACAGCGGCCTCAAGGTAGAGGGTCAGAAGGGCGATAAGGGTGATGACGGTGAGGACCTTGATGACTGTGCTGGTCACGTTTGGTCTGAGCATGTAATCGTAATTTCTGAGCATAAGTTGGTTAATGAGGAGACCGGCGAAGCAACTATTGGTGTAACACTTCAGACTTGTACCCTTTGTGGTGATGCATACTGGACTGAGGTTGATCACAAGTATGTTGCAGGAACACCCGTAGCTCCTACCTGTACTGAAGATGGTTATACTGTATACACTTGTGAGTGCGGCCATTCCTATGAGGATGATAAAGTAGAAAAACTCGGTCACGCATATGCATCTGAGTTCAATCCTGCTGATCCTGATTCCTGCGAGGGTTGGACTCTTGCTCCCATCGATGCAGAGCTTGTAGAGGGTGTTGATTACTGTCCTTGTAAGTACGAGAACCAGTACACCTCTACTTGTGTAAGAGAAGGTTGTGGTTATGAGGATATTCAGAAGGCTAATGCTGCTGGTCACCACTGGGGCGATGAACAGCCTTCCGTTAACCTTGAGAACAAGCCTGAGTGCGTATGGGAACATCCTTGGTTCCACGAGTGCAAGTCTTGCTCTTGCGCACAGACCGAGGACTTCAACTGTGGTCGTGTTGAGAACACCAGAGAAGATGGTGCTAAGCCTCACGACTTCACCGATGTTGAGGGCGTAGTTACAACTGCTCCTACTTGTACTACTGAGGGCGTTAAGTCCTTTGCATGTACATACTGTGGTCAGTATGAGAAGACCGAGACCGTTCCTGCTCTTGGCCACGACTACACTGGTGTTGAGGGTGATATTACAACTGCTCCTACTTGTACTACTGAGGGCGTTAAGTCCTTTAAGTGTAACAACTGCCATGAGTACACCAAGACTGAGACCGTTGAGGCTCTTGGTCACAACAAGGTGAACCATGATGCTGTTGCAGCTACTTGTACCGGTAACGGTTGGGATGCATATGAGACCTGCTCTCGTTGCGACTACACCACCAGAGGCGAGGATATTCCCGCTCTTGGTCACACTTACACTGCAGCAAGTGAAGTAGTTCTTGTAGCTCCTACTGCTGATGCAGCTGGTAGCCTTAAGTTCGTTTGCGATGTTTGTAAGAAGGCTGTTGAAGAATCTAATGTAGTTCTTCCTGCTCTTACCGATGAGAACTGTGGTGAAGGAGCCTTCTATACTAAGGATCATAAGGGCACTCACTGTGGTGACTGGGTATACACTTACACCTTTACCGTAGAAGTAAAGGATGAAAAGTTCACCAAGACCCTTGAGGTTCCCAGCTTCTCCGATCACACCGAGTACGTTGAGGGCGTTACTGCTACTCGTACCGTTGAGGGTGATAACTACATTTACACTGTTTACAAGTGTGAGAAGTGCGGCCTTTGGGTAGTTGTTCACACTGATCCCAAGCCTGCAACCGAAACCCCTGCAGTTTAATTCTTTTAGAATTTTTTGTAATTTAACTTAAATAATGGTAGGGCGGTTGCTCTGCAGCCGCCTTACCAAAACATTTTTCTATTGTTCATAAAGTGAACTTTATTTTGAATTTTTAATTTAGTAGGAGGACAAATATGAGAAGCACTAAATATCACGACTACCGCGTTTTAAAGATCGCGTTGTTCATCATATTGGTTATTCTCGGACTATTTATCTATATCAAATGTACAAGGGCGCTTCATGAACACACTGCAACACAGTGGACTACTATCACAGAGGCTACTTGTACAGAAGATGGTCTTGAGGTTATGATCTGTACCGACCCTGAGTGTGAGGGCTTAAAGTTTGAAGAACGCGTTATTCCTAAGAAGGATCATAATCCCGGTAGATTGGTTGTTGCTGAAAAGCCTACTTGTACCGAAAAAGGAGTAATGTTTAACTTCTGCCAGGACTGTGGCTATCGATTTGAAGACAAAACAGAGCCTATAGATGAGCTTGGTCACAATATGGTTATCGATAAGGCAAAGGAGTCTACCTGTACTGCAACCGGTCTTACCGAAGGTGAGCATTGTACAAGATGCGATTATAAGGTTGCACAAGAAACTGTACCTGCTAACGGACATAAAACTGCTGATTATACTACTATCAAGGAACCCACATGTACTGTAGAGGGATTGAAAGTTAAATATTGCACAGTTTGTAATGCATACCTTGAAGAAACTGAGGAGGCAATTGCTGTAGTACCCCATCCTTACGTTATTCTTGATGATACAATGGTGGTGACCAACCAGCCTACCTGTACTCAGTTTGGTGATGCAACTGCAACAGCAGAGTGTACGGAATGTGGAGATACAATTAAGGTTGTGCTTAATGATGCCGTTGAACCTACAGGACATAATTACACTAAATGGGAACTTAAGTATGATAGTGAAACGGGCGAATTCACTATGATAGGCACATGTGATTGTGATGAGGAAGGCAATGTAGTTTACAAGACCCACGCTGATGGTGTCGTAGTAACTAGCGAGCCTATTCCTAATTGTTGTGCTGATAAGTATAAGGCTACCGTAACATTTAAGGATGCTTATGGTAACACTCATGAGGCTATTGCTTATGTTGAGCTTGAAACAAAGGCGCACAAGATTATAAAGATGGAAGTAGTTGATGGTAACGAGCTTAAGACTGTATACGTTCCTATCAGTGAATTCCAGGAAGATCCAGATCCCGTATACGGTGTATACTATGATATTTCCACCGAAAATCTCTACAGCTATGTAAGCATAGAGAATGAATGGGATGAAAATGGATTTGCAAAGGGTGTATTTAAGTGCGTTCTTTGCGAGGATATGCATTGTCCCGAATGCAATGGAGAATATTGGTACGTTGTTACTGTATATAACTCCAAGTACGACACAAGACTCAGCGGTGAGTCTGTGGATAATTGATTCATTTCTTAAAGACAAAAACACGGAAAAGGGCAAGCCCTTTTAAATGAATTGAATATTGTTAAAACCGTCCGTTGATGAAACGGACGGTTTTTGCTTTGCCTTCCCCTTGAGGTAGCGTAGCGACCTGAGAGTGTTAGAAAACGATTGATAATCGTTTTTTCTCGAAGGTGACCGAGTCGCAACGAGACAAGGTGTCAGGCTAAGCCTGACGGATGAGGTGTCATATATATTATTAGGAAGAAAACAATTAAAATGTAAGAAATCTATTGCATTTTTTGGGGGTTAGTGCTATAATAATAGCATAATAGGATTATTATGTAAAAATTATATTTTAAAGGAAAAAACAAAATGGAAAGAACCTACATTAAAGACGTGACCCCCGGCATTTGCCGCGTTGCGGGCTTCGTTGAAAACTTCCGTAACAAGAGAACCATGGCGTTCATCGTTGTTAAGGACATTACTGGCAAGCTTCAGATCACCATCGAAAAGGAGAAGCACCCCGAGTTTACCGAGATGCTTGACAAGCTCAGCATTCACTCTGTTGTTAGCTTTGAGGGTGAGGTTGTTGCCAGCGAGTACGTAAAGATGGGCGGCAAGGAGATGTATCCCACCTCCATGATCGTTGAGTCCTATGCTGATGCACTTCCTATCAAGGATGACTCCGATATCGACGTTCGTATGGACTACAGATGGATCGACCTTCGCCGTGAGAAGAATCAGCTTGCATTCCAGATGCAGACCACCCTTACCAATGCTCTCCGCGAGTTCCTCGTAGAGCGTAACTTCATCGAGATTCACACCCCCAAGCTCATCGCTGCTGCAAGTGAGTCCGGCTCCGATGTATTCGAGGTTAAGTATTTTGACGGACTTGCATACCTTGCACAGTCTCCCCAGTTCTATAAGCAGATGGCGATGGCTGCCGGCTTTGAGCGTATCTTTGAGACCGGCCCTGTTTTCAGAGCAGAGAAGTCCTATACCAACAAGCATGCTACCGAGTTCACAGGCTTTGATCTTGAGTTCTCCTATATCGATTCATTTGAGGACGTTATGAAGATCGAGGAGGAGATGCTTACCTATGCACTTGCACAGGTTAAGGAAAAGCACGGTGACAAGATCGTAGAGCTTTATGGCCCCGAGTACGAGGTTATCGTACCCAGCCTTCCTTTCCCCAGAATGAAGCTTCAGGACGTTTACGCAGAGCTTGAGAGCCGTTACGGTTACACCGTTCCTGCCGAGCTTAAGGGCGACCTTACCACCGAGGCAGAGCGTATGACCAGACAGCTCTGTAAGGATATGTTCGGCCACGAATTCCTCTTTATCACCGATTATAACGCGGCAGAAAGAGCTTTCTACCATATACGTGACGAGAAGGGTATCCCCCAGGGGTATGACCTTATCTGGCGCGGTGTAGAGATCACCACAGGTGCACAGCGTGAGCACCGCTATGACGTGCTTAAGGCACAGGCAGAGGAGAAGGGCCTTGCAGAGGACGTTAAGTTCTACCTCGAGTTCTTCAAGTACGGCTGTCCTCCCCACGGTGGCTTCGGTATCGGTATCGACCGTCTTACCATGCTCTTCCTCGGCACATCCATCAAGGAGGCTGAGTTCCTCTTCCGTGGCCCCAACCGTCTGACTCCTTAATTTTGTGTGATACTTCGTTGCGCCTGCGATACTCGGCTCGGAGTAGGTAACTACACCGTCGCCTCTGTTTCTCGTTGCGCCTCGTCTGACACAAAATTCAGTTCGTCAGTACCTGACTCCTTAATTTTATGTGATACTTCGTTGTCGGTCGATGCGCTCAAATCAACGTAGGCAACTACGTTTTCATTTCGCTTACTCCCTTACGCCTCGTCTGACGCAAAATTCAGTTCGTCAGCCCTTACTCTTTAATTTTGCGTGATACTTCGTTGCGCCTGCGATACTCGGCTCGGAGTAGATAACTACACCGTCGCCTCTGTTTCTCGGTGCGCCTCGTCTGACACAAAATTCAGTTCGTCAGTACCTGTCTCCCTAAGCCTTCTCCCCAGAGGAGAAGGGGGACCGTTTAAAACGGTGGATGAGGGGGTCTAACTCTCATCAAATCCCATTTATGACAAAATGAGTAACAATCCTAATCAAAATACGCAAAACTCCCAGCAGCTTCGCAAGAATATGACTCGGGAGGAAAAGCATTTGTGGTATGATTTTTTGAAATATCTTTCTGTAAACGTTAACAGGCAACGCAAGATTAAAGAGTATATTGTTGACTTCTACGTTTCTTCTGCACGTCTTGTTATTGAGATTGACGGCTCACAGCATTTTGAACCTGATGCTAAAGAAAGGGATGCGAAGCGTGATGCTGATCTTTGCTCTATGGGGATAAAAGTATTAAGGTATACAAACCTTGACGTTAACAAAAACTTTGACAGCGTATGTATGGATATTTATAAAAATATTGAGGAAAGAACGTAAAGCTAGATACCCTCATCCACCATTTGCTACGCAAATAGTCCCCCTTCTCCTCAAGGGAGAAGGCTATAGTGCGCAAATTTTGTGTGTTGTCAAATTGCTTGAATTTGGTGTAACGATATGCCTTTTTGCTTAAAAATGTCATCTTTTATTTGCAAAATAATCGTTTTTTGTCAAAAAATAAAGACAAAGGAGAATTAAAATGACCTTTATGCGTGAACTTGCAGAAGGCTGTATGCCCTTCCTTTATTTCCTTGAGAGCATTCGTAACCCTGTCTTTGACTGGTTCTTTTCTCTCATTACCCATCTCGGTGAGGAGACCTTCTTCCTCGTAATTGCTATTTTCTTCTTCTGGTGTGTAAACAAGAGAGAAGGCTATTTCATTCTTATCACAGGTCTTGTTGGCACCGTTTGCAACCAGCTTGCCAAGCTCTTCTTCCGTATTCCCCGTCCTTGGGTTCTTGACCCCGATTTCGAAATTATCGAGGCTGCCAGAGAAGAGGCAACAGGCTATTCCTTCCCCTCGGGACATACTCAGAATATGGCGGGCACCTTTGGATCTATCGCAGCCTTCAAGCCTGAAAAGTGGAAGACTATAGTTTGCACCACACTTATTGTTCTTGTAGCATTTTCCCGTATGTATCTTGGTGTACATACCCCTCTTGACGTTATCGTTTCGCTCCTCTTTGCCCTTGCACTTATCCTTCTTCTTCGTCCTCTCTTCGCTAGTGATGAGATGTTCAAGAAGTCTATGCCTTGGGTAGTTGTTGGCTCTACTTTGCTTTCTCTCGGATTCCTTGGCTACGTGCTTGCGGTTTCCGGTGACAATACTCTTGATACCCACAATTTTGAGAGCGCGCTTAAGAATGCCTGCACCCTTCTCGGATGCACCGCAGGTCTTATCGCTGTTTACTTCATCGATCTCAAATTTATCAACTTTGAGACAGAGGCTCGTTGGTATTCTCAGATCATCAAGCTCATTATCGGTCTTGGCGGTGTTCTTGCAATCAAGGCAGGCCTTTCCTCTCCTCTCACAGCCCTCTTTGGCAACGAGATGATCGCTCGCGCGGTAAGATATTTCCTCATTGTGGTCTTTGCAGGCGGCGTATGGCCTCTCACATTCAAGTGGTTTAAGGAGCTTCGCATTGAGCCTATGGAAAAATTCACCGAATGGGTAAAGGCAAAGCTTAAAAAGTAAATTTAAAAGGCTCGGCACAGACCGAGCCTTATTTTTTTGTAAAAAACCTTTACTTTTTTAAATATTTATGTTATAATATACTGATTAAATATGTATTTAGCAAAGAAAGGCTATAAAATATGAAGTGTCCCCTTTGTAACTGCCAGGATTCAAGAGTTCTTGACTCCCGTCCTATAGATGAAGGCGCAAGCATCAAGCGTCGCCGCGAGTGTCCCTCCTGTGGCAAGAGATTTACAACCTACGAGGTTGTGGATACTGTACCGATTGCGGTAGTAAAGCGTGACGGCCGTCGTGAGTTTTTTGATAAGCACAAGCTTATCCGCGGTATTCAGATATCCTGTCAGAAGCGCCCTGTAAATGCAGAGGGCATCGCCACCTCCATCGAGCAGGAGCTGATGAACTCCATCGTTACTGAGATCACCTCCCAGGAGCTTGGCGAGATGGTACTTGCAAGGCTCAAGGAGTGCGACATTGTAGCATACATTCGTTTTGCATCCATTTACAGAGATTTCCAGGATATAGATTCGTTTACAGAAGAGCTTAAGAGCCTTTCTAAAAAGCCGAGAAGAAGACTTAGCCCTAAGGAGGATAAGGAATGATAAAATCTATGACCGCCTACGGCAGAGCAAAGCGCCAGGGCGAGAAAAAGGATATTACTATTGAGTTTAAGAGTGTAAACTCCAGATTTTTTGATTGCACAGTAAAGCTTCCCAGAGCATACCTCTTCCTTGAGGATCGCATTAAGGAGCACATCAAGACAAATGCCATTGCAAGAGGTAAGGTTGACGTTTTCATCACCGTTGACAATCACACCGCAGACCTTGGCAACGTTGGTCTTGATACAGCATACCTTGAGAGCTATATTGCGGCTCTCCACAGACTCCGCGACGAGTTTGGACTTAAGGATGATATCAGCGTTATGAGTGTTGCTCGCAATCAGGACATCTTCACCTATGACAAGGCTGAGGAGGATCTTGAGGCAGAGTGGGAGACCTTCCGCTCTGTGCTTGACGAGGCTATCGCAGGCTACGTTGAGATGCGTGAGCGCGAGGGTGCAAAGATCGAGAGCGACGTTAAGGCAAAGCTTGAGCTTGTTCGCTCCTATGCCGATCAGGTGGAAAAGATTTCTCTTGAGGACACCGTTGGCTACCGTGATAAGCTGGAGGCAAAGATCCGCGCCGTGCTTGAGGATGCCAAGATTACTCCCGACGAGAACCGTCTGCTTACCGAGTGTGCTATCTGGGCTGACAAGATTGCTATTGACGAGGAGCTTGTAAGACTCCGCTCCCACTTTGGTGCATTCTATGACATCTGTGCATCGGCAGAGCCCTCGGGCAGAAAGCTTGATTTCCTTATGCAGGAGCTTAACCGCGAGACCAACACCATCGGCTCTAAGGCTAACAATGCCACCATCGCAAAGATCGTTGTAAATATGAAGGGTGAGCTTGAGAAGATTCGTGAGCAGATCCAAAACGTTGAATAAATTTTTGGCAAATTTTGCAAACTGTTTAAGATTTTTTGCCCCAAGGTAGATTTCTACGGCTGTCGGAAAAAATCCTCGCATTTTATCAAAATTTTCTCAAAAATATTTTTAACCCTTTAAATGAAACGTTAGGAGCTTATATAATGAAATTCATAAACATCGGCTTTGGCAACATGGTGTCTGCAGGACGTATCGTTGCTATCGCATCTCCCGACTCCGAGCCTATTAAGAGACTCGTTCGTGATGCCAAGGAGGACGGCAGAGTTATTGACGTTTCCTGTGGCAGACGTACCAGAGCGGTTATTATCACCGACTCCGAGCACGTTATTCTGTCGGCTATACAGACAGAAACAATTACCAACCGTCTTTCCGACGACAGTGCAGAGGATGACGGCGAGGACGAGGAGTAATCCTTACTAACTTTGATTAATTTTTGAAGCCGCATAGCGGCAGAATGGAGAATAAAAATGATTTATCCTACTGTGAAACAGCTTACCAACGATGAATTCAACCGCTACGAGCTTGTTATCGGTGTTGCAAAGTGTGCGCGCATCGTAACAGACGAGTACATTGAGATGAGAGCAAAGGCTCAGAAGATGATTGACAATCACGAGACCGAGAAGCCTCTTGCAGCTCTTATCGATCCTGAGTACAAGGATAAGAAGGCAGTTAAGATTGCTATCGCAAAGCTTGAGAACGGACGCTTCAAGCTTCGTCATCCCAACAACTAAAAACTAACACAACCAAGGAAAAGAGGTGGTCTGATATGTATTGCGAGGTATATCTTTTTGATGTTCCTTATCATATCGACCGCCCCTTTGACTATTTGTGCCCCGATAATGTCAGGGTGGGTAGTATAGTCCGCGTTCCCTTCGGCAAGGCTAATAACATTCGTCAGGCGATTGTTACAAAAATCAAGGATACCGCAGAGGGTGAGGGCATTAAGCCTATATCCTCGGTATATGACGATAGCCTTTCCTTAAGCGAGGAGATGCTTGAGCTCTGCCTCTTTATGAAGGGACATACCCTCTCCACCTTTGGTGAGGCGGTGAAATGCCTTCTCCCCCAGGGTGCTCTTCGTGAGATACCAAACGTTAAGGTGAAAAAGACCTGTATACTCGCTCTTACCGAGACCGAGGCAGACGACCTGCTTAAAAAAGAGGGCAGGGCAGGTATCAGGAGCGAGGGACAGAGGCTGATTATCGAATACCTTAAGCCCATCGGCTCTGCTGATATGGAGCTTATCAGGGATATTCCCGGTGTGACCTCCACCCATATTTCTGCCCTTCGCGATAAGGGGATTATCACAGTCACCGAGAGCGAGAGTATAAGAAATCCTTACTCCGAGCTTGCAAAGCTTCGTGACACCTCACCTATAGAGCTGAGCCCTGCACAGCAGGTGGCGTATGATACTATAGAATCCGAGCTTCTTTGCGACGAGGCAAGGGCGGCGCTACTCTTTGGAGTAACGGGTAGCGGAAAAACAAAGGTTATTATGAAGGCCATTGACCGCACTCTTGCCGAAAAAAAGACGGTCATTATGCTTGTGCCCGAGATTGCACTCACACCCCAGACGGTAAACATCTTTTGTCGCAGATACGGTGAGAGGGTAGCGGTCATTCACTCATCACTCTCCCAGGGAGAGCGCTTTGATGCTTGGCGCAGAATAAAGCGTGGTGAGGTAGACCTGGTTATAGGCACTCGCTCGGCAATCTTTGCCCCTGTTGACAATCTTGGCCTCATCGTCATCGACGAGGAGCACGAGCATACCTACAAGTCGGAGTCCGACCCCAAATACCACGCCCGTGATATTGCCGCATTCCGTTGCGGAAAGAATAAGGCGTTGATGCTTTTGGCATCTGCCACCCCCTCGCTTGAGAGCTTTTACAAGGCGAAAAACGGGGTTTATAAATTAGTTCCTCTGCGTGAGAGATACGGTGGAGTAAAGCTTCCCGATGCTATCGTTGTTGATATGCGTGAGGAGCTCCGCCTCGGTAATCTTTCACCCATAAGCCAGAGGCTGCACACCCTCTTGAACCGTGTGTATGAAAATGACAATCAGGCTATTCTCTTCCTTAACCGTCGCGGTTACTCCACACAGATCAGCTGTAAGGAGTGCGGAGAGGTGCTTACCTGTCCCAGATGCTCGGTGTCCCTCACCTACCACAACGGTGCTGACGGAGGCAGACTGCTCTGTCATATGTGCGGACACACGCAGAAAACACCGAGGGTCTGTCCCTCCTGCTCGGCAGAGAAGCTTTCCTTCCTGGGCTACGGCACACAGAAGCTGGAGGCCGAGCTTAATAAATATCTTCCCGATATGACTGTTTTGCGTATGGACGCAGACACCACCTCCACCAAGATGTCATATGACAGAATGCTTGAGGATTTCAGAGAGGGAAGGGCGGATATCCTCCTCGGCACACAGATGGTGGCAAAGGGACACGATTTCCCGAGAGTTACCCTTGTCGGTGTTGCACTTGCGGACACCTCGCTTTACGTCAGCGATTTTCGTGCGGCGGAGAGGACCTTCTCCCTGCTGACTCAGGTAATCGGACGAGCAGGTAGAGCAAAGGAGGGCGGACTTGCCGTCATACAGACCTTTGCACCGAAGAACGAGGTTATCAGACTTGCCTGCCTTCAGGATTATGAGAAATTCTATGAGGGAGAGATTGCTCTGCGTAAGGAGCTGGCATATCCCCCCTTCTGTGACTTGGTACAGCTTACCCTTACCGGTGAGGATGAGGCCGAGCTGCTTCGTCAGGCAAAGGAGCTTTCGGACAGTCTGCTCGAAAAGCTTAAGGGTGAGATTGGCAAGCTACCCTTCGTGGTATTCGGTCCCTTTGAGGCACAGACATATAAAATTAACGATAAATACAGAATGAGAATGGTCATAAAATGCAGACTTAATAAGCAGACCAGAGGACTCTTCCATCAGCTGCTTTTGGAGTTTGCAACACGTCGCAAGGTGACTCTTGCGGTGGATATGAATCCTATGACCGTTTAAGGAGAAAATAAAATGGCTAAATTAAGAATAGTAAAATTCGGTGACCCTATGCTTCGCAAGGCGGCAAGACCTGTGGATGAGATTACTCCCAGAATCATTACCCTTCTTGACGATATGATCGAGACTATGCGTGATGCAGAGGGCTGCGGTCTTGCAGCGCCTCAGGTAGGTGTGCTTCGCAGAATTGCGGTAATCGAGGTTGTCGAGGGTGAGGTTATCGAGCTTATCAACCCTAAGATTATCGCCTTCTCGGGTGAGCAGAATGAGCAGGAGGGCTGCCTTTCCAACCCCGGTTATCACGGCATCACCAAGCGTCCTGCCAACGTTACCGTAAGAGCAACCGACCGTCACGGCAACGAGTTTGAGGTTACAGGCAGCGACCTCCTTGCACGTGCCATCTGCCACGAGTGTGACCACCTTGACGGCAAGCTTTATACCGACGTGCAGATTCGCGCACTTACAGAGAAGGACCTCAGAAGATGAAAAACATAATGTTTATGGGCACACCCGAGATTTCGGCCACCGCCCTTAAAAAGCTTATTGATGACGGACACGGGATCTCTGTTGTCATCACCAGAGAGGATAAGCCCCGCGGACGCGGTAACACAATGATGCCCACTCCCGTAAAGTCGCTTGCTATAGAGCAGGGAATACCCGTTTATACCCCCAAGACCCTGCGTGATGAGGCCTTTGCCGCCCTTCTCGATGAGTACAAGCCGGAGATTATCGTGGTTGTTGCCTACGGCAAGATTCTGCCTCTCAATGTTATTGAATACCCTAAATATGGATGCATCAACCTCCACGTTTCTCTTCTTCCCAAGTATCGCGGTGCCGCACCTATGCAACGCGCTATTATGGCAGGTGAGAAGGAGACTGGCGTTACCATTATGTATATGGCAGAGGGACTTGACACAGGTGACATTATCTCTGTGGAGAAATTCCCCATACTCCCCGAGGATGATTTTGAGGCTATTCACGACCGATCTGCCGAGGTGGGCAGCAGACTCCTCTCCGAGACTATCGAAAGCATCTATCTCGGTAAGGCCGAGAGAGTAAAGCAGGATGACAGCCTTGCCTGCTATGCCGCCAAGGTTGAGAAGGAGGATTGCAAGATCGATTTTAACCTTCCTGCCAAGACTCTTGACTGCATTATTCGCGGTGTGACTCCCATTCCCGGTGCATTCTGTTATCAGAATGGCAAAATGCTTAAGATAAACAAGGCTACTCCCGTAAGTGGCAAGGGTACACCCGGCAAGGTTATTGATGCCTCTGCTAAGGGTGAGGGATATATCACAATTGCCTGCGGAGAGGGAGCACTTAAGATTACCGCCCTTATCCCCGAGGGAAAGGGCAAAATGACCGCAGGTGATTACCTTCGCGGTAGAAAAATTGATTTAGGAGATATTTTGGAATAGTGGATATCGATATCGTTTTGTATTTTTTGGCAATAGTCGCAATGATCTTTTCCATCTGGGCACAGATAAAGGTAAAGAGCACCTTTAATAAATACTCGCACTTAAAAACCGGTAGCGGTCAGACCGCCGCGCAGGTGGCAGATATGATCCTTGCCCGCGCCGGAATAAATAACGTGAGAATTGAGAGGGTAAGCGGCTCTCTTACCGACCACTTTGATCCCCGTACAAACACCTTGAGACTTTCGGACTCTGTGTATGACAGCAGCTCTGCTGCCGCCATCGGTGTTGCCGCCCACGAGGCGGGTCATGCCATTCAGCACGCAGAGGGATATATGCCTATAAAGGCTCGCTCGGCTCTTGCCCCTGCCGCCTCCTTTGCATCTAGATTTACCTGGCTTCTCGTTATGGCAGGACTTCTTATGATGTCGGTATATGAGTATGGCATCGGCTACTACGTAATGCTTTGCGGCATCGGACTTTTCTCGGTGGTGACCCTCTTCGAGCTGATTACTCTCCCTTGCGAATTCAATGCGTCAAGACGTGCTATGAGTGCCCTTGAGGATTGTGGCTGGTATGCAGGAGAGGAGCTTACAGCATCGAGAAAGGTGCTTACCGCGGCCGCACTTACCTACGTTGCAGCCCTTGCTACCTCGGTTATTCAGCTGCTCCGTCTGCTCTCCCGTGTGTCTAATAGAAGAAGATGAAAAAGAATATAAGAAAAATTGCCTTAAACGTCCTTATGGATGCGGAGGGCTCACAAAAATATATTAACCTTGCACTCTCCTCTCACTCGCTTGACGGCCTGGATGCAAAGGAGAGGGCACTTGTTACCTCGCTTGTTTACACCACGGTGGAGCGTAAGCTTACTTACGATTACTATATCTCGGCCATCTCCAAGCGCTCGGAGAGCTCTATTGACCCCTATACCAAGAATCTCTTACGTCTCGGCCTCTGTCAGCTGATAGACATCAATTCTATCCCCGATTTCGCCGCGGTAAACGAGAGTGTGGCTCTTGCACGCAATTCGGGTGAGCGCTCCTTTGTAAACGGTGTTTTGAGGGCGGCCGCAAGACAGAAGGATAGCCTCCCTATGCCCGAGGCGGCAAAGAATTACCGTCGCTATCTCTCTGTAAAGTATTCCTTCCCCCTTGCAACCGTAAAGCATTTTGATGCCCTCTACGGCAGGGAGGATACCGAGCGCCTGCTTGAGTTTTTCAATAACGAAAAGTACACCGACGTTACGGTAAACACACTGAAAATCGGTGTTGACGAATATATCTCCGCCCTTAATGAGAGGGGTATTGTTGCCGAGAAAAACGGTATCTTGCCTAACTCTCTGCGTATTAGAGCATCGTTAAACCCCGAGAGGCTCTACGGCTTTAAGGAGGGATATTTCTTCGTGCAGGACAGAGCATCGGCTATTGCTTCTGCCATTCTTATGGCAGAGGAGGGACAGCTTATCGTGGACTGCTGCTCCGCACCGGGTGGCAAGAGCTTTGCTACGGCTATAAACACCTGTGATAAGGCAGAGATACACTCCTTTGACCTTCACGAGAGCAAGCTTTCGCTTATCGAGTCGGGCAGAGACCGTCTTGGACTCTCCTCTATTTCCGTAAGCGCGAGAGACGCACTCATACCCGACGAGAGCCTTATCGGCAGAGCGGACAGAGTTATATGTGATGCACCCTGCTCGGGACTTGGTGTGCTTGGTAAGAAGGCAGACCTTCGATATAAGGATTCCTCTGCTATGATCGAGCTTCCTTCGCTTCAGTATGACCTGCTTTCTGCATCTGCAGCCTATCTTAAGGTGGGCGGCGTGCTTATCTATTCCACCTGTACCCTTAACCCCGAGGAGAATGAAAGAATAGCCGAGAGATTTGTTTTAGAGAACTCAGGCTTTGAGCTTATGCCCTTTGCTATCGGTGAGCTTAATGCGGAAAACGGAATGCTCACTCTGCTTCCTCACGTCCACGGTACAGACGGATTCTTTGTAGCTAAAATTAAAAGGAAAAGCTAAAAATGACTACTAAAGTTGACATATTATCTATGCTTCCTCAGGAGCTGGAGCAATATTTTGTATCTATCGGTGAGGCAAAGTTCCGTGCAAAGCAGGTGTTCACACGTCTGCACCGCGGTGAGAGAATTGCCGAGATCACCAATCTCTCAAAGCCCCTCCGACAGAAGCTTACCGAGGAAACTCTTGATACACTTCCCGAGGTAGAGGAAAGATTGGTGTCCAAGATCGACGGCACAGTAAAGTATCTTTTCCGCCTATATGACGGTGCCTGTATCGAGAGCGTATTTATG
Organism: Eubacteriales bacterium; assembly: GCA_045632145.1. GTDB lineage: Bacteria > Bacillota > Clostridia > Oscillospirales > CAG-272 > UBA1740. Next base: position 2,366 of record JAZQWB010000021.1, on the reverse strand, counting down.
AAATATAAGCATGGCAACACCCTCTGTATATCCAGTCAGGTCGGTTGCCGTATGGGGTGTAAATTCTGTGCCTCCACCATAGGCGGCAAGGTGCGTGACCTTCTCCCCTCCGAGCTTCTCGGTCAGATCATCGCGGCAGAGAAGGACTCGGGTGAGCGTATCTCCAACATCGTTATGATGGGTATCGGAGAGCCTCTTGACAATTATGATAACGTTATCAAGTTCCTGAAGCTTGTAAATCACCCCGACGGACTTAATATCGGCTACCGCCATATTTCGCTCTCCACCTGCGGTGTTGTCAGCGGTATTGAAAAGCTGGCTGAGGAAAATATGCCCATAACTCTTTCCATCTCGCTCCACGCGGCAAACGATGAGCGCCGCTCGGAAATTATGCCTATCAACAACAAGTGGAAGGTTGCAGACCTGCTCTCTGCCTGCGTGTCCTATTATAAGACAACGGGCAGACGTATCTCCTTTGAGTACACACTCATTTCGGGCAAGAACGACTCCGAGGCAGATGCCCTCGAGCTTGCGCAGCTTTTAAACTCCTATTTCCGTCCTATCGGTGCGCCCATACACGTTAACCTTATTCGCGTAAACGAGGTCAAGGAGACAGGCTTTAAGAAGGGCAGTGCCGAGTCGGTAAACGCCTTTGCGGCTACTCTTGAGAAGCGGGGCATCACCGCCACCGTAAGACGTAAGCTTGGTAGCGACGTGAATGCCGCCTGCGGTCAGCTCAGACGATCTAATTTAACTAAAAAGGAAGAACTTTAATTTGATTACAGAAAAATATGGCAAGGTTGTAAAGGGCCTTGGCGGTTTGTATGAGGTAAGAATTGAAGAAAACGGAGAGGTGAGCCGTCTTGCCTGCCGTGCCAAGGGCAACCTTAAGCGCGATGAGGAAAAGCTGCTTATCGGTGATAACGTTACCGTCAGCATTGATGACTCCACCCCCGACGGCATAGTTATCTCCTCGGTCACCGAGCGTAAGAATTCGCTTATCCGTCCCCCTCTTGCCAACCTCGACTATCTCTTTATAGTTTTTGCCGCGGCAAAGCCCTCGCCCGTTATTGAGACGGTGGACAAGCTTATTGCCATCGCGGTGTATAATAACATCACCCCTGTGGTTGTTATCACAAAGTCCGACCTTCAGTCCGGCGATGCAGAGGAGTATGCGGACATTTATAGGCTGGTGGGTATCCCTACCTTCGTGACCTCCTCCGAGGCAGGCGAGGGTATTGCGGAGCTTAAGGAGTACATACAGCAGAATGTGAGAGAGGGCAGGACCTCTGCCTTTGCAGGAGCATCGGGCGTGGGTAAATCCACCCTTATGAATGCACTTTTCCCGAGTCTCACTCTTGCTACAGCCGAGATTTCCCGCAAGATCGAGCGCGGCAGACATACCACAAGACACGTGGAGATTTTTGACATCGATAGCACCTCCGACACAGGCTTCCTTGCCGATACTCCTGGATTTTCGCTTATTGATTTTGCCAGATTCGATTTCTTCAGCCTTGAGGAGCTTTTGCCCACCTTTACTGATATTCTGGAGCATTCGGGCGGCTGTCAGTATGCCGACTGTGCCCACGTGGGAGAGGGAGTGCAGGAGTGCGCCGTTGCCAGAGCAGCCGCCGAGGGTAAAATCGCCCCCTCCCGTCTTGAGAGCTATCGCTCTATCTATCGCGTACTTAAGGAAAAAACTACTTATAAGTAATATAAGAAAACGAGAGATTTCGACGGGGATAGCCCCCCCGTCGGGACCTCGGAAAAACTTTTTAAAAAACTTTTCGAAAACCTATTGACAAATAGGAAAGAATGTTGTATAATTACTAGGTCCGAAGACAGCAGGTTCCGGTAAAAGCGTCAGCTTTCCTGCCGAGGTAAGTAAACTTAAATATTCTTGTATTTTTGTTGTCCTTTTCTCGGGGGTGGAATGCGCCTTATCGGAAAAGGATATTTTTTTATTGATTTTTTATGGAGGTGAAACAATGCCAAGTAATAAGATTCTTGAACAGAAGAAGGCCGTTGTTGAAGAACTTGCAGCTAAGATTCAGTCCGCAGCAGCAGGCGTTCTCGTTAAGTATGAAGGCATTACAGTGGCTGAGGATACCGAGCTTCGTGCAGCTCTTCGTAAGGCTGGTGTAGAATACACCGTTATGAAGAACACTCTCACCGGTCGTGCTTGCGACATCGCAGGTTACGGTGATATGAAGCAGTACCTTTCCGGTATGACCGCTATCGCAATCAGCCAGGACGATCCCATCGCAGCAGCAAAGATCATGAAGCAGTACGCTGATAAGGTTAAGGGCTTCGAGATCAAGGCTGGTTTTGTTGACGGTGGTATGCTTGATCAGGCAGGCGTTATC
>JAZQWB010000020.1:0-19199 GCA_045632145.1 Eubacteriales bacterium | reverse complement strand
TGTGCAGAGACCTCTTACGCTCGTCTTATCACCCAGCTCTTCGGTGAGAGAATGTATATCTCCAACGCTACCGGTTGTTCCTCCATTTGGGGTGGCTCCGCACCTGCAACTCCTTACACCGTAAACAAGGAGTCCGGTCGTGGTCCCGCATGGGCTAACTCCCTCTTCGAGGATAACGCTGAGCACGGTCTCGGTATGCATATCGGTCAGAAGGCTATCCGTAACAAGCTTATCGGCTACGTTAAGGAGCTTGCAGACCAGGCTAAGAACGAGAACGTTAAGGCTGCCGCTGACGAGTACCTTGCTACTCTTAACGACGGTAAGGCTAATGAGGCTGCTACCAAGGCACTCGTTGCAGCTCTTGAGGCTTGCGATTGCGGTTGTGAGCTTAAGGCTAAGATCCTTGCTGAGAAGCAGTACCTCTCCAAGAAGGCTGTTTGGATCTTCGGTGGTGACGGCTGGGCATACGATATCGGCTTCGGCGGTCTCGACCACGTTCTCGCTTCCGGCGAGGATGTAAACATCATGGTATTCGATACCGAGGTTTACTCTAACACCGGTGGTCAGGCTTCCAAGGCTTCTCAGATCGGTCAGGTTGCACAGTTCGCTGCTGCAGGTAAGGCAATCGGCAAGAAGAACCTTGCAGAGATCGCAATGTCCTACGGCTACGTTTACGTTGCACAGATCGCTATGGGCGCTGATATGAACCAGACTCTTAAGGCTCTTGCTGAGGCTGAGGCATATCCCGGACCCTCTCTCGTTATCGGTTACGCTCCCTGTGAGATGCACTCCATCAAGGGTGGTATGCAGAACTGTCAGGCAGAGATGAAGAAGGCTGTAGAGGCTGGTTACTGGCATATGTTCAGATTCAACCCCGCTGCAGAGAAGAAGTTCAGCCTTGACTCTAAGGCACCTACTGGTGACTACCAGGCATTCATCAACAGCGAGGCTAGATACACCAGACTTGCAATGGCATTCCCCGAGAGAGCTAAGGAGCTCTTCGAGAAGGCAGAAGCTACTGCAAAGGCGAAGTATGAGCGTCTCGTTAAGTTCGTAGATTTCTATAGCTAAAAATTCTTGTGATATTTCCCGTTTTCCGACAAGCTCGCAATAGGTAACTATTGCTTCGGTCTGAAGAACGGAAAATCTCCCTAACAATTTTCGCGCTAAACTTTGTGCGGTGCGAATAATAGAGACTCTCCCTGACGAAAGTTGGGGAGAGTTTTTCTTTTGACAAAAAGAAAATGTTGTGAACTTTTTGTTATTTTTATTAAAAAGATTGTTAAAGTATTGACAATCTCAATTACATATAGTATAATATATATGTAGAAATAAAATGCATAAGAAAGGAAATATTACAATGAACAGATTTGTACTTAACGAAACATCCTATCACGGTGCAGGGGCTATTGCCGCTATTGCTACCGAAATTCAGGCAAGAGGCTTTAAGAAAGCTCTCGTTGCCTCCGACCCCGATCTTATTAAGTTTGGTGTTACAGGTAAGGTTACCGCAGTTCTTGACAACGCCGGTATCGCTTACGATATTTTCTCCGACATCAAGCCCAATCCCACTATTGAGAACGTTCAGGCAGGCGTTGCAGCCTTCAAGGCATCGGGAGCTGACTGTATCGTAGCCATCGGCGGCGGCTCTTCTATGGACACCGCAAAGGCTGTTGGTATCATCATCACCAATCCCGAGTTTTCGGACGTTCGCTCTCTTGAAGGCGTTGCTCCCACCAAGAACCCCTGCGTTCCTATCATTGCTGTTCCTACCACTGCAGGTACTGCCGCAGAGGTTACTATCAACTACGTTATCACCGACGTTGAGAAGAACAGAAAGATGGTTTGCGTAGACGTACACGATATTCCCGTGGTTGCGGTCGTTGACCCTGATATGATGGCTACTATGCCTAAGGGACTTACCGCGGCTACAGGTATGGATGCTCTTACTCACGCTATCGAGGGATACATCACCGGCGGTGCTTGGACTCTTTCTGATATGTTCCACATTGAGGCTATCAGAATTATCGCTAAATCTCTTCGTTCAGCCGTAGCAGGAGAGGCAGAGGGCAGAGAGGGTATGGCTCTCGGTCAGTACGTTGCAGGTATGGGCTTCTCTAATGTTGGTCTCGGAATCGTTCACTCTATGGCTCATCCTCTTGGCGCACTTTACGACACTCCTCACGGTGTTGCAAACGCAATTATCCTTCCCACCGTTATGGAGTATAACGCTCCCTACACAGGCGAGAAGTACAGAGAGATTGCTAGAGCTATGGGTGTTAAGGGTGTAGACGATATGAGCGTAGAGGAGTACCGTGCGGCAGCTGTTGCGGCTGTTAAGCAGCTTTCTCTTGACGTTGGTATCCCTGCAGACCTTAAGGAGATCGTAAAGGTAGAGGACGTCCCCTTCCTTGCACAGTCTGCCTTTGATGATGCCTGTCGTCCTGGTAACCCCAGAGCAACCTCGGTTGAAGAAATCACCGCTCTTTATATGAGCCTTCTTTAATAAAAACCAAATCCCCCTTGTCTGTGAAAGGGGGATTTTTTTGATTTACAAAGCCGCAAAAAGTAAACTAATATTGTCAAAACGGGGTAAAAAACTCTTTTGTCGTCCCCTAAAAACTATCCGATATTTCTTGTTTTGTTTTTTTATTTTTTTTGAGTGTTGTTCAAGTTGCACAAAAAAGTTCTATATTTTTTCTACAATTTGATTTATTTACTTTTTAAAAATATAATGTTATAATATTATCAAGGATTTTTGTAATGCCAAAGAGGTTCTCTTTGGCGCGGTGACACGCTTTGCGTTTACATCATTCCGAACAAAACTTAAAAAAGGAGAAAAGCTATGAGCAAATTCTTTACTGCGGTTTCATTACTGCTCGTTGTTGTGCTTTTGGTTGGTAATTATCTTGCCTTCTATCTTTACAGCGGCGTATTGGAATCCTACTTCGGCATCGAGGGTGCTGCAGTAGAAAATTATGACACAAATCAGTATTTCCCCACTGAGGCTCCCTCTGAGGCTGCTGCTACCAATGGTGCTGCTAATCTCGGTCGTACCATTGTTGCGGAGGGTTCCGTTCTTCTTAAGAACGACGGCAACGTTCTTCCTCTCGCACAGGGTGCAAAGGTGAGCTTGTTCAGCACCTCCTCGGTAGACTTCATTTACGGTTCTACCGGTGGATCGGGTACTATCGGTGACGGCTCTAAAACCACTCTTAAGCAGTCTCTTGAGGCTGTTGGTTACTCCGTTAACCCTACTCTCTGGAGCTTCTATCAGCAGATGGGCTACAAGAGAACGGTTGGTGGTCTTGCACAGAGCGTTCAGTATTACGAGCCTAATAAGTTCCTCATCAACGAGGTTCCTTATGAAAAGTACACCCCCGATGTTCTTAACAGCTACAGCCAGTACGGTGATGCTGCAATTATCGTAATTGCAAGAACAGGTTGTGAGAACGGTGACCTTCCCAGAAGCATGTCCGTTGCTACTAACGGCCAGAACACCGGCAGCATTCTCGAGCTTGATCAGAACGAGAGAGATATGATCGAGAACGTATGCAAGAGCTTTGAAAACGTTATCGTGCTTCTTAACACCTCCAACCCCATGGAGTGCGGCTTCCTTAATGAATATCCTATCGACGCCTGCCTTTGGGTAGGTGGTGTAGGTCAGTACGGTATGACCTCCGTTGCTGACATCATTTACGGTACAGTTAACCCCTCCGGTAGACTTGTTGACACCTATGCTTTCGACGCATTCAGCTCTCCTGCTATGCAGAACATGGGTAACTATGAGTACTGGACCAACAACGGTACTAAGGAAACAGAGCATCACTACCTTACTTATGCCGAGGGTATCTACGTAGGCTACAAGTACTATGAGACTAGATACGAGGACGCAGTTCTTGGCCAGGGCAACGCAGGTGACTATGACTATGATGCAACCGTTCAGTTCCCCTTCGGTTACGGTATTTCTTACACCGAGTTCGAGTGGAGTGGCTTCTCCGCAAAGAAGGTTGGCGATAAGATCGAGGTTACCGTTACCGTTAAGAACGTTGGTGCTATGCGTGGTAAGGACGTAGTTGAGATTTACTATCAGTCCCCCTACACTCAGTATGACGTTGAGAACGGTGTAGAGAAGGCTGCTATCAACCTTATCGGTTATGAAAAGACTAACATTCTTCAGCCCGGCGAGAGCCAAACTGTTACTATCAGCTATGACATCGAGGATATGAAGTCCTATGATGCATACGGCAAGGGTACCTACTATCTTGAGGCAAGCACCGAGTTTGACAAGTACTACGTTACTGCTGCTCACGATGCTCACGAGGCTATCAAGAACGTTCTTGCAGCAAAGGGCCACAGCGTTGGCGGCGACAAGAACTTTGCTACCGGTGACATCAAGATTGAGGAGAAGGTTTATGACGTTGATACCCACAGCGGCAATGCTGTAGGCAACCTCTTCGACGATGCAGACGGTACTCAGTACCACAGCGAGATCAAGTACCTTAGCCGTAAGGACTGGTCCGCAATGGACAACAACGGTCTTCTCTTCGGTATTCCCACCGCTCAGGGCATGGATATGGACGGTCCTGAGTATAAGGCTACTCTTTCCGACGAGCTTAAGAAGATTCTTGAGACCGAGGGCTTTGAGGCTGCAGGTGCTCCCGACGAGGAGTTCACAATGCCCAACTACGGTGTAAAGGGTGATATGACTCTTATCACAATGAAGGGTAAGGACTTTAACGATCCCGATTGGGAAAAGCTCCTTGACCAGATCTCTCTTGAGGATATGATCAAGATCGTATGTAAGTCGGGTTACAAGACCTATGAGATCACATCTGTTGGTAAGCCCTATCAGACCGACCTTGACGGTCCTCAGGCATGGGCATCCTTCATTGGTGACGGTGTATCCTGTGGTGGTCTTCCCTTCGCAATCGTAATCGCTTCTGCCTGGGATGCTGACCTTGCAGAGCAGGTAGGTTACATCATGGGCGAGCTTTGTCTCTGGGCTAAGCAGTCCAGCTCCAGCAAGGCTACTAACCTTACAGGTTGGTATGCACCCGCTATGAACATTCACAGAACTCCCTTCGGTGGCCGTAACTTCGAGTACTATTCCGAGGACGCAGTTCTTTCCGGCATCGTTGGCTCCCGTATAACCAAGGGTGCTACCCGTAAGGGTGTTATGTGCTACATCAAGCACTTTGCAATGAACGAGCAGGATAGAAACAGAATGACCATTAACGTTACCTGGGCACAGGAGCAGGCTATTCGTGAGATCTATCTCAAGCCCTTCGAGGATTCCATTAAGGAAGGCGGCTCACTTGCAGTAATGACCTCCTACAACCGTATCGGTACCACCTGGGCTGGCGGTAGCTGGGCTCTTATCACCGGTGTGCTTCGTAACGAGTGGGGCTTCAATGGCTTCGTTCTTTCCGACTACATGGACGGTGACTGGGAGAACGTTGACCAGATGCTCGCAGCAGGCGGTGACGGTGCTCTTAACACCGCGGCTAGCAACTCTCACGCAACCGTAACCTGTACCACCAGCGGTGCACAGGCTATCACCTATATGAGAAGAGCGATGCATCATCTTCTCTATGCTAGCGTAAACTCCAACGCAATGAACGGTATTGACGGTGCTACCAAGATCACCGGCGGTACTCCTATCTACCACAGATATATGCAGTACGTAAATATCGGCCTCGGTGCGCTTATTGGTATCAGCTTCGTAGCTGCAATCGTTACTAAGAGGAGGGATATGTAATTATGAAAATTGCAAGATTATTAGCTTTAGCTCTTATTATAGTTTCTTTATTTGCATTTGCTTCCTGTGATATTACCGAGACTCTTGCAGGCATTCTTCCCGGCGCAGATCAGCCCGAGGAGGGTGAGCTCGATTTCGGTGATTGGGAAAACTGGGGTCAGAGCGACTGGGTAACCGGTAAGTACGAGGAGTACGACCCCTCCAAGAATTACAACAAGATCGACTGGACCAAGGATTATCCCGGCATTACCAGCCCCGATACCTACGACCTTTCTAACAGAATGCAGCTTGCTTCTACCAAGCACGTTCAGGTTTACCAGGCGGAGAGTGCGGCTCTTACCGGTAAGGCAAACACCAAAGAAGGTGGCTACTACGTTGGTTATCTTGATAGTTCATCCGTAACCTTTAGCATTAACGTAAAAGAAGAGTGCGACGTTATTCTTGTTGCTAACCTCTCGGGTGATCCTAGCTCCAAGTACGGCTATGCCTTCAATGAGGTGTTCCAGTTTAAGCACAATGATCAGTCTGTTGATACCAGCGACTGCTGGATCTATGCTACCGGCAGCTGGACCGTATTTAAGGAGACTGTAGTAGGTGAGCTTCATCTTACCGAGGGTGTAAACACCATTTACTTCTCCTCCGCAGTAGGTAGATGTAACTTCGACTACATCAAGCTTGTTCCCAAGGGCGAGCTTTCCAAGGAGCCTCTTACCGCTATTTACAGCTACGACTACGAGCCCGGCGTTAAGATCGAGGCTGAGGGTACAGACTTCAGTAATGCTGTTACCGAGACTACTGCTGCAGGTCGTGTAGTTGTTGCACAGCTTGCTGACGGTTGCTCTCTTAAGTTCAACGTTAACTGCGTTGGCGAGCAGACTATGGACTTTATGATGGAGGCTCTTATCAGAGTTGAGGGTGAGCATTCTGCAAATGCGGCAGACCGCTTTACCATTCTTATCAATGGCGAGGAGCTTGATATCTCTGGCGTTACTCTTAAGGGTGTTGTTGATAAGCCTAACGGATCTTCCACCAGATGGTGGGAACTCAGCTACACCATCAACAACTTCGGTGAGATCACACTTAAGGACGGTGCTAACTCTATCGAGATCATTCCCGGCAAGGAAATGAACCTTGACTTCATCAAGCTCGACATTAAGAAGGAAATCAATGATATCGTTCTTGAGGCAGAGAGTGCCGTAGCTGAAAATATTGCTACCGAGGGTGGTGCTACAGGTACAATTGTTGGTACCAGACTTGGTTCTAAGATGACCTTCACCGTTAATAGCGATAGTGCAAAGGAAATGGATCTTTACATCAATGCGGTTGCGGCTGTTTACGACGGTTATCCCGCAAATGCTGACGGTCGTCTTCTTGTTAAGGTGAACGGTACTGTGATTGATATTTCCGGTGCTACCTTCAGCGGTATGGATAATCCCAGCCAGTGGTGGAAGAGCACTTATAACGATATCCTTCTCGGTACAATTCAGCTTAATGAAGGTGAAAACGTTATTGAAATCAGCATTGTTACCACCGGACAGTACGGTGAGATGAACATCGACTACTTCTTCCTTCGCGATAAATAATAACTGATAAACAATAGCAAATAATTTAAAAGTGCCCTCGCTTTGAGGGCACTTTTTCTATATAAAAGCAAGAATTATGTAATCAACAGTTTACAAAACGTGTAATTTATACGGTTATATGTATGGCTATCAGGGCTTCGTTCTTGTTAAAAATCACCTGTTTTTCCACTATTATACCCGACATCTGTAGGGATTTAATCGAGCTGTCTAGGCTTTGGAGGAAAATATCGGCCTCACTTGTGCCCCTATCCTTGCTTGATAGATAGTAGAAATCCACCAGCTCCTCGGTCCCCGCTACCGTCAGCTTTTCGTTGCACACTCGGTCTAGTGCGGTGCGTCTGTCTTTCTCATCCTTCAGGCGCATGATAGCTCTTGCGTGCCTCTCTGTTAAACCGTTAGAAATTATTTGCTCTTGCATATCCTCGGGGAGCTGTAGCAGACGTAGCTTGTTTGCCACGTAGGACTGGCTGACACCGAGGCTGTGTGCCATTTCCTTTTGGTTAAATCCGCGCATCTTCATTGTTACCGCAAGTGCCCTTGCTTCATCAAATATACTCATCTTTTCACCTCTTTTCACCATTTTAGCATAAAGAGAGCGCGCTTTGACTCGAAAAAGGTCAAAGCGCGCATTTTGCGTTTTATTAACTTAGCCGTTAAGGTTTCTTATGTAGTGGAATATGTACTGCTGTGCCACGCCTGCGTAAGGGCCGAGGGTGGTGGGGTCAAGCTGACCGTCAAAGTAGTCGTCGATAGCACGCTTCATCCACACGTCTATGGGAAATGCCTCAAGATTACCGAAGCCAAAGAGGGCCACGCAGGAGGCTACCTTGTCGCCGACGCCCTTGATTTTTTTAAGCTCCTCGAGGGTGTATTCGTAACGGGCCTCCGCCTTTATGCCTGCAAGGTCAACCTGTCCCTCTGCCACCTTGGTTGCCGCATCAACAAGATACTTGTATCTGAAGCCGGGGTGGGAGGGAAGAAGTCCCTCGGGATTATTAAGCACTTGCTCGGGGGTGGGGAAGGAGTAACAGATACCGCAGCTCTTACATTCCTCACAGCCGGGCACACAGCCCTTTTGGGCAGGGCATTCCGAAAGCTTGCCTACGGCAAGATTCTCACCGTATTCGGTGCAGATGCTTCTGATTATCTTCCTGATTCTCGGGATATTGTTGTTCTGTGAAATGATAAAGGAGAAAAGTGCCTCCCAGGGGTCTTGGGCAAGAATGTATATGCCCTTGGCACTTTCTGCCGCATTCTTGAGCCAGAGGGAATCGGTGCGTGAAATCACGTCAGCGCGTATTTTTTCATAGTCGGTATTCAGTGCAAAATATCCTGTAACAGCCGCCTCATATTCGTCGGTCCACTCGTCAAAAAATATAAGCTCACCGAGGGCGCGCTGACCAACTCTTATCAGCATACCGTGGGCAACGGTCAGGTATTCGCAGTAGCCCTCCTCGGCCACAATTCGCTCGTATCTGAAGGCCTGTCCGCACTCCAGAGTATCGGGCAGACTCATATTTCCGAGACCGCTGATAACCGTGGCAGATCTTCCGCGATAAACTTCACTTTTTTTCTTAAACATTCGCATATCCTCTTGAAAAATTCGCATTTGTAGTGTATAATATTGTTGTAGAACTATATTTATATATATTTTATCATATTTTTCGCGCAAATTCAAGGGGATTTTGCATTTCCCCGAGGGCGGAAAATTCAGGAAAGGGATATCCTATGATAATTGAAAAAATCGTAATTAAAAGCTTCGGCCGTCTGACCGATATGACGCTTGAATTCTCTGACAGAGTCAACGTCATTGAGGGTGAAAACGAGTCGGGCAAGAGCACCATTGCCGCGTTTATCAGGTATATGCTTTACGGCTTTACCGACGGAGACGGCCAGGGTCTTGATGAAAGAAAAAAGAGAATAAATTGGGATACACACACAGCATCGGGCTCGATGTACGTGAGAGTTGGCGGCAAGAGATACGTTATTTCCCGCTCCACCACTCCCACCGATGATTCCGACCGCACCACCTACCGCGAGGAGTCCTCTATTGTGGATACCGAGACGGGTGCACCTGCCTTTGGCAAGCTCCCTGCAGGTGAGGTGTTCTTCGGCATTGATGCAGAGCTGTTTGACAATACCGCATTTATCGGCCAGATCGGTGATTCCTCTATCGATGAGGACTCTGTAAAGCAGTCTATTGAGAACATTATTTTCTCGGGCAGCGAGAAGATTAATAAGCAGCGTGCAGAGACCAGGATTTCCGAGAAGATGGAGGCCCTTCTTCACGAGGGCGGTGCAGGCGGTGCCATCGTTGACCTTGCATTCAAGGAGCAGGCGCTTGAGGACAAGCTTGAGGCCTGCAACAATGATAATAAGCTTATCCTTGAAAAGGAGGCCGAGCTCTTCAAGATTCGTGAGAGAAGAGCAGAGGCGGAGGAAAAGCAGACCAAGCTCCACGAGCTTGACGCCTCCTATAACAACGCGATGCTTATCCAGACCTTCGACCAGCTTCATCTTCTGGAGCAGGAGTGTGAGGAAAAGACCGAGTTTTATAACAAGTACATAGAGGAGCATACCAGAGAGGGCTTCTATCCCGACGACAAGTATCTTACCGACCTGCTTGTAGCGAGAAAGGGTGTAAACGAGGCATATCACGCACTCGGTGACGCACAGGATTCCTACAATGCACAGAAGGCCGCTATCGGCATCACCCACGAGATTGAAAATGCAATCGAGCGCGCAGGTGAGCTTGGCGGTGAGGCAGAGATTACACGTAAGGCTACCAGCCTCTGGAAGCAGGGTATCCGCAACATCGTTCTTTCGGTTGTGTTTGCTATCCTTGCTCTTGCATCGGGTATCTTCGAGATTGTTGTGGGCGGTAACCCCGATATGCAGGTTGGCGTTGTAATTGCCGCTATCGTAGGTATTGCCTCCCTCGGACTTCTCGTTTACCTCATCCTCTCCACAGTTAAGAGCAACAAGGAGCTTGGTGCTTTGCAGACCGAGTTTGGCACTACAAGCTACGAGGACCTTAAGGGCAAGATTGCAATCATTGCCGAGGCGAGAAACAAGAGAGATGCTATGGCACTTGCTACAGAGAATGCAAGACTCGCAGTAATCAAGGCGAGAGAAAGGTACGAGGCCGCTAAGAAGGAGCTTACCGCTATCATTCTCCGTTGGGGTGAGGAGCCTCCTGCATCCGACCTTGGTGACTTCCTTGACAGACTTGAGGGCAAGGTTCGCTTCTTCCTTGAGAAGAAGAATCAGCTTCTTGATGAGAAGACCAATATTGAGATTACCGTAAGAGAGATTCGTCGCAACCTTGCAGACAAGAGTGAGATTGACGTGCGTGCTCAGGTTTCTCCCCTTCTCAGAAAGGCACTTGCAGGATTTAACCACGATGAGATTATTACAGGTATTGCCGATGCCAAGGCACGTGTTGCCGAGGAGGACAGGCTTGCCTTTGACGTTGAAAACGAGCTTGATCTTCTTAAGAGCAGGGCAGGTGACCCCAGCGAGTATTATTCTCGCATTGAGGCTATTGCGGCTCGCAGAGAGGATATGCAGCATAAGCATAGAGCCTACTTCATCGCTCTTAATGCTATCCGCAATGCGACAGCAAATCTGAGAGCAGAGATTTCCCCCAGACTCGGTGAGTATGCAACTCATCTTATGGAGGTTATGACCGACAAGAAGTACACCTCCTTTGACGTGTCCGACGGACTTAAGGTTAACTTCGTTGGTCCTGACGGTGAGTCCAAGTCTATCGACTTCCTCTCCGGAGGCACGAGAGATATGGCCTACATTGCCGTACGTGCCGCGCTTATTGATATGCTTTACGGTGAGAAGCCTCCCATTTGCTTTGACGAGAGCTTTGCTCACCAGGATAACAATAGAGCAAAGGCTATGATGAAGGCTATAGCTCAGCTGGCAGACGAGGGCTGTCAGAGCTTCATCTTTACCTGCCGTGGCAGAGAGGCTGCCCTGGCAAACGAGGTTGTTACAGGTGCAGGAGTTTATAAGCTCTGATCACTCCCCGAAATTAAGAAATAAATGGCCGTTATAATACGGCGGAATGGAGAAAAATATGTCTAAAAAAAGAGTTCTTGTCATCGGAAGCTCCAATCTTGACTTCGTGATGAATATGTATAAGCTCCCCGAGGCAGGTGAGAGCATTGTTGATAACGGCGGCGTTGCTTACGTGCCCGGCGGTAAGGGTGCAAACGCGGCTATCGCACTTTCCCGTCTTGGTGCGGAGAGCGTGCTTTGTGCAAAGCTTGGTGCAGATATCCACGGCCAGAAGCTTTATAACTACTACAAGGAGCTTGGCCTTAACACCTCCTTTATCAAGGTTGACCATGATAACCCCACAGGTCTTGCTGTGGTTATGAAGGAGGGCAACGGCAACACCCGTCGCGTTGTATTCCCTGGTGCGAATGCAGAGCTTACCACCGAGATGATTATGGAGGCCTTTGAGAGCCAGCCTGATGCACTTTACCTCGGCTTTGAGCTTCCTTATCCCATGGTTGTTACTGCGGCAAAGGTTGCAGCATCCAAGGGTATTCCTATCTTCGTTGACGCAGCAGGCGCAACCAAGGACCTTGACCTTGAGAAGCTTCCTCCCGTAGAGGTATTCTCTCCCAACGAGCAGGAGGCATTTGAGCTTACAGGCATCACTCCCTCCAGCATGGAGACCTCTCTTCGTGCGGCCCTTGCTATCGCAAGAAAGACCAAGGCGAAGAACGTTGTTATCAAGCAGGGCGCAAGAGGTGCCTTCCTTTACGACGGCAAGCGCTATAACACCCTTCCTGCAGTAAGAGCAGACAAGACCGTTGACACCACCTCTGCAGGTGATGCATTTACCTGCGCTATGACTCTTGAGTATCTTCGTAATGGCGGAGACATCAAGGAGGCTATCAAGTACGGTAACGTTGCAGGTGCTATCACCGTAACCCGTCCCGGTGCAACCTCCTCTATTCCTACCGAGGAAGAGATTAACGCCTTTCTTTACGGCAACCAGTAAATCATAAAAAGGAGCAAGGTATGAATTATCTTCACAAGGAACTTACTTTCCCGTCAAGTGACGGCAAGAACACCATCCACGCAGAGCTGTTTATACCCTCCGACAACAATATTCGTGCGGTGGTACAGATTGCTCACGGCATGATGGACTACGTGGGCAGATACGCCCTTATGGCAGGTGCACTTTGTGCTAGCGGTATTGCACTTTGCGGTCATGACCATCTTGGCCACGGTGACACCGTTTCCACACCCGAGGATTACGGCTTCTTTGCAAGCAAAGACGGATACAAATACGTTATCGATGACGTAAAGGGTATGAATGACCTTATCCGCAGAGAGATTCCCGACCTGCCTGTGATTCTTCTCGGTCACAGCATGGGCTCGTTTATCTCCAGACTCTATGCTATCAAGTATCCTACCAGCATTGACGGTCTTATTATCCACGGCACGGCAGGTCCTAACCCTGCTACGGGTGCAGGTCTTACTCTTGTAAGAATTCTCCGCGCTATCAAGGGCGAGAGATACCGTTCTAAATTCGTTTGCTCTCTTGCAGACGGCGGATACAACAAGGGCTTTGACCCTGCGGAGGGCGACGGTGCATGGCTCACTCGCGATCCCTCTATGGTTGCTGACAGAGTTGGTAACCCTAAGAATGACTTTATATTTACCCTCGCAGGCTACGAGGATCTTTTCACTATGCTTGGTGCTTGCAACAGCAAGGCCTGGTTTAAGTCCTTCCCGGGAGAGCTTCACACTCTCGTTATCAGCGGAGAGGATGATCCTGTAGGTGGCTTCGGCAAGGGTGTAAGATACGTGTACGACAACCTTAAGGCTAACTGTGCCGACGTAGAGCTTAAGCTTTACGAGGGTGCGCGTCACGAGCTCTTTAATGAGACAAACAGAGATGAGGTCTTTGCCGACCTTATCAAATGGATTGAGGCAATTAAGAAATGATATTTTCCCTCGCAATAACCGGCCCGACCGCATCGGGCAAAACCGCACTTTCTCTCGGTCTTGCAGGGAGACTTGATGCCGAGATCATCTCCTGCGACTCTATGCAGATTTATAAGGGGATGGATATTGGCACAGCAAAGGCCACCGAGGAGGAGAGGGCGGTAGCACCCCACCACCTGATAGATTTCCTTTCTCCCCTTGAAGGCTACAGTGCAGAGAATTACCGTGCAGATGCTATCGCGGTGGCAAGGGATATTACGTCTCGTGGCAGACTTCCGCTTTTCGTAGGTGGCACAGGGCTTTATATTGATACCGTAAAACGCGGTATAGCCCCCGACTCTCCCGAGAGCGACCCCGAATACAGAGACAGGATTTTGTCCTCTCTTAAGACTGATGAGGATATTGATGCCCTCTGGCAGAGACTTCGGGAGGTTGACCCCGAGTCGGCGGAGAAGATACACAAAAACAACGTAAAGCGCGTTATTCGTGCTTTAGAGATTTACGACAAGACAGGCAAGCCCAAGTCACAGCTGGATAGAGAAAGCCTGGAGGTGAAGGGTGAGGTTTTTGTCGGTATGATAACTATAGACTTTCTCGATAGAGAAAAGCTTTACGAGAGAGTGGACAGGCGAGTTGATATTATGATGGAGGAGGGGCTTCTCTCCGAGGTGGATGCACTGTATAAGGCAGGTATGCTCTCGGGTGGCACAGCCTCGCAGGCCATAGGATACAAGGAGCTTGTGGATTATATAGAAGGAAGATGCTCTCTTTCGGAGGCGGTGGATAATCTTAAGCTAGCCTCACGCAGATATGCCAAGCGTCAGCTCACCTGGTTTAGACACGAGAGGGACGCAAGGGTTATCTATGCGGACAGACCCGACGGCAGTATGAAGGGAGCAGAGGAGCTGCTTTGCGAGGCAATTGCTATAGCAGAGGATTTCCGTAAAGAATACGAATTAACGAAAGGTTAAGAGGTAATGAGGGCTAGTGAGCTTATCAGATATCTGAATGACGGTGGACTCGAGAAATATGCGTCGCTTTACCATGACGTAAATGCTCAGAAGGACCGTATGATAAAGGCCATTAATGAATTTACTGCTAACTACGGTGACGATAGGGATATATATATATTCTCTGTACCCGGCAGAAGCGAGATTATAGGCAATCATACCGACCACAATAACGGCAAGGTTATGGCAGGCGCTATCAACCGCGATATTCTTGCTGTGGTTGCAAAAAACGATGAGGGATACATCAGATTTTGCTCCCAGGGTTATTCCAAGGACCAGATCAGCATTGATGACGTGTCCGACAAGGATAAGTTCAGAAGATTCACCTCCCGCGCTCTCGTGGCAGGAATGGCAAACGCCTTTATTAAGGGCGGATATAAGGTAGGCGGCTATGACGCATACTCCTGCACAGAGGTGCTTAAGGGAAGCGGTCTTTCCTCGTCCGCGGCCTTTGAGGTAATGGTGGGAAATATTCTTAACCACCTCTATAACGACGGAAAAATCGACAATCAGCAGATTGCTAAATACGCACAGTATGCAGAGAATTTCTACTTTGGCAAGCCCTGTGGACTTATGGACCAGATGGCCTGCGCGGTAGGTGGCTTTGTGTATATAGATTTTGAGGACAATATGAATCCGATAGTGGAGTCGGTGGACTTCTCTCTTGCGGATAAGGGCTACTCGCTTTGCATCGTTAACACGGGCGGCAACCACGCAAGCCTTAATGACGATTACGCGTCGGTGCCTGCGGAGATGAAGGCTGTGGCGGCTCACTTCGGTCAGAAGACCCTGCGCGGTCTTTACGAGGAGGATATTATCACAGAGGCGAGAGCCCTTCGCAAGAAGGTGGGCGACAGAGCTATTATGCGTGCTATCCACTTCCTGCGCGAGAATTCCAGAGTTGAGTATGCAAGAGAGTCGCTTAAGCGCGGTAATCTTGATGCCTTCTTCGGTATGATTCGCTCCTCGGGCGACTCCTCGTTTAAGTATTTGCAGAACGTTTATACCACCATCAACGTGTCCGAGCAGGGACTTTCACTTGCGCTGGCGCTTACAGAGGAGGTGCTTCTCGGCAGAGGCGGTGCCTTCCGTGTGCACGGTGGCGGCTTTGCAGGTACAATTCAGGCATTTGTAAAGAATGAATACCTTGACGAATACGTGAGAAAGCTTGATTCGGTATTCGGCGAGGGTGCTGTAGCTGTGCTCAATATCAGACCTATGGGCGCAGTAAGACTGTTTTAATTAGTAAATAACCAAAAGGAGTATATAGATATGGCAGCAAAGGCAAAAAAGGCTACCGAAAAGGAAATTAACCCCACCGGGGATAAGAAGGCGGCTCTTGAGACCGTTATGCAGAGAATTGAGAGGGAGTGCGGCAAGGGCTCTATTATGCGTCTTGGCGAGAATGCGTCTATGAACGTTTCCGCCGTTTCCACAGGCTCTCTTTCGCTTGACTTCGCACTTGGTATCGGCGGTATTCCCCGCGGCAGAATTACCGAGATTTATGGCCCCGAGTCCTCGGGTAAAACTACCATCGCACTTCACGTTATCGCAGAGGTGCAGAAGCAGGGTGGAGAGGCTGCGTTTATCGATGCAGAGCACGCACTTGACCCCGTTTATGCAAAGAAGCTTGGCGTTGATATAAACAATCTTCTCGTTTCTCAGCCCGACTGCGGTGAGCAGGCTCTTGAGATTGCTGAGACTCTTGTAAATTCGGGTGCTATCGACATCATCGTTATCGACTCTGTTGCCGCTCTCGTACCCCGTCAGGAGATCGAGGGTGATATGGGTGCATCCCACGTAGGTGTACAGGCGAGACTTATGTCTCAGGCGATGAGAAAGCTTTCCGGTGCTATTGCAAAGTCAAATTGTATAGTTATCTTTACAAATCAGCTTCGTGAGAAGGTTGGCGTTATGTACGGCAACCCCGAGGTTACCACAGGCGGTAAGGCACTTAAGTTCTACGCATCTGTTCGTATTGACGTAAGACGCGTTGAGTCTCTTAAGAGCGGCTCTGAGGTTTACGGCTCTCACACCAGATGTAAGGTTGTAAAGAACAAGGTTGCTCCTCCCTTCAAGACCGCAGAGTTTGATATCCTCTACGGCTCCGGTATTTCCAAGTCTAGCGAGATTATCGATATGGCTATCCAGCTTGAGATTATCGACAAGAGCGGTGCTTGGTTCTACTTTGACGGTGAGAGACTTGGTCAGGGTAAGGACAACGTGAGAAAGCTTATCGAGTCCGACAAGGAGCTTCGGGCAAAGCTTGAGACCCTCGTTAGACAGAAGGTTGCCTCTCTCGGCAGCGATGAGGAGCTTAACTCTATGACCGACGACGATTTCGAAATCAAGGATTTCGACGACGAGCTTTAATATATGGCTACTCTCAAATATAAGAGAGAGATAAAGGATACGGGTCTCCTCCTTCTCGGCATAGTCGGGGAGGGGGAGTCTGCCGATTTTACGGTAAGCAGCTCTCTCTACGCGGAGATAGGTGCGCCCTCTGTGGGTGATAGCATCGATGATGCCGAGCTTTCTGCCATCAAGTATGCAGACGAGCTTTACAGAGCGAGAAAAAAGGCGCTTAATATCCTTGCCTACGCGGACAATAATCAAAGAAATCTTAAGGCCAAGCTCCTTCGTGCAGGATTTGGATACGAGGTGTCGGGAATTGTGTGCGAGGAGATGGTTTCTCGCGGATATATCAACGAAAGCGACCAGCTTGAGCGACTTATTACCGTAGAGGCAAATCAGAAGCTTCGCGGCCCCTCGAGAATTCTTCCTGCCCTTGTGACCAAGGGATATTCTCCCTCCGACGTTAAGGAGGTGCTCAGCCGTCTTGTAGAGTCGGGTGAGGTGGATTTCAAGAAAAACGCAAGGCTTCTTGTAAATAAAAAGCTCCCCGAGGACGCAGGGCCCGAGGAGATAAAAAAACTTCTTTATAAAAACGGATTTAAAGTATGATTAAAAGATTTGTCAGATATTATAAGCCCCATATTCCGCTTTTCACGCTCGATATGTTTTGCGCGCTTATCGTTGCACTCTGCAACCTGGTTTATCCCAGAATAGCAAGTAGTATCGTAGGTGGCTTTGAAACAGGAAATATGGACAGAAACACGCTTATTTCCTCGGCTCTGTTCCTGGCTGGAGTATATTTGCTGAAGGCGATATGTCAGTACATCGTAGGCTACTACGGTCATATGGTTGGCGTAAGGATGCAGGCGGATATGCGTCGCGACCTATTTATGAAGTATGAGAGACTTCCTTTCTCCTACTTTGACGACCACAAGACAGGCGACCTTCTCTCCAGACTTACCACCGACCTTTGGGACGTTTCCGAACTAGCTCACCACGGTCCCGAGAATCTCTTCCTTGCCGTGCTGATGTTTATCGGCTCCTTCTCTATACTTGCAAGCATAAATCTTACTCTTACGCTCATTATGTTTGCCATCGTGCCCTTCATCATTCTTTTTACAGTATTGTCGAGAAGAAAAATGAGCCAGGCTATGAAGAATTCCCGTAAGCAGATGTCCGAGATTAACTCCACTCTTGAGAATTCGGTTGGAGGCATCAGAGAGACCAAGGCCTATGCGGCTGAGGCTTACGAGATTTGCAAGTTCAAGGGCATTAACGGACTCTTCCAGAGCTATCGCGGACAGGCTATGAAGTCTCTTGGCAGCTTCGATGCCATTATGACTCTGCTCCAGGATATTCTTTATCTCACTATAGTTTTGGTGGGCGGTCTCTTTCTGTATAACGGCAAGCTTACCGCGGCCGAGTTTACCGCATTCCTGCTCTATATTTCTATGTTCCTCAATCCCATTCAGCGCTTTGTATCTCTCTTCCAGCAACTGCAGGAGGGTATGAGCGGATTCTCCAGATTCTGCGAGATTATGGATGCCGAGGAGGAGGTAGACGAGGGAAAGTGCGAGATTACCGACATCGTGGGCAATCTTGTCTTTGAGAAGGTTTCCTTCGGCTATTCCACAGAGGATGATAACAAGCTTGTCATCTCCGACCTGACACTTAATATTCCTGCAGGCAGAACGCTGGCTCTTGTTGGTCCCTCGGGTGGAGGTAAGAGCACACTCTGTCACCTTATCCCCCGATTCTATGACATCACCGAGGGCAGAATTCTCCTTGACGGTGTTGATACCAAGGACATTACCCTTAATAGCCTGAGAAAGAATATAGGCATCGTTTCACAGACCGTATTCCTCTTTGACGGCACAGTCAGAGATAACATTGCTTACGGCACAGAGGGTGCAACCGAGGAGGATATTATCTCCGCGGCAAAGAAGGCAAACATCCACGATTATATTGTCACCCTTGACGACGGCTATGATACCCACGTAGGCGAGCGCGGAGTAAAGCTTTCGGGCGGTCAGCGTCAGCGTATCGCTATCGCACGTGTATTCCTTAAGAATCCCAAGCTGCTTATTCTTGATGAGGCCACCAGTGCCCTTGACAATGCCACCGAGATGCAGATACAGTCCTCTCTTGAGGAGCTCTCTCGTGGCAGAACGGTTATCGTGGTAGCTCACAGACTCTCCACCGTAAAGAATGCGGACGAGATTGTTGTGCTTGATAAGGACGGCATCGTTGAGAGAGGAAACCACGAGGAGCTTATTGCCCTTGACGGTGAGTACAAGAAGCTTTACGATTATCAGTTCAGAGATAAAATTTAATAAAAGTTTAAAGGCTGTCTTGGTAAGACAGCCTTTTTTTGTATAACGAAAACCACGCGATAGTCGCGTGGTTCTATATAGGTTAACCGATGAAAAGAATCCTCCGTTTGTGATATAATTAGAATTGACCTGCCAGTCGAAACAAAAAACACAAACGGAGGATTATCTATGAAAAAAG
>JAZQWB010000019.1:0-57037 GCA_045632145.1 Eubacteriales bacterium | reverse complement strand
TGCAGTTCTTGAGGCTAAGAAGCTTGGCATTCCCGTAGTTGCTATCGTAGATACCAACTGTGATCCCGACGATGCAGATTGCATCATCCCCGGTAACGACGACGCTATCCGCGCTATCAAGCTTATCGCTGGCGCACTTGCAAACGCAGTTATCGAGGCACACGGCGGCGTTCAGCTTGAGGCTGAGGCTACTGAGACCGTAGAGGACGCAGAGTAATTTTTCGTTAATCTAAAATTAAAGGAGAATAAGAAAATGGCATTTACCGCTAAAGACGTAGCCGAGCACAGAAAGCAGACCGGCTGTGGTATGATGGACTGCAAGAAGGCTCTTGTTGAGTCCAACGGTGATTTCGAGGCTGCTGTAAAGTATCTTCGTGAGAAGGGTATGGCTGCTACTGCAAAGAAGGCTGACCGTATCGCTGCAGAGGGTATTGTTGATATCATGACTATCGACAACACCACCGCTATCGTAGAGGTTAACTCCGAGACCGACTTCGTTGCTAAGAACGCAACCTTCCAGGAGTTCGTTAAGGACATTCTTAAGACTATCATCGCTAACAAGCCCGCTGACGTTGATGCACTTCTTGCATCTAACTTCGTTAACGGTGGTCTTGTTTCCGAGGCTCTCGCTGAGCAGATCTACAAGATCGGTGAGAAGCTTTCCATTCGTCGCTTCCAGGTTGTAGAGGGCACTGTTTCCTCTTACATCCACGGCATGGGCGCAACCGGCGTTATCGTTTCCTTCGAGACCGACCTTGCTGACAAGGACGCTTTCAAGGAGTGCGCTAAGAACGTTGCTCTCCAGACCGCTGCTATGGAAGTTAAGTATCTTGACAAGGAGTCCGTTCCTGCTTCTGTTCTTGCAGAGGAGGAGGCTATTCTTATCACTCAGATGAAGGAAGATCCCAAGATGGCTAACAAGCCTGAGGCTGTTCTTGCTAACATCGTTAAGGGTAGACTTGGCAAGTTCTATGAGAACAACTGTCTTCTTGAGCAGGCATACGTAAAGGACGACTCTATGAGCGTTTCCAAGTACGTTGCTTCCGTTGCTAAGGAGCTTGGCGGCTCTATCAAGGTTACCGGCTATGTTCGTTATGACAAGGGCGCTGGTATCGAGAAGAGAGAAGAGGATTACGGCGCAGAGATCGCAAAGATGATCCAGGGCTAATCCATTTAGGCATAACCAAAATAAAGGGTGTGGTTTTCCACACCCTTTATTTTTATCGTCGTTCTTCGGCTCTCGCTGTAGGTAACTACAGCTTCGGCGTCAGAACAACGATTTCTGCTCTAAATGGCGCACTCGGCCTCGTGATAAAAGTGCGATTTCTGCCTAAACTAAATTTGTTAGCTCTTAGCCCTTGCGATAGCTTCGGCGTCAGAACAACGATTTCTGCTCTAAATGGCGCACTCGGCCTCGTGATAAGAGTGCGATTTCTGCCTAAACTAAATTTGTCGGTTATCATATCAAAATAAAAAGCACCGCCCATTCAGGCGGTGCTTTTTTAAACAAAGTTATTAATCAATTCAATAATAAAAGGAATAAGGGGCATAAGAGTGTAAACAAGCAGACCTACGGGAATAGCAAATACAAGAATGATCAAAATCAAGGAGATGATTGCTTTCTTTCTCTTCTTTGCCTTTTTCTCTTCCTCTCTCCTCTGCTTTAAGGCTTCCTTCTCGGCCTTTCTTTCAGCTCTGGATTTTTTAGCAGGC
This sequence comes from Eubacteriales bacterium, assembly GCA_045632145.1. Taxonomy (GTDB): domain Bacteria; phylum Bacillota; class Clostridia; order Oscillospirales; family CAG-272; genus UBA1740. The sequence goes on along the minus strand of JAZQWB010000019.1, from coordinate 55,324 downwards.
TTTTCTCTGTTAAAGAGCTTGCTCTTCTTTTCGTCCGCTTGGTTGTCCTCATTATTCTCGATTGAAAGGGGGGAGAAAAGAGGATTGCTGCTATTATCGTCCTTGTCATCATCAACGGGAGCAGGAGAATTTTCGCTTTCCTCAGGCTCAACATCAGTCTCAGCTTCAACCTCAGCCTCAACCTCGGGCTCAACCTCAGGCTCGGTCACTTCCTCAGCTTCTGCAGGCAGGTTAGTCTCGAGCTCTGCCTCGGATTCAGCCGCATCATCGTTATTAAATTCAACCACGATTGCACCTTCAACCTCTGTTACGGTTGCATTTTCCTCTGCGGGAGCAGGCTCCTCATCAAAGTATATTACGGTCTCGTTATTTTCAGTGGGCTGGAGATTTTCATCATTATTATTCAAAGTCTTATCTTCCATATCGAGCCTCTCTGAGTTTAATTTATAAGTTATTTTAACATACATTTTATTAATAGTCAATATAAAATGTTAAATTGGACTTGAAAAGCCCGCTTTTTTGTGCTAAAATCATAATAAAAAAGGGGGTAAATTTAAAATGAATGAGCACACCCAGGTAGAAATTGAGCGCAAATATATAATAAAAATGCCCTCTGTTAAGACAATTCTCCACATAGACGGCAGCACCGAGAGCCATATTTTGCAGATTTATCTTCCCTCGGAGAAGGGGGTAACCCATCGCATTCGCCGTCGCACCTATAGCGACACCACCCTTTGCTACGAGACCAAAAAGATTCGCATTGACGGTATGTCCTGCACCGAGATTGAGAGCGAGATTTCACCTCTGCAGTTTGCCGCTCTGTCAGAAAATATTAAGGAAGGCACTACTCCTATAGACAAGCTGCGATACACCTTCACCTACGAGGGTCAGCTTTTCGAGATTGATATTTATCCCGAATGGCAGCACACCGCCATAATGGAAACCGAGCTTTTAAGCCGCGAAACCAAGGTTAGCTTCCCACCCTTTATCGAAATAGTCCGCGAGGTCACAGGCGACAAGGCCTATTCCAATGCCGCAATGTCAAGAGAATTCCCGGAGGAAATTATATAAAATTTAGATAAGGAGAACGCTTGTGAGAAAAATATTATCGATTTGCTTGATTGTTTTTTTGTTGATGACCTGCCTTACATCATGCAATATAATGGATGGATTGCTTGGTGTGTATTACAGCTTAAACATTCCCAATAAGGACAGAGATAAAGAAACCACACTTGATTTTTGGATCTGTGAAAACGTAGATGACTACGATTGGTCTGGACACGATGAGATATTTGGCTGGTTTGGTGCTAGTGAATTTCTTGGTAAACGATATCGTCTGACGTACAACGAAGAAGAACAACGGTATGAGAAGCCTAAATTTTACGTAAGCTATGTAGTCACGAATTATCCTGATTACAGTTCTCCTTCGAGTTGTGTAACACGTATTGATATAACCGATCCTACCGTAAAGGTTTATGGTCTTACTACTAAGTCTACTTTGCAGGAGTTTATAGAAGTCTTTTCAGACCTTGGATATGATATATCCAATGAAGGGAGTAATGCAGACGGATACATAAAAGCAGAGAAAAACGGCATTACCTTTTATCGCGTTCCTGGAAACGATGAACGACCTACGATGATCAAAATTAGAGCATATATTTCAAACATGTACGGCATAATGTACTAATAAAAATGCGACTCCGATCAGAGTCGCATTTTTTGTTTATTTATGATACTTTTTGCCTGCTAAAATTGTAAACGAGCGATAAAGCGCCTCGAAAAGAATAACTCTCATCAGCTGGTGGGGGAAGGTCAGGGCAGAGAAGGAAAGCCTTACATCGCACTCTTTCTTCACCTTATCGGATAGACCGTGAGAGGAGCCGATTATCAGTGCAATCTTTCCGCTTTCATCATTCATTCTGCCGATGAGATTTGCCAGAGCCACCGAGTCATACTGCTTACCCTCAACGCAGAGGGCAATCTTGCCTGCACCCTTGGGGATAGCCGCGATAATCTTTTCCGCCTCGCTGTCAAGCGCGCGCTTTACCTCCGACATATCCTCCTCATTCTGTATCTTTTCTTCCTTAATATTTACCTCGTCAACTCTTGCATACTGCGAGAGTCTTTTTTTGTATTCGGCAACCGCCTCCTTGAGATAGCCCTCTTTAAGCGTGCCGACAGTAATTATCGTAATATTTGCCATTATCTTATCCTCGACAACTTCTCGAGTCCGGATTTAAGTCCCTCGATAAGCGCGTCAATATCTTCCTTTTCATTTCTGTGGGAAAGGCTGATGCGTATGGATGTGTCCGCCTCGCTGTCACTTCTGCCGAATGCGGTAAGTGCGGAGGAGAAATGTCCACCGTTAGAAGAGCAGGCAGAGCCGCTGGAAACGAATATTCCCAGAGAGGAAAGGTAGTGCAGCATTGTCTCGCTCTTTATCTTGGGCAGAGTAATATTTAAAATATGAGGTGCTGCCACCTTCGGCTTTGTCACCGAAATCTCGTTAAGCTCCTTTTCAATTCTCTCTATCGAATAGTCCTTAAGCCCCTTGGTCTTTATGTATCTCTCTCTTACAGCACCGCTTCCGATACGGACAGCCTCACCGAATGCCGCAATTCCGGGCACGTTTTCTGTGCCAGAGCGGAGTCCTCCCTCCTGACCGCCGCCTAAAATAAGGGGTGAAAGACCTCTTGCCTTGATTACGGCAGGGTCAACAAGCAGAGCACCCACACCCTTGGGGCCCTCTATCTTGTGGGATGAAAGAGTAATCATATCCGCACCGCACTTTGCCTTGGTGAAGGGTATCTTCATATAGCTCTGTGTGGCATCAATATGGAGAAAGGCATCGGGGCATCTTGCCTTAATCAGCTTGCTTACCGCCGCGGTGTCGTAGAGTGCGCCCGTCTCGTTGTTGACCATCATCATGCTGACGAGGATAACGTCTTTTGTCAGCTCCCTTGTGAGGGCATCCATATCGATTTCACCGTTTTTGGTGGGAATACGCGCGATAGTGTAGCCCATACCCTCAAGCATTTCGAGAGGTGCGTCAACAGATGCGTGCTCACCCATGGTGGTGATTATCTTTGCGCCCTTCTTGTATCTTTCCTTGGACATGGCCCTGCCGATAATAGCCAGGTTGTTTGCCTCTGTGCCCGATGCGGTGAAGATAACCGTCGACCCCTTTGCCATAAGAGAGCTGCATACAGCCTCTCGTGCAGAGCCCAGAATCTTCTCGGACTCAAACCCAAGCGCGTGAAGGGATGAGGGATTGCCGTAGCATCCGCGAGAAACCTCTATGTACTTTTCTAATGCCTCGTCGCATATTTTTGTGGTTGCACTGTTGTCAAGATAGATTTCCTTCACTTTGATTACCGTTTCCTTGTTATTTGTAAACTTTAGTTTTCTTTTCTTTGTATTTTCAGCAATATTTCCTTAAAGCTGTCGCCTCTCTCGGCGTAGCTTCTGAACATATCGTAGCTGGTAGATGCAGGTGAGAGCAGTAGCGTACCCACCCTGCGAGCCTCTGTAAGTCCTATATTGATTGCCTCGGCAAAGCTTTTTGTCATAATACAGCTCTTCCGATCTTCTATTGCTCTATATATCTCCTCGGCATTTTCACCGGTGATTATTATCCTTTTAGCATACCTTTTTATCGCAGGATTAAGGTCGGCATAATCCAGCCCCTTACCTCGACCGCCCAGGATCAGCACCACCTCTTTTCCAAGTGACTCGAGAGTCATTGCCGTCCTTCTCGGCGTGCTGTCGATAGAGGAGTCATAGCATTCCACTCCGTCAATCCTTGCTATCATCTTGCATCTGTGCTCTAAACCCTCAAATTTACCTAGCACCGCCTGAATTTCATCTATGCCCACGTATCCGTCAACCATACCTATGGCCATCAATGCATTTTTCAGGTTGTGCCTTTCCCTCCGTCCTATCAGGTCTTTGGAGATAAGCTCTCTGCCATTCCGCTTGATATATCCGTTTTCCAGGGTAAGATACAGCTCTGCCTGATACTCGGCTTTCAGCTCCCCATAACCCTTGTCGGTGCTGACAATTCCGTATGCACCCGATATCTCGGTCAGCTCATCGCTGATGATAAGCTCCTGACAGCAGTCCTTTAGTGATAGCTTTGTGCCCTTGTATTCTTCAAAATCCCTGTGCCAGTCCAGATGATTTGGCGTAATATTGGTGATACACCCTCGCCTTGCCCTCGGCCTTGCGTAGCTTAACATAAAGCTTGATAGCTCGGCTACAAACACCTCACTCTTTCCGAGGCAGGGAAGCATGGGCCGTCCGATATTGCCTATCAGCTCGGATTTTATACCGCCCGCCTTAAGCATCATATCCGTCAGGGTGGCCGTTGTGCTCTTGCCGTCCGACCCGGTCACAGCAAATACGTCAGCACTCTCCATCTCGAAAAACATCTCGGCATCCGAGGTGAATATCACACCTCTGTTTTTGGCCTCCAATAGCTCGGTTCGGTCTCTCCTGACCGATGGGGAAAAGATAATAATATCCTCGTCAATGTCCCTGTATGCCGACCTGCCGATAAGCAACCGCTCTATCCTTGCACCGCAGGGAATAGCCGACCAGCTGATGTCGGTGTCCGACCGTATACTGACCCTGCAATTCTTAAGTGGCAGATATTCTAGCAGCGCTGTGCTCGACAGTCCAAGACCGAAAAAGCAGAGCCGACAGCCCTTTTCTATCATAGAGATAAGCATAAAACACAAATCACCCTTTATTATAATTTATTTTTTATTATCCGTCAAGAGCAATCGGGGAAAAATAAAAAACTGATGCCTTCAGTATATGAAAGCACCAGCTTAATGTTCAATTATTGACCGAGCTTGTAAGCCGGGTTCTGTACACTTACGTGCAGCCGTCATCTATCTTCACTGAGAATTACTTCACAGTTCAAGCCAAAAGGCTCTGCCACCATGATAACGGGCGAGCAGCCCGACGGTGTTGCCACCGTAAATCAAGGTGTTGCATCGGATAGGGTTTACAGCAAACCTATGTTACCATAGGAGTGGGTGAGCTCTTACCTCGCCTTTCCATCCTTACCACAGTCGTTTTAAGTAGCACAGAACATAATCCGCAGGATTATTAGGCACGAATTTTAGCCTCGACGTAGGTTTCTACGCCTGTCGGCATAAAATTCCCACTTTCTGCACCACTTAAAAAGCCTGTGGCACAGCATCTTCTGTAATATTTAAAACAACCGTGGCGGTTTATTTCTGTTGCACTTTCCCGGGAGTCGCCTCCGGCGGACGTTATCCGTTATCCTGCTCTGTGATGCCCGGACTTTCCTCGCCATAATAGCTTTCGCCAACATATAGCGCGACAGCCCCACTCGGTCAATTAAGTATTATACTAAATATTTTATGATTTGTCAAGACTAAATGCTTCTGGAGCTGGAGCAGGTGAAGTAAATTACCTGTCTGTCCTTTGCAAATTCACGCATCAGCTTAAGAGCCGCCTCGGTTTTGCCATCGTCGAAGGCGGTGAAGGGGTCGTCAAGAATGATGAAGGGCTTTTCACCCTCGTAAAGAGAGTCAACAAGCGCAAGTCTTGATGCCAGATTGAAGAGGTCTCTTGTGCCTCGGCTGTATGCCTCGACAGTCCTTGTGGAAGCACCCTCCTGCTTTGTTACACCAAAGTCGGTGTCCATCTCGAAGCTCTCACCCACGATGCCACCGATGATTTCGGTATACTTAAGGAAGCCTGCCTTTGTCTTGCCGAGATATTTAGAGGTCATATTGTCTCTTGCCTCGGTGAGATATTTCTTGGTTTTCTGCAGTATGGCATAGTGCTCATCGTACTTTTTATACTGCTCCTCAAGCTCGGCCTTGCTCATGGAGAGCGTATCCTTTTCGTCAAGCTCGTCCTGATAGCCACGCGCGGTGCGCTCCTTGAGTGTGATCTGACGGCTCAGATCTGCAATTCTTTCGTCGATTGCCGTCTTGCGCTCATTGAGAAGCTTAAGACCTGCCTTTGCCTCCTGCTCCGAGCTCTCGCGAGTCTTGGTCTGCTCTGTTAGACTGTTAAGCTCGGCTGTTTTAGTCTTGATAATTGCCTCAAGGCTAAGATACTCGGTTAGTGCTACACGCAGCTCGCCATAAATATCGGTGGTGCAGGTCTCGAATTGCTTTGCAAAGGCCTCTACCTCTGCAGAAAGCTCTCTTGCACGGACAGCCTTTGCTTCCTTTTCGGTGATGATATACTTGTATGCAATAGCCAGCTGAGTATACTCGTCGTATTCTCTTATTATCTCCTCTATGGGCTGACCGCCAAGACTGTCGGAAATCCACTTAAGGGAGGCTAAAAGCTCCTCGCTGCTATTCTGCTTCTCCGCCTCGATGATTATGGGCAGAAGTCTTGTCATATCTGCCAGTCTTTCCTCGGCCTCGTCCTTATCCTTGGCCTCTGTGCCGCATACCGAGATGAAGAAGCTATTGATTTTCTCCTTGTTTGCCTTCTTTTTCTTGCCGTTTACGGTGACGTCTACTATCGCGGTCAGCATAAGTCCCACAAGACCTATGACAGCGATTATGGGATTAACGATAATACCAAGCACACCTACAATCGCAAACAATGCGTAAAAGACAAGTGCGAGAGGGAAACCGTTTGCCTTGCTTAATAAAAGATCTATCTCCTCTATTTCGCTCTTCTCGGGTATTCTGTTTGCAAAGACCCTTCTTGCACGCAAGAGGGTAGGGTCATTTTCCTTTGCTCTTGCCTCGGAGAGTCTTGCAAGAGTCGCCTTCGCGTTATCTATATCCGATTTTTCAATACTTCCGTCGTACTTTGCTCTGAGATGCTTGTATCTCTTCTCCTCTGCACTCTCGGGGGTAGAGCAAAGCAGACTCTTAAGCTCGCTCGCCTTGTCTCTTGCCCGGTCAATTTCCTCGGAGCTTGGGATATTACCGCAGAAGATTTCTGCAACACGGCTCTGTCTTTCCTTGGCATCCTTCAGCTCCTTTTCCACCAAGGTAAGCCTCTCGCGTGCGTCGGAGCCTGCCGCCTTTACAGTAAGTGCCTCGCGCTCCTTGAGAATTTTTGCTTCCTCCTCGCGAGCCTCCTTCAGCTGAGTGCCAAGGATAATAATATCCTTTTCGGTGCTCTCAAGGTCAATTTCAATTTCAGCAAGTCTTTCCAGCTTTCTTGTGACCTCGATGATACGTGCATGGGTGTTGCCTATCTCACCTGCGCCACCCTTTTTGTGGTAGAATTTTCTACGCTCCTCGAGGGTCTTAAGAGCCTGGTCCATTCCTCCGATATCACCGTCGCAGCCTACAAGGTCAGAAAGCTTTGCGGAGATGGACTTGTTATCACTCTTGGGGGTTAGTGCACGCTCGGAGAGAAAAACAGTCCTTTCAAATCCGTCGGCATCAATCCCGAAGATGCTTTCACCGGGATTCTCACCGAAATCGAGGCAGACTCTACCTGTAGCGGTGTCATAAACGGCAAGAGTGTCATCAGCCGCCTTTGCACCAAAGCTTCTTTCTATACGGTAGACCCTTTCATCTATGCTGAAGGTGAGAGAGCCACCGCAGGTGCCACCCTGCCAGGGAAGATAGTGCTTTCTGTCGTTTTCCTCAAGACTTGCCTTCTTGGTCTCGTTAAAGCCGTAGAGCATTGCCTTGATGAAGGCGGCCAGAGTTGTCTTGCCCATTCCGTTGTCACCGCTTATACAGTTAAACTCTTTGTCAAATTTAAAGTTTTGTTTACATATCTTGCCGAAATTCTCGATATAACATTCAATAAGTCTCATCTCGGCCTCCTTAATCAAACAGATCCTCGCCCATAAGTGCGTTGATACCGCAGGCAATGATCTTTTCCTTTTCCTCGTCTGTAAGGGTCGGGTCGGCACTTACAGTCCTGATAAACTCACCCTTCAGCGACTTGTCAAGCTTGTAGTCCTCGGGGTTTATGGCAATGCGTGAGGAGTCCTTTACCTCAAAGTAGTAGAATCTTCCGCCAAGACAGCGGTTAAGGTCGCCAAGGTCCTTCCAGAGTGAGGGCTCGTATCTGCCCACAAGCTCAATTCTTACCATATCCTTACGGGGAATAGCAAGCAGCATATCCTCCGCCTTGTTCTTTATTTCCGTCATGGTGGTCATACCCGAAAGGTCCAGTCTCACAATATGAAGTCTACGCTCGGCAAAGCTTCGGAATTCATACTTAACAGCCCTGTCGGTGACGTCGATAACCGAGTAGCCCTTGTCACCCGTTTCGTCAAATCCGCGTCCCTCGGGAGTGCCACAGTAGACCGCCTCACCTCTGTCATCTATCCTTTCAGCGCTGAAGCTGTGGTAATGACCGAGTGCAAGATAGTCTATATTCTTACCTGCAGCATCCCTAAGACCCACAGTCTCGGGATAGGCGCATCTGTCCTTCAGCTCACCGTGAAGCACAACTATATTCCTGCTCTCCTCGGGGAGAGCAAGGCTGTCAAACATCTTTTCCGCGATTTCGCTTCTGCCTGCCACCGTCACACCGTCAAGCTGATAGTATGTCCAGTCTTTGCCGAAGGTCAGAAGATTCCCAGGCATGCTTCTTCCCGATTTAATAAATGCCTCGCCCTCGTGGTTGCCCTGAAGGTAGAAGAAGGTGATGTCCTCGGCCTTTTCTATAATGTCAAAGGCCACGTCGATAGCCTTTTTCGATATTTTTTCGGTGTCAAACAGGTCTCCTGCGATGATTATTGCCTCAGCACCAAGGCCTCTCGCCTCGTTAACAAGCCTGGCAAAGTTGCGTAGTAGCTCCTGCTTTCTCTCTCTGACCTTCTCGGGTGTGAGCTTGGTGGTCAGGGGAGAATCGATATGTATGTCGGAAGTGTGTAAAAATCTCATATTACCCTCCTATAATTTTCTAAAAATATTATACAGTTTTTAAGCCTGGTTGTCAAGGTGGTGGGAGAGGGAAATTAACCTTTTTGCAACCCTTTTCATAAGCCGATATTAGTCCTAAATTTACCGAGGAGGAAAGCCAAAATGAAATTTATCTGCGAGACAAATCAGCGTGAATCGGCCATCCTTGCCGCAAAAATTGTTGCCGACCTGATACGCGAAAAGCCTGATGCAACCTTGGGTCTTGCCACAGGCTCAAGCCCTGTTGACGTCTATCACGAGCTTGTAAAAATGTATAGGAATAAGGAGCTGTCATTTCATAAAATAAAAACCTTGAACCTTGACGAATACGTGAGCCTCTCTGCCGACCACGAGCAAAGCTATGCCTATTTTATGCGAAAGCACCTTTTTGACAAAATCGATATTCAAAAGGAAAACACCCATATCCCAAACGGTGTTGCCCCCGATTTAAGGGAGGAGTGCCTTCGGTATGACGGAATTATCGAGTCGGTGGGCAGGGTAGACCTGCAGATTCTCGGCATCGGTCACAATGGGCATATTGCCTTTAACGAGCCGTCCGACAGCTTTTCCACCTCGACCTCGCTGGTATCCTTGACCCCCTCAACTGTAAAGGCAAACTCAAGATTCTTCAAGCCCCACGAGAGCCCACCCACCTGGGCCATAACTATGGGCATCGGCAGTATTCTTAAGGCAAAGAGGATAATTCTTCTTGCCTTCGGAGAGGGAAAGGCCAGAGCACTTGAGAGGGCGCTTTTCGGTCCTATAACACCCACTCTGCCTGCCTCGGCCCTTCAGCTTTATTCGGGCGAGCTGACGGTTTGCACCGATCCCGCCGCATTTTCGGAAATCAAAAACAAAATAAAAAAAGGCTAAGCCATAAGACTTAGCCTTGAAATCATTTAGCAGTAGCGTATTTCTTAATAACCTCAAAGAGCGACTCGCCGTCACCAAAGTAGGAGAATCTTGTATTGCCGCTTTGGGTCTTAAGGCTTGAGAATGCCTCGAAAATATGCTCGTAGCTGTCGTTATAAACGTCAATCTGCTTTTCCTTTGATGTAACGTTTACTATGCCCCAGTGGTCCATACCGTGCTTGTGAATCTTGTAGGTCCAGCTAGTCCAGCTCCAGCCTGCCTTGTTAAAGGCATCGAGGGTGTATTCCCACTGCTCCTTGTTGCCGTAGCAGGTAAACTCGCCCATATATATCGGCACACCGAAATTCATAGCCTTTACCGAGGTGATAACCGCATCAACGGTTGCATTGTGGAGAGAAGCATCGTCACCGTACTGGTTAGAGTAGTGGTGGAAGGAATACATACAATTCTGCCAGCCGTACTTGCCGGGGTTGGGAATGTTAACCGCGGTCCAGCAGGACTCGAAGATAACAACGTGGTCCTTATCAACCTCGCGGATAGCATCATAGAGTCTGTCCATAAAGTCCCAGTGTCTTGTGGTGGTAAACTCTGTGCCGCCACCCTCCTTATGCTCGGAGGGCTCGTTGAGAATATCGTATGCCGCAACCGCAGCGTTGCCCTTGTAATGCTCGGCCATAGCGCGCCAGAGATCAACGGTAAGCTGCATCATCTCCTCGTTAGAGTAGAAATCGGTGGGCAGCTTTACCTCACCCGAGTGGTCTGCACCGTTCTGAGAGCCGTACGCGCCGTGGAGGTCGAGAATTGTATAAATACCGTAGGATGCCGCCTTCTCGATAATAGCATCTACAAGCGAGAAATCATAGTCACCTGCAAGGCTGTAATCGGTGATAGCATCGAAATCGACGGTCATATAGGTTATGGGAAGTCTGATAACGTTGATGCCCATATCCTTCATAAGCTTAAAGTCCTCGTCGCTGATGTAGTTGCTTCTGTACTCCTCCCAGAGAGCCTTTGCCTTTTCTTCGCCAAAGCGCTTAATGAAGGTCTCGCTTATCAGCTTGTCATAGGTCCTTACGCGATTGCCGTTTTCGGTATAGGTCTGCTTGAAGATAGCATTCATCCAGTTTTCGGTTACGAAGAGACCGCCGAGATTCACACCGCGAAGAGTAACTACCTCACCGCCAAGGGTCTTAAGGCTGTCTCCCTCTGCCACAAGGAACATATCCTCGCTGATTAAACCGCAGGAGTATATATCCTCGGGAGTGCCATCATAGTCGGGACTGAATCCAAAATAGAAGCAGGAGGTTGTGGAGAAAAGAGTGAGTGCCGCAAGTGTAAGGCACAACAAATTTTTGATAATTTTATTCATATGTCAACTTTCTGTTTTAAAACTCAAAACAGCCCACCTTTGTAGGTGGGGCTGTTTTTTGCTAATTATTATTTACATTTTTGCTCTTGCAGAGTCTGCCAGAGCCTTTGCGATAGCCTTTGCTGTAGCCTCATCCTTCGGGGTGTCGGCTGCGAAGACGTCGTAAATACGGTTCACCTCGTTTGCACAGCACTCAACGGTAGAGCAGTTTTTAACGAAGCTGTAGATGAAGGACTCGTACTCCTCCATGTGGGAGAAGTCAATCACGTTCTGCTTGGTACGTGAGTCATATCTCTTCTGGTCGGCCTCGCTGGTGTTGTCGCTGATGTAACGAGCCTTAAGTCTGTCATTGATAACACAAAGCTCATCGTAGAGATAAATGGTGCAGGGCGCAATGCCCTCAGCCTTGAAGAGCGAGTCTGCTCCGTTAAGGTCAAGGATAAGCAGAGGAACTCGACCCTCACTTGTGATACGGTCTATCTCCGAGCGGGGAGTGCCGTAAAGCTGACCTGCATACTCGGTGTGCTCAAGAACACCGCCAATCTCTATCTGGTGAAGAAACTCCTCGCGTGAGATGTAGATGTACTCACTACCGAAGGAATCCGCACGCATCTCTCTTGTGGTAACCGAGCGTACAAGCTCGTATCTGTCGCTCATCTCGAGCATCGCGTGGCCAACGGTGGTCTTACCTACCGCAGAGGGACCTACTAAAATAACGCACTTCTTCATAGCTTATCTCTTGGGAACAATCTTCTCCACGCCACCCATGTAAGGACGGAGAGCAGCAGGAATATTTACAGAGCCGTCAGCATTAAGATTGTTTTCAAGGAATGCGATAAGCATTCTGGGGGGAGCAACAACGGTGTTGTTGAGGGTGTGAGCAAGGTATGTACCGCTCTCGCCCTTAACTCTGATCTTAAGACGTCTTGCCTGTGCATCACCAAGGTTAGAGCAGGAGCCTACCTCAAAGTACTTCTGCTGTCTGGGAGACCATGCCTCAACGTCAACAGACTTAACCTTAAGGTCAGCAAGGTCACCGGAGCAGCACTCAATAGTTCTTACGGGAATATCAAGGGTGCGGAACATATCAACGGTATTCTTCCAGAGCTTGTCAAACCAAACGGGAGACTCCTCGGGACGGCAAACAACTACCATCTCCTGCTTCTCGAACTGGTGAATACGGTATACGCCTCTCTCCTCGATGCCGTGTGCACCCTTTTCCTTACGGAAGCAGGGGGAGTAGGAGGTGAGAGTGTAGGGAAGCTCGTTTTCGGGAACGATCTGGTCGATGAACTTACCGATCATAGAGTGCTCGGAGGTACCGATAAGGTAAAGGTCCTCGCCCTCGATCTTGTACATCATTGCCTCCATTTCTGCAAAGGACATAACACCGGTAACAACGCCTGCACGAATCATATAGGGAGGAATAACGTAGGTAAATCCTCTCTCGATCATAAAGTCACGTGCATAGGAGATAACAGCGGAGTGAATTCTTGCGATGTCACCCATAAGGTAGTAGAAGCCGTTACCTGCAACGCGACGGGCGGAGTCAAGGTCAATACCGCAGAAGCGCTCCATAATATCTGTGTGATAGGGAACCTCGAAATCGGGGGTAAGAGGCTCACCGAAGCGCTCAACCTCAACGTTCTCGGAGTCGTCCTTACCGATAGGAACGGTGGGATCGATAATGTTGGGGATGATCATCATGATCTTCTGCACCTTCTCGGAAAGCTCGGTCTCCTTAGCCTCACACTCTGCAAGCTCCTGTGCCTGCTGTGCAACGAGCTTCTTAGCCTCCTCGGCCTCCTCAAACTTCTTCTGGCCCATGAGAGCGCCGATAGACTTGGAGATCTTGTTTCTGTTAGCACGGAGATCGTCTGCGCGCTTCTTGTTCTGACGGAGCTCCTCGTCGAGTGCGATAACCTCGTCAACGAGAGGGAGCTTGCTGTCCTGGAACTTGTTTCTGATGTTCTGCTTTACAATCTCGGGATTTTCCCTGAGAAACTTAATATCAATCATTTTTATTCTCCTGAAAAGACAATATTTTCGTACCTTATATTTTACACCAAGAAGGCGAAAAATGCAAGAGGTTTATTAAATATTTTTATTTATGTGAAGAAAATGTCAAATACCTATTGATTTTAGATGGAAAGTCTAGTATAATATATAAGGAAAATTTTTTATTAAGGAGATATAATTATGTTAGTTTCTGCAAAGGAAATGCTTGAAAAGGCAAAGGCTGGACACTATGCAGTAGGTCAGTTCAACATCAACAACCTTGAGTGGACCAAGGCAATCCTTCTCACCGCACAGGAGATGAACTCTCCCGTTATTCTCGGTGTATCTGAGGGTGCAGGTAAGTATATGTGTGGCTACAAGACCATCGTTGGTATGGTTAACGGTATGATCGAGGGTCTCGGTATCACCGTTCCCGTAGCTCTTCACCTTGACCACGGCTCTTACGAGGGCGCGCTTAAGTGCATTGAGGCAGGCTTCTCTTCCGTAATGTTCGACGGCTCTCACTATCCTATCGAGGAGAATATCGCAAAGACCAAGGAGCTTGTTGCTCTCTGTAACGAGAAGGGCATCTCTCTTGAGGCTGAGGTAGGCTCTATCGGTGGCGAAGAGGACGGCGTTGTTGGTGCAGGTGAGTGTGCTGATCCCGCAGAGTGCAAGATGATCGCTGATCTTGGCGTAACCATGCTTGCTGCAGGTATCGGTAACATCCACGGTAAGTACCCTGAGAACTGGGCAGGTCTCTCCTTCGAGACTCTTGATGCTATTCAGCAGAAGACAGGCGTTATGCCTCTCGTTCTTCACGGTGGTACAGGTATCCCTGCTGATATGATCGCAAAGGCTATCGACCTTGGCGTTTCCAAGATCAACGTTAACACCGAGTGCCAGCTTGCATTCGCTGCTGCAACCCGTACCTACATCGAGGCAGGCAAGGACCTCTCCGGCAAGGGCTTCGACCCCAGAAAGCTTCTTGCTCCCGGCTTTGAGGCAATCAAGGCTACCGTTAAGGAGAAGATGGAGCTCTTCGGCTCTGTAAATAAGGCATAATCAAATCAGCCGTCCGCCCCGTCAAGTCGCATAGTCGTTATGCGGCGCGCACAGGCTTACGCCTATAACTCCTTGCTTGGTTGACTTCGCGTCGTAAAAACCGTCATTGACGTTTTTTACTTGCTCACCCGGCTTTGAGGCAATCAAGGCTACAGTTAAGGAGAAGATGGAGCTCTTCGGCTCTGTAAACAAGGCTTAATTTGGCTTAGATATTTTGGCTATAATGCCCCCTTTCCCACAAGCTCGACGTAGGTCACTACGCCTTCGGTGTGAAAGGGGGTATTCTATCTCAAAATCTCGTCGCCAAGAACTTACTTATAGGTCAAAATAGTAAAAAACAAAGATAAAAGGGTAAAGAAGCAGGACTTTTCTGTAACTTTATCCTTTTTTCTTATATCCGTGATATTTGGGAAATCTCGCTCATAGACTTGTATGAAAGCTTTTGACAAGGAGAAAAAACAATGAGTGATAATTCCATTTATTCGGATATTGCAAAAAGGACGGGCGGTGACATCTATATAGGTGTAGTCGGCCCTGTTCGAAGCGGAAAATCTACCTTTATACATAGGTTTCTCGACAGCGTGGTTATCCCCAACATTGAGAACGAGTATGACCGTCAGCGCACCCTTGACGAGATGCCACAGAGTGCCTCGGGCAGAATGATTATGACCACCGAGCCGAAGTTTGTGCCCGATGACTCGGTTAAGGTGCGACTAGACTCTGACATTGAATTCCGCGTGAAGATGGTGGATTGCGTTGGCTATCTTGTTGACGGAGCACTTGGGGCGGAGGAAAACGGTGAAAACCGTATGGTGATCACACCCTGGTCGGAGGAGGCGATGCCCTTTACCGAGGCGGCTGAGCTTGGCACGAGCAAGGTGATTGGTGAGCATGCAACCATTGCTATGCTTGTCACCACCGACGGCTCTATTGCAGGCATACCCCGTGACAGCTACATTCCCGCAGAGGAAAGGGTAGTGCGTGAGCTTCGTGAGCTTGGCAAGCCCTTTGCCATTATTCTTAACTCCGCCAACCCCGACAGCGACTCTGCTCACGCGCTTGCTCATCAGTTGGAGGAAAAATACTCTTCTCCCGTTGCTCTCGTCTGCTGTCCCGAGCTGGATGCCGATGACATTCGCGAGATACTTGCCCTTGTGCTTGCCGAGTTTCCTGTGAGAGAGATGAGCTTCGCTCTCCCTCAGTGGACCGCCGTGCTTCCGTCGGACCATAGACTTAAGGCCGATGCGATAAACAGTGTAAAGGCCTTCTCGGAGAGCGTAGAAACTCTCGGAGATATAAACAGAAGCCTCTCCGACTATAATTTTGATCGCATTTCGGTCAATGCGGGCGACGGCACCGCCGAATTCAGCATTCCAATCGACTGCTCGGAGTATTATCGCGTAGTCAGCGAGCTTGCAGGCGTGGATATAAGTGATGAAAAGACCCTTCTCGCCACAGTAAAGGAGCTTGCCGACATACGCGACAGGTATATGAGATTTGAGGATGCCCTGATTGACGTGGAGGAAAAGGGCTACGGCATCGTTATGCCCTCGCTGAAGGACCTCACTCTTGATGAGCCAACTCTGGTAAAGCAGCCGAACGGCTACGGTGTGAAGGTGACCGCCCACGCAGACTCTATTCATATGATAAAAACAGGCATAAAGGCAGATCTTTGCCCTGTGATAGGCAGCGAGGAGCAGTCGGAGGAGGTTGTGAAATTCCTTCGCGGAGAGTATGAGGAAAACCCCGACAAGGTCTGGGAATACAATATGTTTGGCAGGTCGCTTTACGATATGGTAAGCGACGGTATGAACGCAAAGCTCTCCCATATGCCCGACGACTCACGCGAGAAGCTGGGTGAGACTCTTGGCAAAATCATCAACGAGGGCTCCAACGGCCTAATTTGCATTTTACTTTAATTTCAGGATAGGCGGCTCTCCGCCTATCTTTTTTTACTGTTTATTCATAATTATATATTGACATTCTATAAGGTATATGTTATTATATACTAAACAGAGAGTGTGTTTTTTGCTTCTCTTTGTGCATTCTGTACATATTAATTGTGCAATACATCCAAAAAGGAGAAACCCAATGAAAAGAACCTACAAAATCTTAGCTATGCTTCTTTGCATCGTTATGGTTACGACCACTCTTGCGTCCTGTAATCTTAGCGAAATTATTTCCGGCATAGTTAACCCCGGTGTTGAGACTCCCGATACTCCGGACGACCCCATTACTAAGCCTCACTACTGTGAGAGCAAGTGTCCCAAGTGTGGCAAGTGCTTAGACAAGACGTGCACCGAGACGGCATGTAAGGATAAGTGCGCAGGCCATACCGTTGCACCTGGTCACCAGTGCGACAGCTTCTGTCCCGAGTGTGGCAAGTGTACTGACACCACCTGTACCGATGCGGTTTGTACCGCCAAGTGCGAGGGTCACGTTCCTCCTCATGCTTGCGAGAGCAAGTGCGATGATTGCGGCAAGTGTACCGACAGCGAGTGCACAGAGGATGCTTGTAAGTCCAAGTGCCAGGGTCACGCTGAGGGTCCTGCAAATCCTGCGGCATACGGCTATATGCCTCAGATTACCGAGGAAATGCCTGCTATCTACATCAATACTCCCGACGGCAGCAACGAGTGGGTAACCAAGTATAACAGACAGGATAAGATCAATGGTCTTATCGATTACGTTGATGCTACCGTTTCTACAGGCAACTGTGACTCCGATTACGTTATGACCGACGTGACCGCAGAGGTAAAGGTTCGCGGTAACTATACTCTTGAGTACGTAAAGAAGCCTATCCGTATCAAGTTCAGTAAGAAGAACAATCTTCTCGGTCTCCACGACGGTGAGAAGTACAAGAACTGGGTTCTCCTCGCAGACTGGAAGGACCTTTCCATGATGAACAACAGCCTTGCCTTCTACCTTGGTAACAACATTCTCGGTGCTGACGGTCTTTACTGTACCGACTTCCGTAACGTTGAGGTTTACCTTAACGGTCAGTACTGGGGTGTATATCTCCTTGTAGAGCAGCAAGAGGTTAAGGACAACCGTACCAGCGTTCCTGAGGTTGATGATGACTACACCGGTAACGACATCGGTTACTTCTTCGAGTATGACGGATACTACTATCTTGAGACCGAGGCTAACGGTGGTGATCCTACCTTCACTATGTCCTATCCTAACGGTGCAAGCTACAGAGGTGATATCGGCTATACCATTAAGAGCGATATCTATGCTGATAGCCAGATCGAGTTCCTCAGAAACTATATGAACAATGCTTATTACATTGCTTTTGAGGCAACTAAGGGCAATTACTATAAGTTTGACGAGAACTACAACGTAGTAGCATATCCCGAGGCTACCTCTGCAAAGCAGGTTGTGAGCCAGGTTATCAACGTACAGTCTCTTGTAGATATGTACATCATCAACGAGCTTGCATGTGACCTTGACGTTGACTGGTCCAGTATGTATCTTTCTCTTGATATGAGTGCTGAGGGTGACAAGAGAGTTACCTTCGAGGCTCCTTGGGACTGGGATTCCTGCTTCGGTCTCAGAAGCGGTATCGTAAACGATGCGCAGGGTCTCTATGCTGCAAACAAGCAAAATCCTTGGTTCAACCTTCTTAAGAACCAGTCCTGGTATCAGGATATGATCCGTGAGAAGTGGTCTGAAATGAAGAAGTATGATCTTCTTGAAAAGACCATCGAGTTCCTTCAGCTTGAGAAGGAGACCTACAAGAATTACTATATCCACAACTATGAGAAGTGGTCTCAGCGTGTATATCAGGGCAACAGCGAGTGCAACGGTACTCTCAACAGCTACAAGGATATCAACACCGCGCAGGGACTTGCTGCAGACTTCCTTATCGACTGGATCACCAAGAGATTTGCATATCTCGACAGCATCTGGTACGTTTACGAGTATGAGGCAGCCTTCCCCGATGCATACGATCCCGCACCCATTATCCGTGAGGAAATGGCTGCGATTTACATCAATACTCCCGACGGCGATAACAGCTGGGCAACCAAGTTTAATAAGAACGATAAGGTTAACGGCAAGATCGATTACGTTGACGCAACCGTAACTGTTACTAACTGTGAGGAAGGTTATGCAATGACCGACATCGCAGCAGAGGTTAAGGTTCGCGGTAATGCTACTCTTAACTACGAGAAGAAGCCTATCCGTATCAAGTTCTCCAAAAAGCAGAGCCTTCTTGGTCTCCATGACGAAGAGAAGTATAAGAACTGGGTTCTTCTTGCAGACTATAAGGACCTCTCCATGATGAACAATAGCCTTGCCTTCTATCTTGGTAATGCTATTCTCGGTTCCGACGGCTACTACTGCACCGACTTCCGTAGCGTAGAGGTTTATCTTAACAATAGGTACTGGGGTGTATACCTCCTTGTAGAGCAGCAGGAGGCTAAGGATAACCGTACCAGTGTTCCCGAGGTTGATGACGATTATACCGGCACCGACATCGGTTACCTCTTCGAGTATGACGGTTATTACACCGAGGAGGGTGCCTCCTACCTTGACGGTGGTGAGGGTGACCCCACCTTTACTATGAGCTATCCCAGCGGCGCTGCCTACAGAGGCGGCATTGGCTACACCGTAAAGAGCGATCTTTACACCAAGGATCAGCTTAACTTCTTAAAGAGCTATCTTGAGAAGGCCTTCACTATCGCTTACGAGGCAACCAAGGGCAACTACTATAAGTTCGATGAGAACTATAACATTGTTGCTGACTCTTCTGCAAAGAATGCAAAGGACGTTGTTGCGTCCGTAATCGACATTCAGTCTCTCGTTGATATTTACATTCTTAACGAGATCGCCTGTGATCTTGACGTTGACTGGTCCAGCTTCTATCTTTCTCTTAATATGACTGCAGAGGGTAACAAGAAGATTACCTTCGAGGCTCCTTGGGACTGGGATTCCTGCTTCGGTCTCAGATCCGATATCAACAACGCAGTTCCCAACGCACAGGGTATGTATGCTTCCAAGAAGAACAACCCCTGGATCAGACTTGTAACAAACGAGGATTGGTTCTGGGAGATGGTTGTTGCAAAGTGGACTGATATGAAGGACCACGGCGTTCTTGAGAATACCATTGAGTTCCTTAAGGCAGAAAAGGAAACCTATAAGGACTACTACATTAAGAACTTCGAGAGATGGCCCAACCGTGTAACAGGCGGTAACAGCGAGTGTAACCCCACTCTCAACAGCTACAGAGATGTACAGACCGCACAGAGCAAAGCAGCTGACTGGGTAATCGATTGGATCACCAAGCGCTTTGCTTACCTTGATACCCAGTGGGGTAACGGTGCTTTCGGTAAGGTAGAGGTTGATGAAAATCTTCCCGAGGGTTCTGTTGCTTATAAGTTTGAGGCAGAGCATGCAGAGCTTATTAACTTCTCCGCAAGCAATCCTATTCGTGTTGACAAGGATTACGCAAGTAACAGATCCTACGTAGGAAACGTTGCCTCCGGCACTACAATTTCCTTCACTATCACCGCAGCTGAGGATACCGTTGTTTACCTCTTCGCGGGTGTAAGTAAGCGTTCCTCCGGTCGTTCCTTTGATCAGATGTTCAGCGTTAGCGTTAACGCTGTAACGGTTAACCTGCCTTACCGTTACCTTGATGCTGTTGATACGTCAAAGGGTGAGGAGGATTGGCATACCTTTGTAAGCCTGAAGCTTCTGCCCGTCGTGCTTGTTGCCGGTGAGAACACCATCAGCTTCACCGCTACAGGTGATGCAACCAACTTTGACTTCATTGAGCTCTACTCCGCAGTTGAGCTTAACTGAACTTAATTACAAAAAGCGCCCCGAGGGGCGCTTTTTGTTTTTCTCACATTAAAAGCTATTGACTTTATATTAATATAATGGTAAAATAAGGTGATAACTTTTTAAGGAGATATGCTATGAAAAAATACATTTCACTTCTTTTGGCGGCTATTATGCTGCTTTCCTCCTTCGCGATTCTCACCTCCTGCGGCGGTGGAGAGGAGACCCCTGCACCCGAGATTCCTGTTGACAGATATACTGTTACCGAGGAGGAGTGGCTTGCTAATATGGAGGCCTATAATTATACAGTCAGCTGCAAGAACATAAATACCGACTGCTTTACCGATGAGGACAGAACAACCTATTCCTACAGCACCCTGTATCTTCAGATGACCGAGACCGCTGTTTATTGCATTAATGAGCAGATGATATACGGCAACTACGAGAGCAGAAAGTTCCTTCAGGTCTACACCGATCAGGGTGATTTCAATGTTTATCAGAATCTCTATACCGGAGGTTATGAGGCTGTTGAAATTTACGATAACGAATGGAAGATTCTGAGCGAGATTTTCGGTATGTACGGCTTTAGTGTTAACAATGAGACCGCCTATTATTCCTTTGTTTATGATGAGGCCGCTAAGTGCTACAGCTTCACTTATACCTATAACAACAGCTATAATGATATCATTGAGACTCAGGTAACTAACATTAAGGTGACCTTCCTTAACGGTGTTATTCAGACCATGACCCTTGAAAAGACTCGTAACACCGATGGATTCAGCAGCACTTATATCTATGATCTTACCTTCTCCAACGTAGGCAATACCACCATTGACATTCCTTCATACACCCTTGTGGAGCAGTAAAATATAATGAAAAAGCAAACTATAGTTATCATTTCTCTTGTTTGCGCCCTTGTTTTGGGTGCAGGATCGATAATTGGACTGTATATCTACGAGGATAGCCAGATGGCATATACAGTGAACGATACACTCCCCGACGGACAGGGTAAGAAGGCCACTGTTATTCTTCTTGCAGGTCAGTCAAACGCATCGGGATGCTCGCTTGACGAGTATCTTCAGAAGAACGTTTCTCCCGAGAAGTACGCGGAATACGAGGCGGGCTACGACAACGTTTACATCAACTACTTTGCTTCGGGCAATAATCAGTCGGACGGATTTGTGAAATGCTCTGTCAGACAGGGTGAGGAGGGCACCTCCTTCGGTCCTGAGCTTGGCTTGGCAGAAAAGCTTAATGAGATGTATCCTGACCGTACCTTCTTTATCATTAAATACGCGTGGGGTGCAACCGACCTCTTTGACAGATGGCTCTCCCCCTCCAGCGATGGCAATACAGGAGACCTTTACAAGCACTTTGTTAAGTATGTAAAATTGAGCATCAAGTATCTCATATCCAAGAATTATGACGTAGAGATCGAGGGTATGTGCTGGATGCAGGGAGAATCCGACTCCTTCTCGGTGGAGCACGGTATTAACTATGAAATCCATTTATCCAACTTTATTAAGGATTTGAGAAAGGAATTTTCCCGCTATTCCGCCACCGACGGTATTGCGTTTATTGACGCTATGATAGCCGACAATCCTATGTATTGGGTTTATTGCGATCTTGTCAATGAGTCAAAGCGTCGAGTTGCCGACTCATCTCCTATGAACGTGCTTATAGACACACAGCATCTCATCACCACAGAGGAGCCTGTGGAAAAGCCTGATATCCCTCACTATGACTCCTTAAGTCAGCTTGAGCTTGGATATATGTTTGCAGAGGAGCTGTCAAAATTTTTTGAATAGTTAAAAAAGAGGACACCGCGGTGTCCTCTTTTCCTTTTACTTAAGGTCAAGCACAAATTCCTTCTGTGCCTCTCCCTCTACGAAGGGATTATATACGGAGACCTTTTCTCCGTCAGAGTTTACGTAGTAGCAGGTCTGCTTTCCGCTGGTAAGATCAACTCTTACAGCAAGGCCGATGTGGTCCTTACGGTTGAATGCACCGATATCATCTGTCTGTGTGGTGCCGCGTCTACCTGCAATAAATCCGTTAAAGTGGAAGTCGGTAAGATATCCGCCATAGGTCTTGCCCGCTTCGCCCTTAAACTGGCTGTTGTACATAAGCTTTTTGCCACTATAAAGAGTATCCTGACCGTCAAGGAAGGGATAGAGGTCGTGCTGATGACCGTAAACGGCAAGGTCGGGCTGAATTTCGTTAAGTAACGCGGTCCAGTCTGCCTTAACCTCCTCGTGGTCCTTACGGCTGTTTACAAACTGAATGGGAATGTGGCAGGCAACAAGAGTGTATTTGTAGCCTTCATAGGGCTTCTCTGCAACAAGGCCCTCGAGCCACTTGGTCTGCTCCTCGTGGTAAAGGGTAAATCTGTCTGTATCGTAGTATTCCCACCAACCGTCATCGTGGTCCTCACCAAGGTCTAGGGTGATACCAAACACGTCGGAAAGAGTAAACCAGTAATAGAAGCTCTCGCCCTTGCTGCCCACGTATTTGTAAAGCTCCTCGCCATACTCACCCTTAATCTCGTGGTTACCTCTTGCGTAAACAACAGGCATCTCACCCTTGGTGATTTCGTGAGCGATCCTGTTGCTGAACTCTGCATTATCCTCGTATTCTACCATACCAACCGAGTCACCGAGAATAACAAGGAAATCAAGTCCCTCTACCGAGAGGGCAGCATCGACTGCACCGTCAAGTGCGTGATGAGAATCGGTAACTGTGTAGTAAACAAGTCCGTCGGCAGAATTTACGGGACGGAAGCTGTAGCTCTTGCTGATCTCTCCACCCTTAAAGCCACCGAAGGGTCCGCGGTAGATCATTTTTTCAGCATGGATTGAGTAACCACCTGCCGCATCAAGCTTTTCCTGAGGCACAACGATTTTATGTACCTTGTCCTCCGACTTCATACTACCTGCGTACAGATCGTAGTACTTTTCTCCGCCAACCTCAACCCAGGCAACCGCCGAGTGATTGGTGCTGAAAACTATCTGATAGTCGTCCTCTACGGCATAAACTACAGGCTCGTAGGTAAATCTTGAGCCGAGAGTAACACCGTATCCTGCGAATACGCTTACGAGAATGACAAGTGCCACACAGGAGCACTTCAATGCGATAACCAGCTTGGTGTTTTCGATGGGAGGCATAAACAGAAGCGTTGCAAATACCGCAATACAAAGGCTGATAAGCAGGGAAATAAAGAACTTGGGAAGGATAAAGTAGAGATAGTCAATAGCGCCGAGGGCAACTACCGCGATACAAGCAACGGTGAATACACCGAGCAGGGAGGTGAGGGTAATCTTGGGCCAGAGTTTGCTATTTAAGAAAATCAGGTTTGCAACCGAGAGTGCAAAGACTATCCAAAGAAAAATACAAATAAAGAGGGGAAGATTAAGCATGAGATCTGAGGGTGTCTTTTCTCCAACGGCCTCGGATACCACCTTGGAAATTCCACTCCAGATAACGCGCATTGCGAGCCAGAATAACGAGATAATAAGTGCCCAGAGTGCACAAATACCACTCCACAGGTACTTTTTTACAGTTTCTTTCATAAAGCATCTCCTTTTGTTTTTTAACTTTATAAACCAATTATACCATAAAATCCTTCCTTTTTCAATACCTTGTTTGTTTAAACATTCGATAGGTTGAGCGCGCCTTTGAAAATCTTAATAAAGACTTCAAAAATGTGCAATAAGTAAACAATAGTGTGCAAATTTAAGGTTTATTTGCTAAAAATCAGAAAAATCCCCGCTTTTTTATAGAACAAAAACGCTTTTTCTCTCCTTTTGTACCCGAGGGATTGTATACATATTGCACAAAGGTGTACATTTAATTACTTGCAATATGACTAATTTACTTTTTATTAAAAATATGTTAAAATATTATCATACATTTATATTAAAAGGGGAAATAATATGAAAAAAATCGTATTACTCTTATTCGTACTTTCGATAATTGCGGCATTGACAAGCTGTAATTTTGTCGCTCACTTCCATTATTGCGAAAGCACTTGTATTGAGTGTGGCGGATGTCTTGACTATGATTGTGTTATGGACGTTTGCGCAAACAAGTGTAAAGCCGACCATCCCGAGCATCAGCATTCGCTGATAAAAATAGTTGGCGAGCCCGCAACCTGTGAGGAAGACGGATTTGCAGACTATTACTTATGTAGATGTACAAAGATGTTCTCTGACGAGGCAGGGGAGAATGAAATTGAGGCTCCTGCTACATTAGAGGCTACCGGTCATACCGAGCAGATTCTTGAAGGCAAGGATGCAACCTGCACCGAGGCAGGTCTTACCGAGGGTAAGAAGTGTGCAACCTGTGGCACAACCCTTGTCGCACAGGACGAGATTCCTGCAAAGACCCACTCCTTTACCAATTATATTTCCAACGGCGATGCCACATGTCTTGCCGATGGCACCAAGACTGCCAAGTGCGACAGATGTGATGACACCGATACCCAGACCGATGAGGGAACTGCAAAGGGTCACGATTACGGCAACGTATGGATGTCGGATGCTAATTCCCATTGGCACGTATGTGCAAACGGCTGTAACGTTAAGGGCGATGAGTCTGCTCATACTCCTAACATCGACAGTGCAACCGAGACCGAGGCAAAGATTTGTACCGTATGTAGCTTTGTAATCGAGCAGGCTATCGGTCACAAGACTCACGTATATAACGTTCCTCAGATGGATGATACTCACCATTGGAACAAGTGCTATGGCTGTGACGCGATTGACAGCAAGGTAGCACATTCCTACAGCGAGGATATCACTCTTGCTCCCACATGTACCGAGGCGGGCACAAAGAAGCTGACCTGCTCCTGCGGACAAACCAAGAATGAGACAATTCCTGCAAATGGTCATACCGACGAGACTGTAGCAGGCAAGGCGGCAACCTGTACCGAGACAGGTCTTACCGAGGGTAAGAAGTGTTCTGTTTGCGGTGTAACCACCAAGGCACAGGATACTATCTCTGCCAAGGGTCATACCGACGAGACCGTAGCAGGTAAGGCGGCAACCTGTACCGAGACAGGCCTTACCGAAGGTAAGAAGTGTTCTGTTTGTGGTGTAACCACCAAGGCACAGGAAACCATTCCTGCCAAGGGTCATACCAACGCCCAGGCGGTAAAGGAGAACGAGGTTGCTCCTAACTGTACCGACAAGGGCTCTTACGATAACGTAGTTTATTGCTCCGTATGTAGTGCACAGGTTAGCAGAGAAACAATTCCCGTTGACGCACTCGGCCATAAGGAAGAGACCGTAGCAGGCAAGGCCGCAACCTGTACCGAGGCAGGTCTTACCGAGGGTAAGATTTGCTCCGCTTGTAACAAGGTGTTCGTGCCTCAGGAGGTTATTCCTGCACTCGGTCACACTCACGGCGAATTGACTGTTGCAACTGCTCCCACCTACACCGTGGAGGGCGTTCTTACGGGAGATTGCTCGACCTGTGATGGCACATACACAAAGAATATCGGTGTTATTTCTGCTGAAAACGGCTATACACTTATTTTTGCAGGTGTAGTTTCCCGTTGGCAGTATGAAATTGACGGACAGAGCTTCAGCTTTGATATTCAGGAGAATGTGGAAACCACAGACTATCTCTTCGGCCTGGAATCCTTCTATGTTGGTGAATACGTAGCAGGCTCCTTGAACTTTGTTTCCGGATATAAGTATACTAACGCAACTCTTCCTAAGTATGACTGTTGCTTCATGGACGGTGAAGGAAAGACCTTTACAACTACCGTAGTTGTTCCTGAAACCACAAGTGTAACATTCCTTATTAAGGTATCTGGCAAATCCGGCAATAGCTATACTTACAGCACGGCTATAAGCTCGCTTAAGGTTAATGGTAGCACCGCGGGTGTAATTAGCACATCTGCATATATTAAGTGTACCAGCTGGCACGAGCATGCTTACTATGAAATTGCTACAATTGTCCTTGAAAAGGGCACTAACGTTATCGAATACGTTTCCAAGGCTCAGATCAACCACGCAGGTGTGGGCTTCAAGTCTACCGAAGAGGTTCATATGCACACTGAGGTTAAGGTTCCTGCGACGGATGCAACCTGTACAGAGGACGGCAAGTCTGCAAGCTGGATTTGCTCCGACTGTAACACCGTAGTTGTTGAACCCGAAACTATTCCCGCGCTTGGTCATACCTACCAGTGGACTCATACCATGATCACCAATCCTACCTATGATACAACGGGTGTTATCGAGTCTGTCCATGTATGCTCTTGCGGTGATGTTAATACAACAAGCACCGTTAATGTTCCCACCGTTAATAAGGATACAGAGGGTTATGTGCTTCTTGCTACCGGCGTTTCTTCACGTTGGCAGTACACATATGACGGCACCGATTTCATCATCGACATTAAGGAATCCCAGGTTATTGCAGACATGTATTCCTTTGGTGCTGAGGCTTGGTATACCGATATGAACGATGCCGGCACTCCCGTTGGAACAGAAGGCTTCAAGTACACTAACGGTAACTGGAACTCTACTTATGCGATGTTTGGTGGCAGTGACAAGACATATACCACTACTATCGTTGTTGATAAGCCCACTGCTGTAACTCTTATTATCGAGGCGGCAAGAAATAAGGCTAAGCCCTTCTACTCCACCACAGGAGCAGAGCACGTTCTTGATTGGATCAAGGTTAACGGCTCTGAGGCTAACGTTGTTTACGATATGGATAGCAAGCTTAATTCTACCGGTTGGTATAATTGGCAGTCTACCGCTGTAGCAACTCTTTACCTTGAAGAGGGCGTTAACGTAATTACCTTCAACACCTCCACAACAACCAACTTTAAGGGCATTGGATTTATCTCCACAGAAAAGATCAAGCTTTCTCAGGAGGCTCTTACCCTTGATCTTATGGCGTTCAATATCAGAACAGATGCTGATAGCGGCGTAAAGTCTTGGGCACAGCGTAAGTCTGCTCTTATTGCAAGCATTATCGCACGTAATCCCAGCGTTATTACATTCCAGGAGGTTAAGCCCAATCAGTATAGCGACCTTGCAGCAGGCTTGACCGATTATACCGTAGTTTGGTATTCCAGACAGGGCACTAACGGCGAGGGTATTGCCATAGCTTATAAGACCTCTGAGTGGAACGAGGTTTCCAGACAGAGATTCTGGCTCTCCGAAACTCCTGAGAAGGAGTCCAAAGGCTGGGACGAGAGCTACTACCGTATTGCTGTTAACGTTTTGCTTCAGCATAAGGCAACCGAGCAGTATCTTAACGTATTTACCGTTCACCTTGGACTTACTGCAACCTCTCAGGTAAATGGTATGCAGCTCATACTTGATGAGGCTGCAAAGTATGATTATCCTACCTACATAGCAGGTGACTTTAACTGTACCGATGCAAGCCAGACATACGCTAACACCTCGGCACAGTATATGGATACTCAGAAATTCGCATATAAGACCGAATCCGGTGACACCTTCCATTCCTGGGGTGGCAACCTGAGCGATGATAAGGATTACATTATCGACTACTGCTTCGTAAGCGGTAAGCACTTCGCAGCTCTCGAGTTCGACATCTGTCAGGACAAGTGGGGTGACAATGATGCTAATTTCCTTTCGGATCACTTTGCAATTATGACAAAGGTAGCGCTTGTTCTTCCCATTCACGAGCATGAGGAGGTAATCGATTCTGCTGTAGCACCCGATTGTGATAGCACCGGTCTTACCGAGGGTAAGCACTGCGCAACCTGCGGAGAGATTCTCGTAGCTCAGCAGGTAGTAGATGCTCTTGGCCACACCGAGGTTGTTGATGCCGCCGTTGCTCCTACTTGTACAGAAAACGGTCTTACCGAGGGTAAGCATTGTAGCGTTTGCGGTACTGCAACAGTTCCTCAGAGCATCGCTCTTGCGCTTGGCCACATTGACGAAAACTCCGACTTCGTATGTGACCGTAACGGTTGCGGCGCTAAGCTTTGCACCAGCCATAACGAGGTAATTGATGCAGGCGAGGATGCAACCTGTACCGCTGACGGTCTTACCGAGGGTAAGCATTGCTCCATCTGTGGTGAGATCCTTGTGGCGCAGACCGTTATCCCCTCTCCCGGTCATAACGATGTTACCGATGCCGCTGTTGCTCCTACCTGTACATCCACAGGTCTTACCGAGGGTAAGCATTGTGACAGATGTAACGAGGTATTCACAGAGCAGACGGTTATCGATGCTATTGCTCACAAGGATATGGCATTTGTAGAGCTCGTTGATGCAACCTTTGAGAGTGAGGGTATTATTGCTCACTATGCATGTCCTGATTGCGGTAAGTACTATCTTGACGAGGAGCTTACAAAGGAGATCACCTCTCCCGTTCTTCCTAAGCTTGATACCGTTAATTATACTACCGCCACAACAAGACCTGCCTTCGCAGTAACCGTTACCTTGGATACCGTATTCACTCTTATCAGTGACGAGATCGAGTATTCTATTCCCGTTCAGGTTGACAGCTTCCTTACTGTAAACAGAGGCGAGGGTGAAATCGTTGTAACAAAGTATGACTACCAGAAGCTTAATAACGAGTATATTACTGTAACTTATGATGAAACAGAAGGCTACATTTATAACGTAGCGGATGGATATACCGAAAACATTACCGGAATCGGTGCTCGTACTGCAGGTCTTCCTCTTACTATTACTGGTAACCTTAATTACAGCGGACATGATAGATGGGGACATAACAACGGCCTTATTGTCGGTACTGATGAAAAGCCTGCCAACATTACCATTAAGGTAACAGGCACAGCTGATGATGCCCATGGACTTGCGATCTGGGACGGTGGATTCCTCAGAGTAAACAAGGGAAGTACTCTTGATATCACTAATGCAAAGGGTGATACACTTAAGGGTTCGTCTGCTAAGTTCTATATTTACGGTAAGGTAACCACCTCCGGTACTATTAACAACAACGGTACCTGTATCCTTTATGAGGGCTCTGACGTATATTCCGGTGGCTCTTACTACAAGACCGCGGGCTCTCTCTCCATTTATGGAACTCTCAGCTGTACATATGTTTACGTAGCAGGTGCTCCCACAGTAAATGCTTCCTATGAGTATGGCTTCGTTCCCAGACTCCTCGTGTGCGGAACTCTTACTGCTAAAGGTAGCGCCAAGTCTATTCAGTGTAATGCAATTCAGATTGGTAGTGAGAGGGATAATCTTTCCGGTACTCTTAATCTTAATGCTAGCGATAACAATGTTAAGGTTGCAAATGACCAGAATGTTAGACTTGTATTTGCAAAGGGAACTGTAAATCTTAATAACTCAAAGAGTAGTCCTTGTGCATTCGACGTAAGAACCAAGAAGACTGCTTATGTAATAGTTACAGACGGCGTGACATTCAATACTCAGATTTCCTACGGAAGTATCATTGGCGAATGGACAACAGGTACATATTACGTTTATATTGACGTTGACGTAGTACTTAACGGTTCCAAAGGTAACTTCACTGCGTTGTCTAATAACACAAAGACGGTATACTTCTACGATACTGAGACAGTAATGATCGACGGCGTTGAGGTAGAAGTGAAGGTTGCTGTAAAGAATCCCAGCACCGGAACAGCCGGCTACTATCCTTATCCCAATATACAGGCTATGGATCTTGTGGTTGACGGTGGAAACTACATTTCTACCACCGAAACTGCTGCATTCGGCGATCTCGGTACCTTCAAAAAGGCGACCTACACCGATGAAAACGGCACAGTTCACACAATTTATTTTCAGTAATACCATAGGTGCATGATAGGATCATAGATCTCTGGATTGCACACAAAAAAGGGGTACCTCGCGTACCCCTTTTCACTTTTTGGTGGACCCGACGGAGGTTTCGCCAAAGGCGAATATACCTGCGCTTTTCGCCTGACAAGCCAGCTTGTCGATCTTCAAGCTTGGTATGTGCACCCGTATTCGCGCAGGAATGCTTGCGCTAACACAGCGAGGTTGGAATATTAGTGCAAACAAAGCGCTAAGCGCGAGCGGGTTCAACTCCAATGTCGGCCCCACCAATGCAAAAAGCACCCCAAAGGGTGCTTTTTGCATTGGTGGACCCGACCAGTAACTGCTCATTATCACGGAAAAGACTATATGGATAGAGTCGGTAAAATAGGTGTAGCACCTATGATAGCAAGAAAATGCATAGAGAGGTATAAAACACAACCTAAGCCTGTTGTATCACTCTCAAATAGCCGGTTTTAGTAGTTTTTGTAATAATGGAAGGTCTCGACCTCGCTGTACCTCTCATTATCTCGGAAGAATCGAGCCTTGCTTTTGCGCTCCATTGCCTAGCCAAAAGCGGTGATGAGTTCTTTCCAAAGTGCTGTTTCCGAGTTGTTGGTGGAGAGTTGCGTTTATTTACCATTTTTTACTACATTGTGCTAGAAGCCGACAACTGTAAAAGTAGTCATATTAATATCTTACAGGAATATCAGATTTTCTAATATTAATCTGGTCTGGATTATAACTATGTATTCTTAGTGCATTTTTTAAGTTGCTTTCTGTTTCATCAAACTTTAAGGTTGGTGAAATAAAAATAGTTTTTAAAATATCTCTAGGAAACTCAATATCTATAAAAGGAATTAATAGCCCATTCTTTTCGTATGTGTATGCTCTTTTCTCTAACACATAAAATTTAGCAAGTTTTTCATCGGGATCCCAATACGACATTAGATGTAATAGCAATCTGTACTCGTTTTCATTCTTAAAGTGTGGATTTTTGAAGAATGAGCCTACAAATAATATTTTTTCAACAAGAAGTTGAATAGCTAATTTACAAAATTCGCAGTCTGATTTGTTTTCCTCGATTATATCATTAAAATCTTTAACAATGTTTTTTATGGTTTTCTTCTGATTAGCCACTGAATACACAACGTTTCCATGAAAAATCCTGATTCCGCGTTTTTCTGAGTAATCGCGAGTTACAAGCGATTTGGATAAATCAAATGAATTAAAGCCTACGTTATAGCCTTTTATACCATCACTTTTTGTGTAGTAATTCCAAAGAGAAAGATTGTCTTCTTGAGTTGAAAAAGAACATTGATAGATGTGCCTCTTCTTTTTTGAAGGATTATCAAATAATAATTGACAACATTCTTTGAAGTATTTTCTGTATTCTTTGGGAAGATGTAGCTCAAATCTTGATTTTAAGCACAATTGCATTACATTGCGGCCTTCACTATAATCATTAAGGAAATTTCTATCAGTGAAGCGGAGAGTATGGTTGCTCAATATCCCATTAAGTCCTTGAGGCGAAGTATAGTGATAAATGCAACGATTTTCTGAACTTATGTAAGTAGATAAATCTATGTTTGAAATTCTTACTAATTTAAGGTATACTTCTTCGTTAGTCATAATTGTTTCCTCACATTTTTATTAATTAATAAGATCAATAATAATTTTTGAAATCTGCATATGTATCTTCAATTCTTTTAGAATACTTCTCAATATCGTTTTTTATAATAGAAGTAAATGAATTAAAGTTGTCGTTATACTGTGATGATTTTACTTTATCTTTGTAGAAGATACAAAAGCTATTGACGTCACATTCGGTCAAATCGATTCCATGAACTGTCACATTGATTGTTAAAGCCGTAGCAGAAGATTGTAATGCAGATATACTTTCACGTTCCCAAACCGTTAACAAATTACCATATACATCAACAACTTTTTCACAGGCCAATTTTAAGGAGTTAGCTATTATCATATAATCCACGTATATACTGATAGGATCTTCAAGGGGAGGATACTCCTTTAACTGATTCTTTTGCTTCTCCAAAGCAAAAAGAAAGTCATGAAGAGCATATTTTTTTATTTGAGAAATTTCTTCATATTTTTTCTTTTTAAATCCGATAGCATAAAATAACATTGCTATGCTTAGTACGAAAGAGAAAGAAAAAATATATGTTAAAATCTCTCTCAGTCGTGCCATATCAACAGCAAAATTAAAAGTTATTATTTCCTTCAATGTTACTGTAGAGTTTGAGAAAATTAATCCTATCAAACTTACAAGAGCGGCTATTACACAAGAATAATAATAAAAGTTCGAGCGTTTCATATAATTGTCTCCAATTTGAAGTGAAAGTTGTTTTTCTAATTCTGACAAGTTTCTACGCAAGTCATCTACTGTTAAGCTGTTCAAAATCGTTTTACTTATGTTTTTTCGAATAGCAGTCACTTTATATAGGTCTACACCTGCAAACAATAACAGTTGCAGTTTCATTTTGCTTTTTTGTTTTGCTTTATCCTTAACTCTAATGAATAACTGCTCATACCCACTGTAAAGAGATAGACCATATACAACAGGAAGATTGAAAACTAACAGAATATTTGGGAGAACAATGGATTTTAAATTATCTAGAGTAAATAATTTTTCAGGAAGATAAATTGTGTTGTATATAGCATTTACAATAAGCACTATTCCCCAGATAGTGAGTAGAGCATTGAAAAATTGCTTTGCTGGTTTGTGTGCTTTATCTCTGGATGCTATGGCCGATAGAATAGCAATTATAATTGATATAGGCACTATTATCAACTCGATGCCTAAACTAAATGTCCAAAAATCGATTAAGAATTCAAAGATTACGATGAACTTCAGATTCTCTTTTAGAAGATTCTTAAAGAAACGTGTATCATTGGCTTCTTGAATAGCTTTTACAAATAGTGGCAATTCTACAAACATTACCCAGAAAATTGTATCTTTCAACAAGCCAATATCCCAAAACGTGGTCCATTTTAAAAAAGCAATTACTAAAAATAAAAAGGACAAAAAGACAATATAGAAAACGATGAATTTCTTGCAGAACAAGATGGGGATTACTGTTTTAATAAAATCTCGTGCAGCTTTTGTAAATGAAAAAGCTAAAATTATAAGCAACCCCCAAATACCAATGGCAATTTCTCGATTGTTAAATATTTCTTGAATTGGCATCCCTATACCCCCTTTCTCTAATAAAAGTATACCATATAGCGGGCTATTTTTCAATCGTGATGTAAAATTTATTTTACATCACGATAGCACTAACGATATCTATAGTTTGCGTTATCTAGGAAATAACGAGAGTTTTTTGATTTCTCAATCGACATTTCGGAAAAGACAACCAGTTCCTATCTGTGCGAAGAATCCCACTCATGCCATATGGAATGAGTGGGATTCTAATTACGCTATATTAAGGGTTAGCTCCACATTATCATTAGAAACTACTATGCTATCGATAACATGGGCAAGGTACTGTTTAACCTCAATACTTTCGTTTGATAGCATGATTTTTTTAATTTTATAGCAAATTTTCTTACGGTTTTCATCAGTCATAAGTAACTGTTTCTTGGTCAGCTTGCTAATCTCTAGGTTTATAGCTTCTTTTTCTTCAGATATTGATTTTAGCTCCTTAGTAAGATCGCTAGAGTAGCCGTCTCTTAATGCTATTAAGATGTTTCTACTAGCCTTGTCAAGACCCCGGAGCTTATTCCATACGTAGGCGGTTGCGTAGTGTATGCCATTCTCCGTGACAAGCGAGTATGGCCATTCGTTCTTATACTTTGAAACATAAAGGAAAGAATAGCATTCTCCGAAGCCCGTGTACTCGTGGGTTATTGCATATACCGTGCAGTCATACTCGCTTTCTATTTCAAGCATCTTTTTGTAGACATCTTGTTCCTGATACACACAATAGCCTCCAAAGTTTTCAAAGAAGCATATCTGGTTGTCATTGATGAAGCCTTGTATGTAAGGCTCGTAGATATCGAGCTTGTTGAGAAGGTCTATAGCCTTTGCTTTTCGTTGTTCAACTGTCATTTTTGTTCTCCTTTTGCCTTTTAATTTCTGCTAGAATCTCGTCATAGCCATCACCAGCGCTTGCTACAATGACTACCCCGAAATCATCTCCAATAATATGTACCGAATAGAAGATATCGTCAAAGATTTCTCCGTAGTCTAGGTTGTTACTAGAATAGTCAAAAATTTCCTTGATATTCTTGGCAGGGGTGCCGGGTGGGGCATAGAGTATGTAGCCGCCGACACTATTGATGTCTCTTTCAGCGCCGTATTCATTTTCCAAGACACGTGAGAAGTGATATAGTATCTCTTTCGCCTTATTGCTCGCTATGGGGATGCTTGATAGCTCCTGTGTGTTTCCAATTTTGTAAACCATGTTTTAACCTCTCTAAAATAAAAATGACCGATAACAGACAATGCTGTTATCGGTCTAAGATATAATATATATTTCAAATGCTTGAGTCTTCGCTTTTATGCAAGAGGGGGGTCATTGGTTTAATCTCTAATGCTCTAATCTTTTTCTTTTTCATTTCTACCACCTGTTAATCCCATGATACACGTTGTTGTTCTTCGTTTGAAAGCAAAGTTTCTAATGCCGCCCTTTCGACGTATAAGCGCCTACCAATGTGCTTGACAGGGAGATGCTCCTTTACCCATGCACGTAGTTTTTTGCTACTGATGGGAAGGTATTCCTTCTGTATGTCACCTACGGTTAGGTATTTTCTTTCTGTGTTGTTAGTCATCCTTATACTCCTTTCGATTATTTTAATTATTTGTTGTTTAACCTTTGAATTTCACATTACAAACACGGTCTTTTTGTACAGAAATATCCGGACAAAATTGATGCGGTGTACAAGATGCACAAAAATATGGCATTATTTTTCTACAGGTCGGGTAATTTACATTTTTCTTGAGATGTGTTAAAATCTTATTGTTAAATATTTTTAAATAAAAAACCAAAAGGGGTACCCCTTTTGGTATGATGTTGCACTTCGTTTACATCATACCAAAACAAACAATGTTGGCTTCTTTGAGATAATCCTAAAAAAATTACTTGTTTACCCAAGCGATAGACTTCGCTTAAAAAATAAAATAAACAGGAGGATGTTTATGAAACTCACAAATAATCTGAAAAAGATTATAGTGGCGTGCTTAGTGCTTGTTTTGACAGTATGTTGCTTCTTCGTAGTAGCAAATGCTGACGAGCATACGCACGAATTCACTGATGGAGTTTGCTCTTGTGGTGATCTCAAAATTGAGATGGAGAGCGTAACTCCTAACGGCACACCCACTGATCCTAATGGCAGCCTTGTATTTGACAAGGAAAGCGCATCGGGCGGTGCGGTAATCGGTAACTGGGGTAAGGGTGACAACAACGTTACCTACACATTTACCGTAGCAGAGGCTAGAAAGGCAAGAATCGGTATTGCACTTGTTACCGGTTGGGGCAGCAGCAACCTTATTACTAGAGTAAATGGTGTTGACGTTGCTTTCGCTGACAGCTTCGATCCTTTCACCGACTGGTCAAACGGTTGGTACAACTTCAAGGTTTACTATCTTGAAGAGGTTGAGCTTAATGCAGGCGAGAACAGCCTGTACATTGAGGCTTACGAGGGTTCTGGCTTCAACTTTGACTACTTCATCGTAGATCTTGGTGAGAGGATTGCTACAATTCCTACCATCGCAGATGGTGATAGAATTGAGGTTGAGAGCGTAATTCCTAACGGAACTCCCACCGATCCTGAAGGCACCCTTGTATTTGACAAGGCAACTGCATCCGGCGGTGCGGTTATCGGTAACTGGGGTAACGGCGATACTAACGTTACCTATAAGTTCAACGTAGCAGAGGCTACCAAGGCGAAGATCGGTATCGCACTTGTTACCGGTTGGGGTGGCACAGACCTTTGGGTATCTGTAAACGGTGAGAGGGTATACTTCGCTGATTCCTTTGATCCCTTCACTGACTGGTCTAATGGTTGGTATGCATTCAAGGTATATTACCTTAACGAGGTTCAGCTTAATGCAGGTGAGAACACTCTCTACCTTGAGGCATATGATGGCTCCAGATTTAACTTCGACTATATTATCTTTGACTTTGTAGAAGATATTCCTATTATTCCTCCTCACGCATGCGAGAGCGTATGCCCTGAGTGTGGCAAGTGCCTTGATGCTACTTGTACAGAGTCTGTTTGTGCAGAGAAGTGTCAGGGTCATGTAGTTGCCCCTGTTGTTCCTACCATTAAGAATGGCGATAAGCTTGAGATGGAAACCGTTACACCTAACGGTACTCCCGGCGACCTTGAGCAGGGCTTCATTCTCAACAGAGAGGGAGCATCCGAGGGTTGGTGCATTGGCAACTGGAAGAATGGTGACACCAATGTTACTTATAAGTTTATTGTTGAAGAGGCTACTAAGGCAAAGATCGGTATCGCGCTTGTTACCGGTTGGGGCGGCACAGACCTTATCGTAAAGGTTAACGGTGAGTCTGTATCCTTCGCAGATAGCTTTGATCCCTTCACTGACTGGGCAAGCGGCTGGTACAACTTCAAGGTTTACTACCTTAACGAGGTTCAGCTTAATGAGGGCGAAAACACCATTTACATTGAGGCTTATGATGGATGTAACTTCAACTTTGACTACTTTATCTTCGATTTTGTAGAGACTCTCCCTGTTGTTGAGGATGGCTCTAAGATTGAGATGGAATCTGTAACACCTAACGGTACTCCCGGCGACCTTGAGCAGGGCTTCATTCTCAATAGAGAAGGTGCATCCGAGGGCTGGTGCATTGGTAACTGGAAGAATGGTGATACCAATGTAACTTATAAGTTTATTGTTGAAGAGGCTACTAAGGCAAAGATCGGTATCGCGCTTGTTACCGGTTGGGGCGGCACAGACCTTATCGTAAAGGTTAACGGTGAGTCTGTATCCTTCGCAGATAGCTTTGATCCATTCACCGACTGGGCAAGCGGCTGGTACAACTTCAAGGTTTACTACCTTAACGAGGTTCAGCTCAATGCAGGTGAGAACACCATTTACATTGAGGCTTATGACGGATGTAACTTTAACTTCGACTATATCGTATTTGATTTTGTAGAAGATGCGCCTGTTGTTCCTCCTCACACTTGTGAGCATGTATGTGCAGAGTGTGGCAAGTGCCTTGATGCTACTTGTACAGAGTCGGTATGTGCAGAGAAGTGCCAGGGTCATACTCCTGTTGTAACTCCCGAGATTCCCACCATCGCTGACGGTGACAGAATTGAGGTTGAAACCATATATCCTAACGGTACACCCACCGATCCTAACGATGTATTCGTATTTGATAAGGAAACAGCATCTGGCGGTAAGGTAATTGGTAACTGGGGTAAGGGTGACAACAACGTTACATACGCATTTACCGTAGCAGAGGCTACTAAGGCAAAGATTGGTATTGCACTTGTTACCGGTTGGTATGGCACCGACCTCATCGTAAAAGTTAACGGTCAGGATGTTGCCTTTGCTGATGCCTTTGATCCCTTCACCGACTGGTCTAACGGTTGGTATGCATTTAAGGTATATTACCTTAACGAGGTTCAGCTTAATGCGGGTGAGAACTCTATCTACCTTGGCGGTGTAGAGGGCTCCAGCTTTAACTTCGACTATATTATCTTTGATTTTGTAGAGGGTAGCGATACTCCCATTGTTCCTCCTCACGCTTGTGAGCATGTATGTGCAGAGTGTGGCAAGTGCCTTGATACTACTTGTACAGAGTCTGTATGCGCAGAGAAGTGTCAGGGTCATACTCCTGTTGTAACTCCCGAGATTCCCACCATCGCTGACGGTGACAGAATCGAGGTTGAGTCTGTTAATCCTAACGGTACTCCCACCGATGACGTATTCATTTTCGATAAAGAAACTGCATCTGGCGGTAAGGTAATCGGTAACTGGGGTCACGGTGATACAAATGTTACCTATAAGTTCAATGTAGCTGAGGCAACGAAGGCCAAGATCGGTATCGCGCTTGTTACCGGTTGGGCAGGCACTGACCTTTGGGTAGAGGCTAACGGAGAGAGAGTATACTTTGCTGATTCCTTTGCTCCCTTCGATGGTCAGTGGTACGGCTTCAAGGTTTACTATCTTAACGAGGTTCAGCTTAATGCAGGTGAGAACTCTATTTATATCGAGGCATACGAGGGCTCCAGCTTCAACTTCGACTATATTATTATTGATTTTGTAGACGGTAGCGATACTCCCGTTGTTCCTCCTTTAGACAATCCTCCTGTATATCCCGATCATAATCATGAATTCGTTGACGGTTTCTGTGCATGTGGTAGCCTTAAGGTTGAGATGGAGAGTGTAACTCCTACCGGTACCACTACCGATCCCGAGCAGGGCTTCATTCTTAACAGAGACGGTTGCTCTGAGGGCTGGTGTATCGGTAACTGGGGTTATGGTGATACAAGTGTATCCTACACATTCACAGTTGCAAAGGGCGGAAAGGCAAGAATCGGTATCGCACTCGTTACCGGTTGGGCAGGCACTAGCCTTGATATTAAGGTTAACGGTCAGTCTGTTTCCTTTGCTGATTCCTTCGATGCTTTTACCGACTGGGCAAACGGTTGGTATAAGTTTAAGGTTTACTACCTCAACGAGGTAGAGCTTGTTGAAGGCGAAAACACTCTTTACATCGGCGCAGTTGAGGGCTCTAATTTCAACTTTGACTACTTTGTAGTTGAGTTTGGTGAGGGCGGCTCTGCTGTAAATCCCAATCATGAGCACGACTTCTCAAACGGCTTCTGTTCTTGCGGTGGCTTTATTCTTGAGGCTGAGGACACTAATTGGCAGGATACTATTATTTCTACTGACAATAGCGGTAACAATGATGTTATCGAACCTACCGACAATGCATCTGGTGGATGGATCGTTGGTAACTGGGGTCTTGCAGGCAACAAAATCGTGTGGGAAGGCGAGATTCCAGAGGCTACTGAGGGTTACATTATCCTCTATATGGCTCCCTGTTCCGAGGCTGCTAAGTTCTCTAACGTACTTCGCCTTACTGTTAACGGTGTAGAGCTTTCTCTCGTTGATGATAATATCCCCGGTCTTGTTGGATCTAACTGGTACGACATTCAGGCATTTGATACCTACTCTATGGAAGTTCCTGCAGGTAAGGTTACTATTGTTCTTGAAATGCTTGTAGATGGTTACTACTGCAACGTTGACTGCATCGCTCTTATCCCCGGTAAGAATCTTGGCGCAGTCGACTTCAATCCTCCTAAGATTGGTGACATTGAGTTCAACACCAAGCTTGAGGCAGGTAGCGAGATCGAGTTTGACGTTACTGTTTCCGACAACGTTACAGCAGCAGACAAGATTAACGTAACAACTAAGGTTTATTATAACTACGGTAAGGCTGATCAGGAAGAGATTCCTACTAATGGTCTTAAGTTTACTCCCGATAAGGCAGGTAGATACACTGTTATTATCACAGCAACCGATGCTAAGGGCAATAGCATTTCCAAGACCAGAAGCTTCACCGTTTACGAAGAGGGTACATACTACGAGCCCGAGATTCCCGATACTCCCGTAGTTCCTAATCCTCCCGTTGATGACAATCCTACAACTCCCGAAAAGCCTAATGATAATCAGATCTCTGAGGGTGGCATCTTCGATGCATTCCTTAATTGGGAGCCTGTTGCAGGCTGGCCTATCAAGGTATTCGCTTGGGAGACTGCTGGTACAGCATTTGCAATCGCAGCGGCAGTTGCATTTGTTCTCTATATTCTTAAGGCTTGGGTATTTGGAAGACTCCAGCTTGATAAGGATGAGAGAGAGTACGCTCGCGAGCTTACAAAGGATCTTAAGGATGAGTCCGCAAAAGATCGTAGAGAAGCACTCGCAGATGAGCGCAAGAGAATTAAGAAGGTAGTTAAATGGAATCTTGGCGGTAGAATCCGCTGGAACGCAGTGATTGCACTTCTTCTCATTGTTACTACCATCGCAGTTCCTGTTCTTACAACCACTATTCCTTATATTAAGGAAGCTTTGTTCCCCACTAACGTACTCAGACCCGACAGCGAATCTGCTAAGCTTGCTATTGGTCAGGCTAAGGAGAACGTTGTTAAGATCGCAGAAGAGGGCGTAGTTCTTCTTAAGAATGATTCTAGCGTTCTTCCTCTCGATCCTAAGAGCGAGTCTGATGTTAAGGTTAACCTCTTCGGTTCTTCCGTATTCGGTATGCTTTACGGCGGCGGCGGTTCAGGCGTATTCGTAACCAACGCTACATCCTACGGCAACGAGCTTTATGCAACACGTCTGGAGGATGCACTTGAAACCGAAGGCTTCCAGTATAACATGGATCTCTACAACCTCGTAGCTAACTACTATGAGAGCAAGACCTATAAGATCACCGAGACCGACTATGACATTCAGTGTCAGAACAACGTATTCGGTGGTAACACAAAGGATGATCAGGGTAACATTCTTATCGACGAGACAAGATTCCCCTATGATCATGAGCCTGAGGTATCTGCATATAATAGGACTTATGACGGTCTTAATGGCAAGACTCTTCTTGAGTCGGCCAAGGAGTATTCTGATATCGCAATTTATGCGGTTTCCAGAGCAGGCTCCGAGGACGGCGATCTTAGATATTCCAACACCCTTCTCACAGATAGAGAGAAGGATATGATTAACCTTCTTAAGGACAATTTCTCTCGCGTAATCATTATTATCAACTCCTCCAACACTATGGAGCTTGGTATGCTTGATGATGCAGGAGTAGATGCAGTTCTTTGGGTAGGTCACCCCGGTCTTACCGGTAACACCGCTGTTGCAGGCGTTATATCGGGTAGAATCAATCCCTCCGGTAAGATGGTTGATACTTGGCCCTATTCCGGTAATGATAACCCCGCATCTCTTATGTTTGGTCATGAGGGAACATCATATTATTCAAACAAGAATAATCCCTTCCAGGTTTACTATGAGGGCGTTTACCTTGGCTATAGATATTATGTAACCAGAGCCCTTACCGATTCTTCCTATAAGTATGACGAGCATGTTCAGTATTCATTTGGTGAAGGTATGTCTTACACCAGCTTTGAAAAGCATATCACCGAAATTGAGATTGATCCTGTTAAGGACATCGTTTCTATTCAGGTAGCAGTTACCAATACTGGCGATATGGCAGGTAAGGAAGTAGTTCAGATTTACTTCAACGCTCCTTACACCGGTCTTATTGAGAAGCCCTATTACGAGCTTGCAGGCTTTGCAAAGACTAACGTAATTGAGCCTGGCGAGACCTTCTATGCAAGAGTAGAGTTCGCATTCAGCGATATGTCCAGCTGGTATAACGGTGCTAACGGTGGAAAGGGCGCGTATGTCCTTGAAGCAGGTGAGTATTCTATCTCTCTTCGTGACAACGTTTGGGATATCACTCCCGATGCTGATACTCAGGATGAGTTTGTTAACAATCACGTTTTCACTCTCTCCAATAGCGTGGAGATTACTACCGATCCTGTAACTGGCAATACCGTTCAGACTAGATTCGCAGACGTTGAATACGGTCCTAATAACGATGCAGTTACATATCTCTCTCGTTCCGACTGGGCAGGTACTTATCCCACTAAGGATAAGATCAACAAGGTTGCTTCCTCTGCTGTAGTTAATAGCCAGTATGTTCAGCGCTACACACAGGATAACCTTATCAGTAGCAAAGACACCTCTGAGTACACTCAGGGTGCAGACAACGGACTTGTTATCCGTGACTTCAAGGGCGTAGCTCTTGATGGTAGCATCACCAAGAACGGAAAGACCTATACTTGGGATGATCTTATCGATCAGATGACTATTGATGATATGTGTACTCTTGTAGATAGCCGCTTTATGGGTACTGTTAAGATCGAGAGCGTTGGCAAGCCTGAGATGGGTGATGACGACGGTCCTGCATCTGTATCTATTTATGGCGTAGGCTATCCTTCTGAGGTAGTTGTTGCTTCTACTTGGAATACTGATATGGCTTACCTCCTTGGCTATAGCCTTGGTAAGGAAGGCGCGGCAATGGGTATGTCCGGTTGGTATGCACCCGGTCTTAACCTCCACCGTTCTGCGCCTGGTGGTCGTAACTTCGAGTACTATTCTGAGGATCCCCTTATCTCCGGTCTTATGGCTGCTGGTAGCATTAAGGGTGCGGCAGAATTCGGTATTTACACTTACATTAAGCATTTCGCTCTTAACGATCAGGAAACAGAGAGAAGAACCATTCAGGTTTGGGCAAACGAGCAGTCTATGCGTGAGCTTTATCTCCGTGCTTTCGAAATCGCAATCAAGGAGGGCGGATCTGTTGGTATCATGTCTAGTTTTAACTTCATTGGCACAACCTGGGCAGGTGGTAGCCATGCACTTATGACTGAAGTTCTTCGTGATGAGTGGGGCTTCGATGGCGTAGCTGTTACTGACTGGACTAACCCCGGTACAATGCCTGTTAACGCAGGTCTTCGTGCAGGTAATGACCTCTGGCTTGGTAAGAACGGCGTTTACTCTGCAAAGAGCGCGTACAACGAGACTCCTGATGATATCCACTTCCTTCTTCGTCAGGCTTGTAAGCGTATCCTTTACTCTGCTGCTAACAGTAATGCAGTTTGGACAGCTGAGGAGTACAAGGCAGTTGGTATCGATACTCCTCCCACAGGCAACCACGAGGCACTCGACGGTTATCACTAATTTCTGAAAAAAGACGGAGGGCGTTGGAATCTATCCTTCGCCCAACCGCCCATAGTATAGAAAAGAGGTTATAAAATGAAAAAATACACAAAGATTTTGTGTTTGAGCATAGCAGTTATTATCTGCTTACTCGGCTTTGCAGGATGCTTCGGTGGTGAAGAAACTCCCGAGTGCAACCTTTGCGAAGAGTGCGGTAAGTGTCTTGATGCTGATTGCGCAAACGAAAAGTGCCCCGGTCACAACGGTGACGGAAACGAGGCAAAACATGTATGCGAGAGCGTATGTGAAAAGTGTGAGAAGTGCCTTGATGCAGATTGCACAGACGAGGCTTGCGCTGATAAGTGTGAGGGCCATGAGCCCATTGTTAAGACCTTTGGTATTAAGGTGATGTCCTTCAACCTCGACCAGGCCTATGGCTCTGACGGCACAAAGCAGCAGAAGATTCTCTCTCACATTCTTGATGAGCTTCCTGACCTTCTTGGTGTACAGGAAGAGACTGTTGCATGGCAGAACTTCCTTGAGGATGCTCTTGAGTCTGAAGGATACAAGAGAGTTGGTGAATTCCGTTCTACCAGCCCCTCTCATGCATATTACGGCTACCGTGAGGCAAGCTCTATTTATTATAATGCAGACAGATATATTCTTGTTGATTCAGGTACATTCTGGCTTTCTACCACACCCGACATTCCTGGTTCTGTTGGTACAGACTGGAGTGGTTCCGCACTTTTCCCCAGAGTATGTACATGGGTGCTTGTAGAGGATAAGCTCTCTGGTGAGCAGTATTCTTACTTCAACTCCCACTTTAGCTATGAGGCTGAAGCACTTCGTTATGAGAGTGCAAAACTTATTATGTCTAAGGTTCAGGAGCTTGGTTTTCCAGCATTCTTCTCCGGAGACCTTAACTTTGCATCCAATGAAGAGACTGATGCTTATAACGCAATTACTAATGTAATGGATGATTCTCGTATCGTTGCACCCGAAACAATGAATGGAAACACCTTCCATAACTATGGCTACGGTGCAGGTGAGAGTTATGGCGATGGTAAGTGTAAGACAGTTCCTATCGACTATATCTTTGCAACAAAGGGCGATTTCGAGGCACTCACATTCAAGATCCTCACCGAGACAGGTGACAAGGGTGATGTATCGGATTACTATTCTGATCACTTCTCCATTGTTGCAACCTATGAGTACTCTGTAGAATATACAAAGTAATACATTCTCATAGTTACAATTATTAATTTCGTTGCAACAAAAATGGCGATGGTTCTTAACGATCCATCGCCTGTATTATATATGATTGTTGATTTGCTTGTAATTTCACGTTTAAAATACGCTCTAAATACGCTAATAGACACGACAAAATCCCTGATATATCAAGGACTTTTACGGTTTTACGTGATTTATCAAAAACATATTTTTATATAAAAGAGGAACCAAGTGCCTGCTTCTAGACACTTGGTTCTTCTTCGATATTTGGTTGTACACTTCCACCTTTTAGTGGAAATAACTAGACAGTGGTGGACTCGACGGAGGTTTACCTACGGCAATATTTTTCAATTGCCTTACAAAAGCGAGCTTTCGACGGCTTACGCTCAAATGTGAACCCGATTCGGCACAAAGTACCGAGCACGTTCATCCCCTAAGTCGGAGTCGTCAAAAGTAAAAAGGGGTACGCAAGGTACCCCTTTTTACTTTTTGGTGTCTTTACGTAGGTTTCGCCAAAGGCGAATATACCTGCGCTTTTCGCCTGACAAGCCAGCTTGTCGATCTTCAAGCTTGGTATGTGCACCCGTATTCGCGCAG
Source organism: Eubacteriales bacterium (assembly GCA_045632145.1). Classification (GTDB taxonomy): domain Bacteria; phylum Bacillota; class Clostridia; order Oscillospirales; family CAG-272; genus UBA1740. The sequence continues at coordinate 11,038 of JAZQWB010000019.1, read as the reverse complement.
GAATGCTTGAGCTAACATAGCGAGGTTGGAATATTAGTGCAAACAAAGCGCGAAGCGCGAGCGAGTTCAACTATTATGTCGGAGTCGTCAAAAAGCAAAAGGGACGCACAAGCCGTCCCTTTCTTTTGAGGTGGATATCATTTGCTCGTGAACCTCGGCACACGAGGCTCGTCGCAAATGACCGACGGGAGTTTGCCATCGCGGTCTGTAAATAGCAAGATTTTCAAGGTTTGTATATTCATATTGTCGCTCAGGCAATTTTCTGAACCCGATTCGGTGCGATGCACCGAGCGAGTTCAACTCCAATGTCGGGATCGTCAAAAAGTGAAAGGGACGCGCAAGGCGTCCCTTTCACTTTTTGGTGGACCCGACGGGAGTTGAACCCGTGTCCGAAAACCTCTTGATATAACCTTCTCCGTGGGCAGTCTTATCTTTTAGAAATTCCCTCTATGAACGCCGATAGACAGGCTTTCACTTTGGTAGCTTTTTAATGCTTGATTGATACAAAAGCTAACTCTCAATTCAAGTGCACTACTAAATTTGACGCACGGCCTGAGTCGTAGTCCTCTCAGACGGTACGGGCGGCGCTTTTGGCCGCGTCACAGCTTACGCTGCAAGAGCAACAGTATTGTTGTCGTTTATTTTTAAAGGTGGACATTATTACGGGATTATCCAGCCCGCCACGCTTATCATACCTCAAAATCCCCGTCGAAACCCTTACGGGCCCATTAGAATTATCAGTGTACTATATTATACATAATTTAAGATCAAAAGTCAATAGAATAAAATGTCAAAAAAGAAAAATGCCGAGCAAATTTCACTCGGCAAAATTCTATTTGGTCTCGGGGTGCGTCTTTTGATATTCCTTGTACTCCTCGGGCATACAGTGACCGCAGGGAACGTATTTGTCCGCCAAAAGCTCCTCGTAGCTAAGATTTGTGTACTTTTTGTTCTCCGCATTGATCTTGTCGGCATAAACACAGTCCTTTTCGTGAATCTTAAGACCGGACTTGTTTACGATATATGTAGCCAGGTCGGGAGCAACCTCGTCGGGGTCGGGCTCTTTTGGTGTTTCCTCTGCGTTATCGTCCTCGTCATTTTTAACAAAAAGACAGTCCTTGCAAATAGTATAGCCTTTTTCAAAAAGCGGAGAAATATCTCCCGAGTACTCTGCTCTCAACTCCTCGCTGATATTCTTAACGTGAGAGCAGGTGGGAAGATGCAGCTTCTTCTGTGTAAGGCTGTACACGTAGGTAACGTACTGCTTTTGAGGTGTATCGTTTATAGGCTGCTCATCGTCATCAGGAAGATTGCTATCGTGCTTCTGCTGACAGGCGGCCAGGCTGAATAGTGTGGCAATAATCAAAATCAGTGCCAAAATTCTTGAAAATTTCATTTTAATCTCCAGAAGATATTATTTATAAATATTATATCCCCTTTGTCGTATTTTGTCAATATCCTAAGAAATGAAACCTGTTGCAAATCCTTCTTTTATATGATATAATAAAAGAAAGAAGGAGGACGGATTATGAAGCTTCTTGTAACAGGCTGTGCAGGCTTTATCGGTGCTAATTTTACCGAGTATATACTTAAAAAATACCCCTGTGACCGCGTAATCGGTGTGGATTGCCTGACCTATGCGGCAAATCTGTCCGCCCTCGACGGGCTAAAGCAGAATAAGAATTTTACCTTTTATAAATATAATGTTTGCGATAGATTAGCAATGACAGAGCTTTTTGAAAATGAAAGCCCCGACGTAGTAGTCAATTTTGCCGCCGAAACCCACGTAGATCGCTCTATCGCAAGCTCATCAGAGTTTATTAGGACAAATGTGCTTGGTACAGAGGTTTTGCTTGACCTGTCCTTAAAATACGCAGTAAAGCGCTTCCACCAGGTATCCACCGACGAGGTTTACGGTGACACACCCCTTGATGCCGACCCTAGATTTACCGAGGACGCACCCCTTAACCCCTCCTCACCCTATAGCGCAAGCAAGGCGGCGGCAGATTTGCTGGCCTTGTCCTATATGCACACCCACGGCCTGCCTGTATCCATCAGTCGCTCCTCCAACAATTATGGCAAATATCAGCATCGCGAGAAGCTTATTCCTGCCACAGTTGGCAGAATTCTTGAGGGCAGCCCCATACTCATATACGGTGACGGTAGCAATATGCGTGACTGGCTCCACGTGTCCGATAATTGCTCTGCTATTGATATGATAATCAGAGCAGGGGAGTGCAAGACCTATAACGTTGCTGCAGAAAATCAGCTGTCTAATCTGGAGCTTGTACGCAGGATGCTTGATGCCCTTAATATACCCGATTATCAGATAGCATTTGTCGAGGACAGAAAGGGTCACGACAGGAAATATTCCATAAGCTCCGACAGGCTAACGGCTCTTGGCTGGAGGCCAAATGCGGATTTTGAAAAGGAACTTAAAAACACCCTGAAATGGTACTGTAATAAAGGATAAAACAGCCCGAAAAAGAAGGAAAATCACCCCTTTTTTAAAGCAAATAAAAAAGCTAAAAAAATTTTAAAAAAGGGGTTGACAAATCCTTTTCATTCTGCTATAATATAGATCGTGACAGATGCTGGTGTGGCTCAATGGCAGAGCAGCTGATTTGTAATCAGCAGGTTGATGGTTCGACTCCGTTCACCAGCTCCATATTCTATGGGGGAATTCCCGAGCGGCCAAAGGGGGCAGACTGTAAATCTGTTGTCACTGACTTCGCTGGTCCGAATCCAGCTTCCCCCACCATAGAAAAAGACCAACCCTTGTGGTTGGTCTTTTTCTATGGTTTGGGGAAGCTGATGCGAGCAACAGCGGGCGAAGCCACGCTGTGCCGCATACCGCGAAAGCGGTATCTTGCGTAATGCGGAGATGATATATGCAATTAGAACTTCAAGCGAAATCATCGCTGTATTATATCCCGCATAGCAATACCCAGCTTCCTTTATACCAACCCTTGTGGTTGGTCTTTTTTTATGGTTTGGGGTCGCATTGGATTCGGGTCAGGCACTTGCAAAGCGAATACCCAGCTTCCCCCACTGCTAACATTTTTTCATTCTATTCTCGGGGTACTGAACCTTGTTTTTTTAACGATATCAATTACTCCTGAAGAACTCCGCACGAGGCACATAAAGAAAACAAAAAAGAACGGCATAAAAATGCCGTTCTTTTTTGCGAGTAGGCGAGAATTACTTTTCAGTCTTCTCGGTCTTTGCGATGATCTCCTCACCCTTGTAGAAACCACAAGCCTTGCACACACGATATGCAAGAATGGGCTCGCCACAGTTGGGGCAATTTACGATATTGGTGGGGGTCTCAAGCTTCCATACGCTGGAACGTCTCTTCATCTTTCTCGCGTGAGAAGTTTTTCTCTTCGGTACTGCCATTGTTGTTTACCTCCTAAGTTGAGCATGCTATGAGCATAAAGCTCCACGCATTCTCTGTATATTATTTTTTATTTTCTTCATTTTTCATTTGCTCAAGAAGCTTTCTTAAGGGCTCCATTCTGGGATCAATTTCGGTATGATCGCAGTTGCATTCACCCTCGTTCAGGTTCTTGCCGCATTTGGGACAAAGTCCCTTGCAGTCCTCACGGCACAAGAAGCGCATGGGGAACTCCATTTCAAGCTGCTCGCGCAGCTGCTCGTCCATATCAAGGAATCCGTCCTCGATAATAGCGAATTCATCAAGCTTGTCTTCGTCAAGATCACCAAGCAAATTTCTCGGAGCAACGGTTTTCTCAAGGTCAAGGGTAAACTGGCCGGTTACGGGGCAAAGACAACGCGCACACTGTGCCACGTAGTCAACTGACATGGTAAGGGTCATCCTCATATAGCCGGCGGTGTTGGTAATTTCACCGCTAACCTTCATGGGAGAAGGAAAATCGACGTCCGTAAGGAAACTGACGGTGTCCTCGGAATCTGCGTCAAGTGCCAGCTCATAATCAAATGTGAGCAGACGGTCCCCGGCAAGCAGGGGTCTAAGGTCTAATTTCACCTAGCGCATCCTCCTTTTTTCGTCATTTGGGCGCAGTTTAGGCTACGATCCCAAAATCGTACAATATATTATAAAACACTAACCGCTAAAAGTCAATAGTTTTTTTAACTTTCCTGCAAAAATTTTTACATAAAATAAAAAGATATTAAAAAGACTTGATTTTAGCATTATTTTATGATAAAATAGTTCGGTATGTAATGAGCCTTTATTAAAAAACGGAGGTAACAAACGTGAAATATGACGTTATTATAGTTGGAGCAGGCCCCGGAGGTATTTTCTCTGCCTACGAGCTTATGACCGTAGCACCCGAGCTTAAGGTTGCGGTTATTGAGGCGGGAAATGAGCTTAAGAAGCGCCGTTGCCCTATTGACGGTGAGAAGATTACCAGCTGCGTTGGATGCAAGAGCTGTGCTATTATGTCAGGTTTTGGCGGTGCAGGTGCATTCTCCGACGGAAAATATAATATTACCAATGACTTTGGCGGCTCTCTTTACGAGTATATCGGCAGAAAGACCGCTATCGACCTTATGAAGTACGTAGACCAGATCAACCTTGACTTTGGCGGTGAGGGAACAAAGATGTATTCCACCGCAGGCACCAGCTTCAAGACCCTCTGCGTACAGAACAAGCTTAAGCTTCTCGATGCATCTGTTCGTCACCTTGGCACAGACATCAACTATATCGTTCTTGAAAACCTTTATAAGAAACTTTCAGAGAAGGTTGATTTCTTCTTCAACAACCCTGCCAGCAAGATCGAAAAGACCGCTGACGGCTATCGCGTAATCACCAAGAAGGGTGAGTTCGAGGGCACAAAATGTATAGTTTCGGTTGGCAGAAGCGGTAGTAAATGGATGGAAACCGTATGTCGCGACCTTGAGATTGGCACTCAGTCCAACCGTGTTGACATCGGTGTACGCGTGGAGATTCCTGCGGTTATTTTTGAGCATATCACAAGCGAGCTCTATGAGGGTAAGATTGTTTACCGTACAGAGAAGTTTGAGGACCGCGTGCGTACGTTCTGTATGAACCCCAACGGTATCGTTGTTACCGAGAATACCAACGGCATCGTTACCGTAAACGGCCACAGCTTTGAGGACCCCGAGAAGAAGACTGAGAATACCAACTTTGCTCTCCTTGTTGCAAAGCATTTCTCCGAGCCCTTCAAGGATTCCAACGGCTATGCTGAGAATATCGCAAAGCTTTCCAATATGCTTGGCGGCGGTGTAATCGTGCAGAGATTCGGTGACCTTGAGAGAGGCCGTCGTTCCACTCATAACCGTATTGAGGAGAACACAGTTACTCCTACTCTTACCGCAACTCCCGGTGACCTTAGCCTTGTGCTTCCCAAGAGAATTCTTGACGGCATTATCGAGATGATTTATGCTCTTGACAAGATTGCTCCCGGTATGGCAAACGACGATACACTTCTTTACGGTGTAGAGGTTAAGTTCTATAATATGGAGGTTGAGCTTGATGAAAATCTTGAAACCAAGCACAAGGGCCTCTACGTTATCGGTGACGGTAGCGGTGTAACCCACTCGCTCTCTCACGCATCTGCAAGCGGCGTTTACGTTGCAAGAAGGATTGCAGAGGAAAGATAAATACAGAAAAACCGTTTCGATAAAAAGAAACGGTTTTCTTATTGACAACGCGAAAAATATATTGTATAATTTATCCGTTATTATATATAAATGTAAGGAATAGTAAAATGAAGCTTATTATTGCATCAAATAATGCTCATAAAATACGCGAGATAAAGACCATTTTGTCGGGTAGATTTGAGGAGATACTCTCTCTTCGCGAGGCAGGTATCGATCACGAAACCGTTGAGGACGGTGTCACCTTTGCCGAAAACGCGCTTAAAAAGGCCAGGGAGATAGCAGAGATCAGTGGCTGTGCTTCGCTTGCTGATGACAGCGGTATTTCTGCCAATGCTCTTGACGGTGCACCAGGTGTATATTCGGCTAGATTTTCCGGAGAGAGCGACCCCGCTCTTCGTGACGCAGCCAACAACGCGCTCCTTGTGGCAAAGCTTAAGGACAAGGAGGACCGCAGCGCATACTACAGCTGTGCTATGGCACTTGTTTATCCCGACGGCAGAGAGGTTTTGGCCGAGGGCTTTATGCACGGTTACATTATAGATGAGCCCAGAGGAGAGCGCGGATTCGGATATGATCCCTTCTTCGTTCCTGTGGGTGAGACTCGCACCGTTGCAGAGATGAGTGACGAGGAGAAAAACTGCATCAGCCACCGTGCAAATGCGCTTAAGGACCTTCTTTCTAAAATCTAAAATTATCAGAGGTATACCGTGGAAACTCTTCTTGATATAATCAATATTATAGGTATAATTTCCTTTGCTGCCGCAGGTGCTATGGTAGCGATTGATAAGGAAACCGACTGCTTTGGTGTTGTGCTTCTCTCGCTTATAACCTGCTTTGGCGGTGGAGTTTTGAGAGACGTGATGGTCGGCCAGAAGATTGGCAGAACTATGCCTGTCTTCTTTGAAGGCGTTGAAATGGAAATAATTGTTTGCGTTTGCACAGCTTTGACGGTATTTTTACTCGCCTTGATATTCAAGGAGAGATACGTTAAGGAGGAGGCAACGGTTGACAAGATCAACAACGTGCTTGATGCTCTTGGCCTTGGCGTTTTTGCCTCGGTGGGAACTGCGGCCTATGCTTCGGTTAGCCCCTTCGTTGCTATTACAATGGGACTTATTTCTGCTGTCGGCGGAAGTATGATACGCGACGTTATTCTTAACGAAATCCCTCGTGTGCTCCGCAAGAGAGTGTATGCCGTTGCCTGTATAATCGGCTCGGCCGTTTATTACGTTATTTCTGCCTTGGTTATGCCCGGTAATCCCTCTGCCGACGTGGTTGCTACGGTGGCGTGTATGGCGGTTATTTTCACTATCAGAATGTGTGCGACAGCCTTCCGCTGGAACATTCCCAAGGCTATTGATTTTACTAAAATCAAGGGCGACGGGGAAAATTAAAAAACATAAATTTGCTATCGGGCCGACCCTTTACGGATCGGCTCGAATTTTTTTGTTGACAAACGGTCCTTACTATTATATAATAATAGAAGAAAGAAGAAAGGAGTGACGCCTATGAATCGCAAGCATTCGTTCATACGCTCTCAGCTGAATATACTTAAGCCCTTCTTGGCCAAGTGGTCGCTGTCTACGATGCGACGCGCTCAGGAGAGCATTAATCTGCTTACCGCAGGCAACTATAAGGATGCCGTAAGGGTAGAGCAGGTTATGGTTGGCGATATGAGAGGTGCTATGCTCACTCCCAAGGAGGAGCTTCTCGACGGAGTTGTTCTCTTTATTCATGGCGGTGGCTATTGCTGTGGAGGTATGGATTATGCCCTCTGCTTTGCAAGTATGCTTTCGGCTAAATGCGGTATACGTGTATTCACCTATGAGTACCGTCTCGCTCCCGAGCATCCTTTCCCTGCAGCCCTTGACGATACTATGGACGCCTATGGCTATCTGCTTTCGGCAGGGTTTGAGCCCTCGCGTATTCTTCTTTGCGGAGAGAGCTCGGGCGGCGGACTTTGCTATTCGCTCTGCCAGAAGCTTCGTGACAAGAGCAGGACTATGCCTGCAGGTATTCTTGCCATCTCCCCCTGGACAGACCTTAGTCTCAGAAATGATTCCTATACCCTTCACGAAAAGTCCGACCCCCTTATGACCGTGGAGAGACTTAAGTATTTTGCCGATTGCTACGTATACGGTGGCAGCTATGGCAAGAAGGGCAAGGTTTACCCTAACACCAACCCTGACAGTGAGGCTGATGCCCTGGCCAAGAGCGACCCCAGGATATCCCCCCTTTATGACACTCAGGAGAAAATGCCCGAGTCGCTTATTTTTGTAGGACAGGACGAGATAATGTACGACGATGCTGTGCTTATGCATGAGAGTCTGCTTAATGCAGGATGCAAAAGCGAGCTTGTTGTGGGTCTTGACCTGTGGCATGATTTTATTCTTTACGATCTTCCTGACAGAGCAGGGGATTTTGATAAGATATCTAAGTTTATAAGAAAGGTTATCCCCCTTCGCAAGAAGCTGGCATGGATGACCCTTGATAATGCGGCCAAGCTCTTTCCTGCCGCGAGGAGCAAGACCTGGAGCAATATGTTCCGTATCTCTGCTACTCTTAATGAGGAGATAGACCGTGAGGCACTCAGGGTGGCTCTTGACGTTACCGTCAGAAGATTCCCATCCATTGCCGTTTCTATTAAAGAAGGCTTCTTCTGGTACTATCTTGAGCAGATAGCTGAAATTCCTCCTATTATGGACGAGAAGCCCTATCCGCTCTCACGTATGACACCTAGGGATTTACGCAAGTGTGCCTTCAGGGTGCTGGTTTATAAAAATCGCTTGGCTGTGGAGTTCTTCCACTCGCTTACCGACGGCACGGGAGGTCTTATTTTCACCAAGACCCTTACCGCAGAATACCTTTACCAGAAATACGGTGTTAAGGTGCCTGTGGGCAACGGAGTTTATGACCGACTTGAGGACCCCACTCCCGAGGAGATGGAGGACAGCTTCTTAAGAAGTGCAGGTAAGTATCCTGCCTCGAGAAAGGACCCCGACGTATTCAAGATTACCGGTGAGCGTGAGGTTGACGGCTTCCGCACCAACACCACCTTCATTTTGGATTCGGAGTTTGTAAGAGCAGAGGCAAAGAAACGTGGCGTTACCGTAAACATCTATCTTACCGCTATGCTTGCCGAGGCCACTATGCGTGTGCAGGAGAAGCGAGTTGGCAACCCTGCAAAGTTTAAGCCTGTAAGAATCTTCGTGCCTGTTAACCTGAGAAAGATGTTCTCATCCGTAACCCTGCGTAACTTTATCGGCTATGCCTACGTTGGAGTAGACCCCAAGTTTGGTAAATACAGCTTTGATGAGCTGTGCTACATCATTTCCGGACAGATGAAGGAGCAGATGACCAAGGAGCGTCAGGCGGCTATTATCAAAAAGAACGTTGATGACGAGAGCGGTCTGCTTATACGCTCTATTCCTCTGTTTTTAAAGAATATTGCCATCAAGGTGGTGTACGACCACTCGGGAGAGAACAAGACCTGCTTCAGCTTCTCGAATCTCGGTGCGGTAAATATGCCCGAGGAGTTTTCGAGATACGTAAAGCGTATGGACTTTGTTATCGGACCCCAGTCGGCTTCGCCCTATAACGTTTCCGCACTTTCCTATGGCGGAAAGCTGTATTTAAATGTTGTAAGAAATTCTCGTGAGCCTGCCTTTGAAAAGATGATTTATCAGCTTCTTCGTGAAATGGACGTGCCTCACACCGTTGAGAGTAACACGAGAGGGAAGGGAGATTTTGAATGTACTGTATAAAATGCGGAGCAAAGCTGTCTGACGGACAGAAGGTTTGCCCTATATGCGAGACCGAGGTGTATCATCCCGGCTTCCCCTTTGCTGAGGAAAATACCTATCCCAAGATCCCCTTCGAGTCGGAGGAGATCAACCGTAAGGGGCTTCTCTTTGTAATTACTATGCTGTTCCTTATTCCTCTTCTTCTGCCCATATTCCTGGAGCTTGATTGGAGATCCAACGTTAGCTGGTCCGGCTACGTGGCAGGCGGAACACTTATTTTTTACAATATGTTTATTATGCCGTATTGGTTTAAGAAGCCCAATCCCGTTATTTTCACCCCCATAACCTTTGCTCTTATTATCGGACTTTTGCTGTTTATTTGCTACAAGACCGATGGCAATTGGTTTATGTCCTTTGCTTTTCCTGTGGTTGGTGGACTTGGCATCATCGTTACCGCAGCCACCTCTATCCTGCATTATGTAAAGAAAGGTTGTCTTTATACAGTTGGCGGTATGCTTATTGCCCTCGGTATGTGGAGCGTGCTGCTCGAATATGATATTCGCACCACCTTCGACGTTGTCACTCCCTTCTACTGGTCCACAGCACCTCTTACCGTTTTCTCTCTTGCGGGAATCACGCTTATCGTAATAGCTATCGTGCCTCGCTTCAGAGAATCGATGAGAAGAATCTTTTTCATAGGAAATGTAAAAAAATAGCAAATTGTACAAAAAACTTTTGAAAAAACTATTTACAAACGCAAAATTTTGTGTTATAATTACCAACGGCCTTTAACTGAGGGACGTGTATGGCCTTGCTCTGTTTGGATGTAAATCCTTGCGTGGCACGTGCTTTTCACCCGCACTCTACTCGGTTTTTGGAAATAAATTTTAAGAAAGGTGAAGACAAAATGATTTCTAAGGAAACAAAGACCGCCCTTATTGAGCAGTACAAGATCAATGAGCAGGATACTGGTTCGCCCGAGGTTCAGGTTGCTATTCTTACAACCAGAATCAATGAGCTCACCGAGCACATGAAGAAGAACCCCAAGGACTTCCACTCTCAGAGAGGTCTTTCCAAGATGGTTGGTCACAGAAAGCAGCTCCTTAACTACCTTGCAAAGAAGGATATCGAGAGATACCGTGCAGTAGTTAAGAGACTCGGTCTCAGAAAGTAATTCTTTTACTTCCCGGGATGTAAGAAAACGGGAACGGCTTCGTTCCCGTTTTGCTTTGCCCGCCTATGGCGGCACAGTTAATCACCGAGTGCGAAAGTAGCATTTAAATATGTCGGAGACCTCGGTCGCCCATATATTTAAGTGTTATGTTCGTCCTCGGAAAAAATAAAAAAAGAGAGGAAAACTAAAATGGTAGAAAATTTCAAGACTTTTGACGACTACAAGGTATACACCTACGAGCTCGCAGGCAGACCTCTTGTAGTAAAGACCGGCAAGATTGCAGGTCTTGCTAACGGCGCGGCACTCGTTCAGTACGGTGAGACCACCGTTCTTGCAACCGCAACCGCATCCGCTGCACCCCGTGAGGGCATCGACTTCCTTCCCCTTTCCGTAGACTATGATGAGAAGCTCTACGCGGTAGGTAAGATCCCCGGCGGCTTCCTTAAGCGTGAGGGTAAGCCCTCCGAGAAGGCAGTTCTCGCAGGCAGAGTTATCGACCGTCCCGTACGCC
>JAZQWB010000018.1:0-22907 GCA_045632145.1 Eubacteriales bacterium | reverse complement strand
ACGGCGAAGGTCACCCTTTCTGTGAGGACCGTCAAGAATCATCTGGTCACCGGTGTATGCGTGAACGGTGGTCATGATACCGCTCTGGATAGGAGCGTAATCGTTAAGAGCCTTTGCCATAGGAGCAAGGCAGTTGGTGGTACAAGAAGCTGCAGAGATGATCTGATCATCTACAGTAAGAGTGTTGTGGTTGGTACCGAAAACGATGGTCTTGAGATCGTTGCCTGCGGGAGCAGAGATAACAACCTTCTTTGCGCCAGCGTTGATGTGAGCCATGGACTTCTCCTTAGAGCAGTAGAAGCCGGTGCACTCGAGAACAACGTCTACGCCAAGCTCGCCCCAAGGGCAGTTAGCAGCGTCCTTCTCAGCATAGATCTTGAGAACCTTACCGTCAACAGTGATGGTGTTAGCCTCGTCATCAGCAACAACGGTGTGACCGTCGTAACGACCCTGAGCGGTGTCGTACTTAAGAAGATGAGCGAGCATAGAAGCCTTAGTAAGATCGTTGATAGCTACGATATCGTAACCCTCAGCGCCGAACATCTGTCTGAAAGCGAGACGTCCGATACGGCCAAAGCCGTTAATTGCAACCTTTACATTTGCCATTGGTGTAATCCTCCAAAATATAAAAATTTTAATAACAATCGCGTAACGTATGAAAGTTGCCTTCCATACCAAAATACATTGTAGCATATTTTATCCCAATATGCAATAGGTTTGCTAAATTTTTATCAACTTCGGCACTTTTTTTATTTTATATATTTTTTATTTCTCGAATTTGTATATTTTTGCATTGATTGTCTTGAAAAAAAGAAAAATATATGCTATACTACACATATCAAAAACAGAGTAGGATCGCACGCGCGTAGTGCTTGATGGACGGGGAGTTGCCATCTTGACGAATGAGGAGAGTCCAAAGCGGTGTGCCATCCGCATCCCACTGTTACCACTATAGGATTTTTGCGCCCTTTTGCGTTTAGCCTTCACGGTACGGGATGTGCTGAGGAGGTGTTTTTTATTAATAAGCAAGCAAAAAAATTACGGCTGACCCTTATTCTCGCCATGCTGACGGCTATCAGCATTGTATGTGGCAAATATCTTGCCATCCGCGGCGGTGACGTTATGCGATTCAGCCTCGAAAATATGCCTATCATCTTTGCAGGTATGGTCTTTGGCCCTGCGGCAGGCGTCCTTGTGGGCGTGGTGGCCGATCTTGTGGGCTGCATTATGGTTGGATATACAATCAATCCCATCGTTACTCTCGGCGCAGGGGCAATCGGTCTTATTGCAGGCGGTATGCCTATGCTCTTAAAGAGGGCTAGGATCGAGGGCACTCTAGAGACGGTGATTACCGTAGCGGTGGCACACCTTGTGGGCTCGGTGATGATAAAGACTCTGGGTCTTAGTGCATACTACGATATGCCCTTTATCATACTGATGCTCTGGCGAATGCTTAATTATGCCATAGTCGGTGCCCTTGACGGTGTGCTTGTGCATGTAATAAAGCGTAACAAGGGTATAAAGCTGCAGATAAATCGGCTGAAGGGAGAAGAAAAATGACCTACGATGAGGCAATAAAATATATTCACGGAGTGTCAAACTTCTTCTGCAAGCCGGGACTTGATAGAATAAAGGAGCTTTGCCGGGGGCTCGGTAACCCACAGAATGACCTGAAATTTATCCACGTGGGTGGCACCAACGGCAAGGGCTCGGTCTGCTCAATGCTAAGCTCGGTGCTTACCGAGGCAGGCTACAGGGTGGGCCTTTACACCTCGCCCTACATACTGGAGTTTAACGAGCGTATGAGGGTAAACGGCAAAAATATTGATAAGGATACTCTCGCAAGACTTACCGAAAGGGCGAAGGCCGTTGCCGATAAAATGACAGACAGTCCCACCGAGTTTGAGCTGATAACCGCTATAGCCTTCCTCTATTTCAAGGAAGAAAAATGCGACGTTGTGGTGCTGGAGGTAGGTATGGGTGGCAGGCTTGATGCCACTAATATTATAGGCAAGCCCCATCTTGCTATCATCACGGGAATTGCCCTTGACCACACCGCCTTTCTCGGTGACACCATAGAGATGATAGCGGCTGAAAAGGCAGGTATAATCAAAGAAAGCTCGGTTGCTCTTTGGGGCGGTGAAAGTAAGGTCGCAGAGGCGGTAATCGAGGAAGAAGCTAGCAAAAAGCAAAGTATACTTTGCAAAACTGACTATTCCAAGCTGAATATCAAGGCTTACGACTTAAGTGGCACCACCTTTGATTACAGAGGCAGAGAGGATATTAAGATCACCCTGCTGGGCAGCTATCAGCCAAGAAATGCCGCCATTGTCCTGGATGCTGTGGATAATCTTTTGAGCAATGGACTTCACGTCAGCGAGGAGGCTGTCAGAGGGGGTCTTTTGAAGGCAAGGTGGCCTGCACGATTTGAGATAATAGGAAATAATCCTACCGTAATCTTTGACGGTGCACACAACCCTCAGGGCGTAAGAGCCACCGCCACCAGCATCAAGGATTACTATGGTGACAAGAGGGTGATAATCCTTACGGGAGTGCTCCGTGACAAGGACTACGTGTCTATTACCGATGCTATCTCTGAGGTGGCAGACTCGGTATACACCCTGACCCCCGACAACCCCAGGGCACTTGAGGGCTCGGCTCTTGCGGATATTTACAGAGCAAAGGGCATCGGTGCAACCCCCTGCCTCTCGGTCAAAAAGGCACTTGCTTTGGCACTGGAGGAGGCGAGAAGAAAGGATACCGCTCTTATCTGTCTTGGCTCTCTCTACCTTTACGGTGAGGTTTACAGAGCGTATAAGGAGACGGAATTGTGCAAATAATAGTAAAGAAAGGATTTAAGTATGAGTGATAAAATTAAGCTGATTACAGCAAGAGAAATTATAGATTCCAGAGGCAACCCCACCGTTGAGGCCAAGGTTTTGCTTGAGTCGGGCGCTATGGGAATTGCCAGCGTGCCCTCGGGCGCGTCAACGGGTATCCACGAGGCTCACGAGCTGCGTGACGGTGACAAGTCAAGATTTTCGGGCAAGGGTGTGCTTTTGGCGGTCAATAATATAAAGGAAGAAATCTTCCCTGCCCTCAAGGGTATGTCGGCAGAAAATCTTGAGGAAATCGACGGCAAAATGATTGCCCTCGACGGCACAAAAAACAAGTCTAACTTAGGCGCAAACGCGATTCTTGCCGTATCCATCGCAACCGCGAGAGCGGCCGCAAGCCACAAGGGCGTGGACCTTTACCGTCATCTGTCTATTGCAGAGGCAAAGCCCCCCGTGCCTATGTTTAACGTGCTTAACGGTGGTGCTCACGCCTCAAATAACATTGATATACAGGAGTTTATGCTTCTGCCCTACGGTCTGCCTCTCCACGAGGGACTTCGCGCAGGAGTGGAAATTTATCACACTCTTGGCAAAATTTTAAAGAGTCGCGGACTCAGTACAGGTGTGGGTGACGAGGGTGGCTTTGCACCCAATCTCGCCTCTGACGAGGAGGCAATCGAGCTGCTCTGTCTTGCTATCAAGGAGAGTGGCTACGGCTTTAATCAGGTGGGTATTGCACTTGACGTGGCATCCAGCGAGTGGTTTGACGAGGGCGAGTATATTCTGCCCAAGAGACAGAAGAAAATGTCGGCAGAGGAGCTTATCGAATACTATGACGTGCTGACAGAAAAGTACCCCATCATGTCCATCGAGGACGGTCTTGCAGAGGATGATTTTGAGGGCTGGCAGGCACTTACAAGGAGGCTGGGAGATAGAATTCTGCTGGTAGGAGACGACCTCTTTGTTACCAACGTGGAAAGGCTCAGCCAGGGTATTTCCCTCGGCATAGGCAACAGTATTCTCATTAAGCCCAACCAGATAGGCACTCTCACAGAGACGCTTAATGTAATACGTCTGGCGAAGGAGTCGGGATACAAGGTTATCCTCTCTCACCGCTCGGGTGAGACCACCGACACCGCCATCGCCGATATTGCCGCCGCAGTAGGCTCCGACCTTATCAAATCGGGTGCACCCTGTCGCGGTGAGCGTGTGGCAAAGTACAACCGTCTCTCTGAGATTTTTTCCTAAACTCTACCTATATATAATATAGAGCACCCCTCTCTCCGAGGGGTGCTTTTTTCTCCCTTGAAGGGGCTCTGCGATAGCGGTAGGAGTACCAGACTCCCTCAGTCACCTTACGGTGCCAGCTCCCTCAAGAGGGAGCCTATAAAAAAGGCGGACCTGAAATCCAGGTCCGCCTAAAGCTTTTCAGCCGAAAATTTTAAATTAGATCAACCACCAGGGCTTGCAGTAGCTGTTTCTGTTGGAAAGCACTACGATAGCAACAGTAGCGATTGCAACGATGGATACAGCTGCAATAATGATAAGCACGATAGTGTCAAGGTTGCCGTTCGAGGTAGGAATCTGAATGTTCATGCCATCCTTGCCGTCCTCGCCGTCAGCACCGTTATCGCCCTTGTCACCGGTCTGACCCTTAATGTTGCCAAGAAGAGTCCACTCGTCCTCCTCGCTGTAACGGATGAAGAGATCACCGTTCTCATCAAGCTTGAAGGAAGGAGTCTTGCCGTCTACGCCGTCCTTACCGTCCTCGCCGTCTTCGCCGTCCTCACCGTCGGTACCGTTAGAGCCGTTAGAGCCCATTACGTTACCAAGGTTCTTGGAGGTACCGTCGGTATAGGTGATGATAAGCTCACCGTTAGCATTGATCTCAATGTTAGCGATGCCAAGACCGTCCTTACCGTCCTCGCCATCTTCACCGTCCTGACCGGGAGCACCGTCTTCACCGTCAGCACCGTCTTTGCCGTCCTCACCGTCTTCGCCATCCTTACCGTCTTCGCCTACAACCTTACCAAGGTCGGTCCAGGAAGCACCGTTGTCATAGGAAACGTAGAGGTGACCGTCATCTCTGAGCTCGAACTTAGGAGTAACAGCATCCTTGCCGTCCTCACCGTCTTCGCCATCCTCACCGTCGGTACCGTCCATAACCTCGAAGTAGTAGCTCATACCGTTGGTAAGAGTGATAGTAACCTTGTTACCGCCCTCAATAGGAGTAACAATAACAGAAGCGATACCAAGACCGTCTGCACCGTTGTCGCCGTCGGTACCGTTGTCACCGTCGTTACCTACAACCTTGCCAAGATCCTTCCAGGTGTTGCCGTTGTCGGTAGAAACATATAGGTGACCGTCATCCTTGATCTCAAAGATGTGGTTGCAATCGCCCTCGTCGTCTGCCTTAGTATCGAACTCATAGATACCGATAGAGTGTCTGTCAACCATATCGCCGTTAGCATCCTCGGTGAATACTACAAGCTCAAGGGTAACTACCATATCGGGGTTAGTTGCAAGGAACTCGGGAGTGAAGTAGATACCGCAGTCAAAGTCACGAACCACGTCTGCGATCTCCTCAAGGGTCATTCTGAGACCCTGCTTGCCCATAAGCTTAGCAGCGGTCTCCATGATGAAGAGGCTGTCGCCATTGTTAAGAACTACGTCCTCGAAGGGAACGGTTACCCAGTTCTCGCTCCAAGCATCATACTGACCTGCAAGGTAGCCGTCAGCGTTGCCGTTTGCGTTAAATACTACATCAGGATCGTTGAGACCCTCGATAGTAACGATGTAGTCAACGTAGTAGTGGCCGTATGTATTAAGAAGAGCGTCGATGTACTGCTGAGTGAAGCTCTCCCACCCCTTAATCTTGAAGTTAAGAGCGAAGGTAAGCTCGGGATTAACAGCAACATCAGAGATGTCGGTAACCTCTGCCTCGGGAAGCTCTACAGCATTGAACTTATAGATACCGAGAGAGTTTCTATCATAGATATCGCCGTTAGCGTCCTCGGTGAAGAGTACAAGCTCAAGGGTAACTACCATATCGGGGTTAGCTGCAAGGAACTCGGGAGTGAAGTAGATACCGCAGTCAAAGTCACGAACCACGTCTGCGATCTCCTCAAGGGTCATTCTAAGACCCTGCTTGCCCATAAGCTTAGCAGCGGTCTCCATGATGAAGAG
The DNA here is from genome assembly GCA_045632145.1 of Eubacteriales bacterium. Classification (GTDB taxonomy): domain Bacteria; phylum Bacillota; class Clostridia; order Oscillospirales; family CAG-272; genus UBA1740. The sequence continues at coordinate 16,884 of JAZQWB010000018.1, read as the reverse complement.
GCTGTCGCCATTGTTAAGAACTACGTCCTCGAAGGGAACGGTTACCCAGTTTACGCTCCAAGCATCGTACTGACCTGCAAGATAGCCGTCAGCGGTGTCGCTGTTTGCGTTGAATACAGCCTCGGTGTCAGTAAGACCCTCGATAGTAAGTACATAATCAACATAGTACTTGCCGTAAGCATTGAAGAGTGCCTCAATGTACTCATCGGTGAAATCCTCATAACCCTTGATAGCGAAATTAAGTGCGTAAGTAAGGGCGGGATCGTTTTCGGTAAGGCTATCAGAAATGTCGATAACCTCAGCCTCGGGGAGGAGGCTCTCGTTTGCTCCGTTCTCAGCGCTTGCGGGAATAGCCATAAGAGCTACAAGTGTAGTGAGAACGAGCAAAGCAACAAGAAGCTTGCTAAAGTTTTTCATTACTTTCTCCTTTATAATTAAATATTTTTATTTTAAATATTTTTCGGTAGAATACATTATAACACAAAAAGTTCAAAAAGTCAATACTTTAGCAACAATCTTAATTGACATCTGTGCCGATAGATAGATAGATAGATAGATAGATAGACCGGGCAAAATGGGGGGTATTGGTTTCAGTTTTGGGGAGATATTTTAAAGGATGTTGTAAGGCTTTGCAATGTGGTTTTTAGGTCAAGGTGTGCCCTTCCCCGCTCTGATTTCGAGTCATTTTTTTAGGAAAAATCAACTGTTTTTTATACTATACGGATAGCTAAACCGGAGTTATTTTCACAAAAAAAGTGCAAATTTTGATAATTATATTTTACAAAAGAGAGCAAAAAATCATTATCAAAGCAGAAGCGATGCCTCCCCATCATAAGTCAGCCCGTATCACTCAATCGGTCGTCTTGCTATGGCAGTCCCATCATCAGTCGCCACGTATCACTCAATCAGTCGTCTCGCGGTGGCAGTCCCATCATAAGATGAATAAAAAAGCAGCCACCCGAGTCGGGTGGCTGCTAAAGCCTAGGTCGCGGACCTTGATTAATTTTTAATTAGAAAGGAAGAGCAAAGCGGTCCTTCTTGAATACTCTGCAAGCGAGTACAACAAGAGCAAGAACAACGCTTGCGCTTGCAACGATGATAGCGATCTGGAGAGTCTCCTTGTTATCCTCGCCATCAAGACCGTTAGCACCGGGCTCACCCTTGGGACCCTGGGGACCCATAGGACCTTCAGGACCAGCAGCACCCTGACCACCGTTGATACCGTTCTCAACAGTGAATGTGAAGGTAGTACCGTCAGTGAAGGTTACAACGTAAGTAGAAATAAGTGCATCGGAAAGATCAGCGTTCTTCTCAACCTTAGCAACACCAACACCGTCAAGAGCCTCAGCTCTAACCTTGGTGTTTACATCGTTAACGTACCAGTAGCCGTCTACGATAGCAAGGTAGGAAGAAGTGCCGCTAACTGCCTCAGCGCGAATGTCGGTAGGATAACCGTTGATTACCCAGTAGCCATCCTCGATAGTGATAGAAGTAACTGCCTTGTAACCGGTGTCCATACCGCCAATGAACCAGTTGCCGTTGTCACCGATGTAGATATCGCCCTCAACAGTAGCTCTGAAATCGGACTGAACAGTACCGGTTGCAGCAGATGTCCAGTTGGAGAAGCTGGTATCAAGCTCGTTGCCAGTAGCAACAACGTTAAGAACGTTGGTTGCGGAGTAGGTAGTAAGAATAACCTGGTTGCCGTATACAGAGTTACCTGTGAATACGATGCTCTCAGCAGCGCTTACGTTAACTCTACAGCCATCGAAGGTAGAATCGGTGATAGTAACGGACTTAGCATTCTTACCAGCCATGTTATCGGTAACACCGTTCTTAACACCGCTGAAGGTACAGCCGTTGATAGTAGCGGTTACAGTACCGATTGCAGTGTCTTCTGCACCCTGACCGTACATAAGAGCAGATCTGTTGCCGTTACCGTAGAAGTTACAGCCGTTAAGCTCAACGCTGTACTTGGTGGAGATGATCTCCTTGTAACCGGTAGCAGCAGATGCGTCGATGGTAAGGTTGTTAATAACAACGTTCTCACCGAGGAAGGAGAAGATAGCCGCATAGTTAGGGTCTACGATCTTACCGGTGAAGTAAAGAGTGCACCAGTTACCCTCGATGGTAACAGCCTTGGTGATGTAAGAGCCGGTACCGGAACGGTTCCAGTCAGCATCGATGGAGATATCAGCGAGAAGGTAAAGAGTAGAGCCCTCCTGAAGAGCCTTAAGAGCTGCAACAAAGTCCTCGTACATAACACCGTCAACCTCTGCAACGTAATTCTTCATTACGATGGAGTAGGTGCCGTCGCCGTTGTCAACTGCCTTGTAATTAGCATCAGCGGCGATGCTAACAGAACCGATAGAAACGAATGCATTATCAAAGTATACTTCACTGTCATAGATGGAAGTTACAGTGAAGGTGTCACAGCTGAAGGTGGAATCCCAACCAATGTTGAAGCAACCGTTCTCAACAGTAACAGTACCGCAATCAAGAGTACCGTAGTTGCTGAGGCCGTTGTACATATCGGTGTTCTCGGTGAGAAGAAGCTCGCCGCCAACGTTAAGAGTACCAAACACGCTGGTGTTTGCATCATAACCGTGGAGGTAATCACCCTCAACGTTTACAGTACCGTCGATGGAGTTTGTGCTACCACCGGTGTAAAGGCTCTTTACATTAAGAGTAACACCGGAGCCAATAGAAACGTTATCAAAATCAACGGGATACTCGGTGTAGGTGTTGTTAATGGTAACACTTTCAAGGTCGGTGAAAATGCTAACGTTGGTGAAGCTCTTGATGCTCTCGGTAACGTCGGCTACAAGGTAAATGTAGCCGCCGTCGGGAACGTTCTCAATTGCTTCAGCAAGAGTAGTATAGTCAACCTGATTTTCAAAATTGCTGTCTACTGTATATGCAACATAATCAGTTTCGTCTGCAAAGGCGCTTACCCCCATAACAGAGATAATGAGCACCAGAGAAAGTACGAAACAAAGAATTTTTGCTATGTTTTTCATATTATTATCCTTTCTGTTTCATTTAAAGAAATACAAGTTTTAATTCATCAAAGAATTAATTGCTTATCTGGTGCACCACCAAGATCTACGGTCGATACCGCGATAAAGAATTACTGCAAGAGAGAAGATAATGCAAACTGCGGAGATTGCGATGAGGATGATAACGGTCTTGTTGTTATCATTTGCATCTGCACCGGGAAGACCCTGGTTACCGGTCTGACCCTTAGGACCTTCAGGACCCTGAGGACCCTGGGGACCCTCTGCGCCGGGAAGACCGTTGGTAACAACGAAGCTCCAGGTCTGGCCGTTGCTGAAGGTGATTACGTAAGTGGTAGCGAGAGCATCGGATGCCTCTGCGTTCTTTTCGATCTTAACGATAGTAATACCCTCTGCACCCTCAGCCTTAATGCCGGTGGGAAGAAGACCCTTGCCATCCTTGTTATCGATATACCAGTAACCGTCGATGATAGCAACCTCGGGAAGAGTGCCGTCAGTACCAATAGCCTGGATACCTGTGCAAGTACCGTTTACGTACCAGCAGATTACACCGTGCTCTGCACACTCAACCATCTCAACGGAGGGAGATGCGGGCTTGCCGGTGTTAACACCGCCGATCCACCAGTAGCCGTCGATGATCTCGGGAGTAGAAGAGCCCTGAGTTACACCGTAGCTGCCGTCAGCCTTTACAATCACTCTGAAGCCGTCTGCACAGAATGCGTTAACGTCAGTAGCGAAGCTACCGCCCTTAATGCAGTTTGCAGAAGTAGCATCATTGTTGGACTCATCCTTAAGGTAAAGAGCTGCATTGAAGATACCGTCGTTAATAGTAAGCTCCTGAGCCTCAATGTAAAGAGGAGCATCGAAGGTACCGCCATTGATTACAACATCAGCATCAGCATTTGCAGTACGCTGAACATTAATAGCAGCACCGGTATCAGCAGGAGCTGCAATAGTACCACCGTTCACGGTGATAGAACCGGTCTGGCCTGCGCCGGAGCTGGGAGCCTGACCCCAAATACCTCTGCTACCACCATAGATGTAACCATCGTTGATAACAACAATGCTGCTACCGCCTACGTGGTCATTAGACATAAAGAGACGAATTGCGGTGTAGGTGGAAACAAGAGAACCACCATTTACAGTAAGGGTTGCATCGCCATAGTAGTTTGCGCTGTTGTCAACTACAAATGCCATGTCGGTGCCACCGAGGTGCTCAAGAGTACCGCCGTTGATGGTAACAACACCACCACGGTTGTGGATAATTGCAGAGAGGGAGTTCCAGCCGCGGTTGTTAGTTGCGGTAAGAGTAATCTTACCACCGCCAACAGAGTCGTTGATGGTGAGGTCTGCATCTACACCGGAGAAGATGGAGTAGTTAGCAGTAGTGTTATCTGTACCTGCGATGGTATAACCGTTAAGATCGATAACAACTGCCTTATCAGTAGGAAGTGCGATAGAATCGGTAACTGCAATATCATTTGCGATAACGATTACGTCACCCTCTGCTGCTGCGTCGATAGCAGCCTGAAGGTTGGTGTAGAACTTGCCGTTTACAGAAGCTGCAACAGCAGGTACGGGAGTAGTGGGCTTTTCAACGTAGCCGCTACCTGCAAGGTTAGAAACAGCCACGCCGTTAACAGTAACGTTCTCGAAGGTAGTGCCGGTGATAACAGCGGTCTTGCCACCAAGAGAGCCGATAACTACTGCACCACTGGACTGCCAGTTAGCACCGTTAACAGTGATAGCAACGTTCTTAACAGAAGCATTGGTTACAGTAACAAGCTGAGTACCGTCGCCATTAGCAACACCTACGATACCGCCTGCAAGGCCGTTAGCGCTGATAGCAAGATTTTCTACAGAACAGTCAGTGATTTCGCACTTGGTGCCTGCATAACCAACGATACCGCCTACCTGAGAAATAGCGTTGATGTAGGAGCCTGCGTTTGCATTAACTGCACAGTTGGTGATGGTTACGTCACCGTAGTAGTCATAACCAAGGAGAGTACCAACGCCGGAAACATTAGGAGCATCGATCTTAACGTCGCCGCAAACGGTAACGTTCTCGATAGAGCCTGTTACTGCGTAAGCAAAGCCTACAACAACACCAACGTTCATACCGCTGAACTCGCCAGCGTCGATCTTTGCGTTCTCGATAGTAAGGTTCTTAATAGAAGCATCGCCATAGATTGCACCGAAGAGACCGGTACATACGTAACCGTCAGCCTTCTGAGCAGTCTCGATGGACTTAAGGTTCTTAATAGTGTGGTTGTCACCGTCGAAGTAACCGTCGAAGGTTGCGTTGCAATCGTCACCGATGTTAACGCTCCAATCAATGCCGAAGAGGTCGATGTCAGCAGTAAGCTTTACATACTTACCTGCGAAGCCGTTACCTGCATTTACTTCATCTCTGAAGGTGATAAGATCTGCAAGATTGTTAATAAGATAAGGGGATTCAGCCGTACCCTCACCAGAAAGACTGGTGGCTTCATCTGCAAATGTGCTGAGTCCTACAATGGAAAGCACAAGTGCCAAAGAAAGTACGAAACACAAGATTTTAGCAATGTTTTTCATATCTTTTTTCCTTTCTTCTTTTTTTATTAGCCCCACCAGTGAGTTCTCTTGTAGTTAAGTACAAGAACAACACCGCCTGCGAGAGCGATACAGCCAAGAGCGATATAAAGTGCGCTATTTACAAGCCAAGTGTTAGAAGCACCGTTTGCACCGGGTTCACCTCTGTCACCCTTAGGACCCTGGTTACCGGGAGTACCGATAGGACCGGTAGGACCGTTTGCACCGTTAGAGCCGTGCTGGATGGTGAACTTGGTGGTTGTGCCGTCGTTGTAAGTGATGGTGTAGATGTCGATGAGACCCTCGGTAGCAGTCTTCTCGATGCTTACGATTCCGTTGCCGTCAACAGCACCTGCAACAACAGAGGTGGACTGGAAGCCGTTGCCATCCTTAATATCAATATGCCATACACCGTCGATAACCTTGATCTCGGGAGTGATAGCATCAACGGGAGATGCGATGTAACCGGTGTTGATACCGTTAAGGTACCAGTAACCGTCGATGATCTCAACAGTGGGCTGAGCATTAACACCTGTGTCATACTCACCTACCCACCAGTTACCGTTGGAACCGATGAAGGTCTTGTCATCGTTAGCAACTACGCCGTAGAGAACAGTACCGTCTGCCTGAGGAGCTACAGCAACTCTGTAACCGTCTGCAATGTAAGCAGAAACGTCTGCGTCATAGGTACCGTCAACGATCTGAACCTCGGAGCCATCCTCGATGGAGAAGATTGCGCCATTGGTAAGAACAGTACCGTTACCCTTGATGATAAGGGTTGCGTTGTTAGAAAGAACTGCGATTACAGCAGAGCTACGAAGATTGAAGGTAGCAACTGCGAATGTAAGAGTCTTACCGTTGAGGTTAAGAGTAACAGACTTGCCGTCTACTACAAGAGCCTCGGTAAGAAGAAGGTCGTTGTAAATGTCGATTACATCACCGTTCTTAGCAGCGTTGAGAGCAGCCTGAATGGAGGTGTACTTAACAGAACCGATGGTAACCTCGTAAGGAAGGGGAGCAAGAACCTCTTCACCGTCAACGGTGATTACAATGTCATTGTTCTTATCGGTAGCGTTGCCCTTCTTGTTGTTCCAGAGAGTGTTGCCGGAAACGTTGCCTGAATCAAAGCCGGTAGAGGTGGTAGCACCGTCGATGGTGATGTTAGCGCCTGCGGTGAGGCTGGTGTCGATCTCGATCGCTGCCTTACCTGCAACAAGCTCAGAAGCATTGAAGGTAGTCTCGGTGATAACTACATTGTTGAACTGAGTAGCGCTCTCGTGGTAAACGAGAAGTGCCTTACCAGCAGAATTGAAGGTACAGCCGTTGAACTCAGTGTGCTTAGAGCCATAGTTCCAAACGTTGTATGCATTAGCGCTGGTCTGGTTGAAGGTACAACCGTTGAATACGTTGGACTCACCGTAAAGGAATACCTGACCGTTGATGGTACAGTTGTTATAAACAATGTTTCCACAGTGCTGAAGACCCTTGTAGTCCTCGTTCTTCCAGTTAAATGTAATATTATTAAAGGTAACGTTTGCTCCGCCCATGCCGTAAGCGCCCATACCCTCGAATGCTACACCGTCAACAGAAGCAGTAACAGTAATGTTCTTGCCACTAACGAGAAGCTTGTAGGTACCTGCGGTAACCATGATAACCTCGTCGCCATCCTTAGCATCTGCAAAAACAGCCTCGAGAGAATCGTACTCTACACCATTAAGAGTTGCAACAAGGTGAGAGAGCTCGGTCTCGGTCTTGTCGGGAGTTGCATAGTATGTCTTTACGTAGAACTCAGTACCGGAAACGGTAGGAAGGTTCTGGCCGTCCCAGTAGTTGGCCTCTGCAGAAACCTTGGTGTCAGCAGTGGTACCACCGATGTGAACGTCACCGGAAACAACGTTCTCAGTCATAACGAGGTCGATGTTCTTCTGAGCAAGACCACGGATAACGATAACGGGATCACCCTCGGTGTTGTCGGTCTTAAGAGTGTTGTTGGTAAGCTCAACAGCGCCGCTGGTGCCATCGGAGCCTGCGCCTGCACGAACTGCATAGCCGCTAACCTCGATAGTAGAGTTCTTGATAACTACGTCAGAGGAGTTGTTAAGGTTGATACCGTTCTTGGAGTTAACGGTACAAGCATCGATCTCAAGACCAGCAACGTTAGTAGCCTGAAGAAGGCTGTGCATGGTGTTATCAACGGTACAACCTGCAACAACGATGTTCTTGTCGCCACCGGTGTAGGACTTGATAGCAGCCTTCTCACGGTTGCCACCAGTGAAGGTACACTTGATAACAGAAACGTTGGTGATGTAACGGGTATTGTTGTTACCGCTTACACCAAAGTTGATAGAAGCAGCCTTGGAGATACCGGTTGCATCGAAGTTAACGTTCTCGATAGTAAGGCTACCGGTCTTGTAGGTTGCGCTCTTGCCGTCAATGGTAATAGTACCGTTGAAGGTCTTGCCGTTACCGTTGATGGTTACGTCAACGTCTGCTGCACGGGTGAAGTAGATATCACCGGTGAAATCAGCGTGAAGAGTAACGGTGTCACCGTCAACTGCTGCATCGATAGCATCCTGAAGGTTGAAGAAGTAGTTCTCGCCAACCTGAGCTACGGGAGCTACAACAGAAGTAGTAACAGTAGTTCCCTTAAGAGTAATAGTAAGGGTACTGCCCGCCTTAGAAACAGTTACCTGCTTATCAGAAGAAGGATATGCAGTATTCCAAGCGTGGTCCTGAGCGCACTTAAACTTGTAGGTGCCGGCAGGAACGTTGGTATAAACCTTAGTATATGCACCGGTAGCCTCGTCGTAGGTCATATCGTTAGCAGTGTTGGTGGTATCCCAAGCAGTGCCGAAGATAGAAGCCGCGCCACTGGAGTTTGCGCCTGCAACGGTATAGGAAGCCATGCTGCCGCATACGGTACACTTATTATTAGAGTAGCTATGACCCTTAGCCCCGGTTACAACAGTGTAATCACCGCACTTGGAGCAGGTGTACTGAGTAAGTCCGGTCTCGGTACAGGTGGGGGCGTCAAGAACGACCTCGCTACCTGCCACGTTAGTATGAGCGCAGGTGAACTTGGACCAGGTTACGTTATTACCGCAATCCCACTGACCAGCCTTTATGGTACAGCAATTGTTGCCGTTGGTCTGAACCTTAAGGTCACCGGACTGGTTCCACTTGTTGTTCCAATTGTTTGCAGTAGCGGAGGGATTCATACGACAGAAGATGATATTAACAGTGCCCTTGGGAACGGTTGTCTTATAATAACCGTCGCCAACACTGACCATGTCAAACCACTGTTCTCCTCCGTCCCAAGTGTAAACAGCAAAACGAGCGTTACTCTGAGTCCAGTTAGAATTGGGCTTCAGGTAAAGAGTGATGCCGTCGCTGTGGTCATCTACAGCAAAAGTGCTAACGCCGATAACGCTAAACACAAGTGCCAAAGCCACAATGAAAACAAGGATCTTTGCGAATTTTTTCATATTGTTTCCTTTCTGTCCCTCGCGGGGACAACAAAAATTTATTTGCACGCGTATATTATAGCATATAAAAAGACTTTTGTCCATAGGTATGTTCACCAAATTTTTACTATTTTTTTGGTTACTTTATACAAAAAACTCGCATAAATACGTAATTGTAAATTATTTGTGTACTAAATTGTGAATTTTTGTACATTTTTGCGGTCATAGGCTACAAAACGCCTCAATAATGAGCCGTATATTACCGTCAAACGAGCCGTCATAATAGCCAAAACGCACCGTATAAAACCAACAAATCACACCCTTTAAACGCCCCAGCGAGCCTTGTTTTCATAGAAGAATCCCAGATACCACCAAGCCTTCTCCCCTGCTCCACCCAAAATCCAAGGACTCGGAGATATAAGAAAAAAACAGACCGTTTCAAGAAAAACGGCCCGTTTTTGAGTAAACAATTATTTACATTATGCGTTTTCGGTAGTATTTTCGGGTGTATTTTCCACATGACGCATAAGCTGTCCAAGCGATTTTCTATACACCGCGTAGGAAATTACGCCTGTAATGATATCCGAGATAAGCTGTGTCCAAACGATGCCGTAGAGACCGAAGAGCTCGTTCATCACGAAGAGCAAGGGGATGTTTACCACACCCTGACGGAGAGAGGAAAGAATAAGCGATTCCTTGCCCTTTCCCATAGCCTGGAAGGTAAAGCTGATCTGAAGATTGAAAATCATGAAGGGAACGGCAACGCATAGGATACGAAGGAAGTTTGTAGACATCTCCACAGTCTGCTCATGTCCGTTGAAGATTCCTGCAATCTGTGTAGCAAAGATCTGGAACACAACAACGCAGAAGCCTGCGAAAATCATTCCTGCATTTCTTGCAGTACGAGCAATGGCACGCATACGCTTATGGTCGCCCGAGGCGTAGTTATAGGCTACGAGAGGCATCATACCCTGCACAAGACCGAAGCCCACGTTCATGGGAAGCATATCAATCTTTTTTGCGATACCGATAGCCGCAACAGGAACGTCACCGTACTGGTCGCTGTAGCCCGATGCAAGTCTGTTAATAACGATGTTAGAAAGGCAGGCAAGGAGAGATCCGATAGCAGAGGGAATGCCTACAGCAAAGACGCTGACAATGTATTCCCACTTGGGATTAGCCTTGCGAGGATCAAGCGAAATAACAGTTTTCTTCCTTATTATAAAGTAAGTAACGATAAAGTACACCAACACAAGTGTATTTGAGATCATGGTCGCGATAGCCGCACCCTTAACCTCGTTGCCGGGCTCAAGGATAAGGAACATAAAAACAGGGTCAAGAATTATGTTCATAATACCGCCAAAGCCAAGGCCGATGCTGGCCTTGCTAGCAAAGCCCTCGCTACGGAGAAGCTGAGCCATTGTCATGGAAAGTGTAGCAGGAATTGCACCGATTACAACAACCCAAAAGGCATACTCACGTGCATATCCGATAGAGCCGGAGGTTGCACCGAGGAAGCTGAGAATAGGGTCCATAAACATAAGCACAGCAAGAGAATAAACGGCTGCGGTTAAAAGTGTGCCGTAGAAGGCAAAGGAGGCTACGCTAGCCGCATCGCCGTCCTTTTTTTCACCCATAAGACGGGAAATAAGGCTTCCTCCTCCCACACCGAAAAGGTTGGGGATGCAGGTCATCATGAACACGAGCGTAAAAGCAACCGAGGATGCCGCTGTCTTGGAGGGATCGTTTGCCATGCCGATAAAGAAGGTATCGGCAAGATTGTATATCATTGTAATGATCTGGCTGATAATTGTAGGAATAGCCAGAGTTGCAAGTGCCTTGGGCACAGGCATTTTTTCAAAAACTTCTCTTTTCTTATCCATTTCTTTTTCCTTTTTTATTTTTAACCCCACAATTTTAGCACTAAAATGCCTGTTTGTCAAGATTTTTAGACGTTATTTTACAAAAGAATACAATACCTATTGCAAGAAAAGAAATTTAATGATATAATAAAACAAACATAAATCATCAAAAAGGCTGAAAATTATGAAAATAATAGCTAAAATTCATAACGATTTCAAGGAAAAGTTTGGGATTCCCCGTCAGAGCGGTCTGTCGGGAGAGCTGACCTCGCGTATAGTCTTTGAACCGGAATACAGAAATCCTGATGCCCTCCGCGGTATCGACGGATACTCTCACCTCTGGCTTATCTGGCAGTTTTCGGAGGCTATCCGCGATAACTGGTCGCCTACCGTAAGACCTCCGAGACTCGGCGGAAACAAGAGGGTGGGAGTTTTTGCAACCCGATCCCCCTACCGTCCGAATCCCATAGGCCTCTCCTCTGTAAGGCTTGAGAAAATTGAGGTCACCGAGAGCGAGGGTACGGTGCTTATTGTAAGCGGTGCAGACCTTCTCGACGGCACTCCAATCTATGACGTAAAGCCCTATATTGCATACTCCGATTGTCACACGGATGCGGTTTCAGGATTTGCCGATCCTATCAAGGAATACGCCTTAAAAGTGGATTTTTGCAAAGAATTGTTGTCAAAAATTAATATTTCAAAGCAAAATTCGCTTATAAAAATTCTAGAGCAAGACCCAAGACCGTCATACCAAAATGACCCTGAAAGAGAGTACGGTATGCGTTTTGCAAGCTATGAAATCTTCTTTAAGGTAGACGGTGATACCCTGACGGTCACACGTGTTGAGGGCTAAAAAATGCTGCTTGAAAGGTCGTATTTTTCATCTCCCGCTACCCATCTTGCAATCGATTTACTAGGCAAAATTCTCTGTCGAAGAACAGAAAACGGAGTCCTTCGTGCGAGGATCACCGAAACCGAATGCTACTTTGGTGAGGAGGACACCGCCTGCCACGCCCACAAGGGCAAAACCGAGCGTACAAGGACCATGTACGAGGAGGGTGGCATAAACTACGTTTACCTCTGCTATGGAATGCACGCTATGCTCAATATCGTTACAGGCCCAAAGGATCACCCCGAGGCTGTACTTATTCGCGGTGTAGAGGGTGCAAACGGCCCGGGACGTACCACAAGGCTCCTGCAGATAACAACCAAGGACAACGCCTCTCCTTTAGACCCTGAGAGCGGCATCTGGATTGAGGACGATGGGCTTAAATTTGATTACACCGCCCTTCCCCGCGTTGGCATAGATTATGCCTCGGAGGAGGACAGAAACCGCCCCTGGCGCTATATAATTAAAGAAAGAGAGTGAGCCAAAGCCCACTCTCTTTTATCTTGCATTTATTAATACTCTGCGTTACCAACCGTACGGGGATAAGGAATAACGTCTCTAATATTCGACACGCCTGTGAGGTACATAATGATTCTCTCAAAGCCAAGACCGAAGCCTGCGTGCTTTGTACCACCAAACTTACGAAGGTTGAGATACCACCAGTAATCCTCCTCGGAGAGATTAAGCTCTGCCATACGAGCCTTGAGCACGTCAAGACGCTCCTCACGCTGAGAACCGCCGATAATCTCACCAACGCCGGGAACAAGAAGGTCCATAGCAGCAACGGTCTTGCCGTCGTCGTTAAGACGCATGTAGAATGCCTTGATATCCTTGGGATAATCGATAAGGAAGATAGGCTTCTTGTAAACCTGCTCTGTAAGGTATCTCTCGTGCTCGGTCTGAAGGTCAACACCCCAGTATACAGGGAACTTGAAGTCAGCCTTAGCCTTGGTAAGCACCTCAATAGCCTCGGTGTAGGTTACCTTTGCGTAATCCGCGTTTCTGAGGGCGGTAAGACGGTCAAGAAGGCCCTTGTCAACAAAGGAATTGAAGAAGCTAAGCTCTGCCTGGCAGTTGTCCATAACGTGGTTGATGATGTGCTTGATCATATCCCACGCGAGCTGCATATCGTCGTTAAGATCAGCGAAAGCAATCTCGGGCTCGATCATCCAGAACTCTGCCGCGTGACGTGCGGTGTTGGAGTTTTCGGCTCTGAAGGTAGGACCGAAGGTATAGATGTTACCGAATGCCATGGCATAGGTCTCACCCTCAAGCTGACCGGATACGGTAAGGTTAGCACTCTTGCCAAAGAAGTCCTGGCTGAAATCGATGCTACCGTCCTCGTTGCGAGGGGGATTGTCCATGTCAAGAGTGGTTACTCTGAACATCTCGCCGGCACCCTCTGCGTCAGAGCAGGTGATGATAGGAGTGTGAACGTATGCAAAGCCGCGGCTATGGAAGAAATCGTGAATTGCGAAGGCAACCTCAGAGCGAACTCTGAAAACAGCCGAGAACAGATTTGTTCTGGGACGAAGGTAAGCCTGCTCACGAAGGAATTCTACGGTGTGACGCTTGGGCTGAAGAGGGTAGTCGGGGGTAGATGTACCCTCAACTGCAATCTCGGTAGCCTTAAGCTCGAAGGGCTGCTTTGCACCGGGTGTAAGAGTAAGTACGCCGGTAACAACGAGAGCCGCACCAACATTCTGGGAAGCGATCTCGTCATAGTTATTTATTTTGTCGCGCTCAAAAACAACCTGTACGCTCTTGAAATAGGAGCCGTCGTTAAGGTCTATAAATCCAAACGCCTTGGAATCTCTGAGGTTTCTGACCCAACCGCCTACGGTAACTTCCTTACCGCCAAAGCTTTCGGGACTTTCATAAATGTGTCTGATAAGTTCTCTTTTCATTTCAGTTCTCCGCCTGATAATATTAATAATACAATATTTTACCATATATTTAAAATAAATTCAATAGGTTTTGAACAAATTATTCCTAAAATTGACTTGACTTAGGTTAAAATAGGGTGTATACTAAAGCCAAAGACTCAAAACCCTTGCAATCAGGCCTAATTTAGTAAATAAAAGTTGTCATTTATGTATTTGCAACCTAAAGTTGCTAAAAAAATTGCATTTGAAAACCAGAATATATAGCAAATTCCGCCTTCCGATGATATAATTTAATCATCAAAGAACCGCGAAGAAAGGACAAAACTATGAATATCGAAACAGCAAACAGATTATATGAGTTGAGAAAAAAGCAGGGACTTTCCCAAGAGGAGCTGGCAGAAAAGCTTGGTGTATCCCGTCAGGCCGTTTCCAAGTGGGAACGTAGCGAATCCAGCCCCGATACCGATAACCTTATTGCTCTGGCACAGCTTTACGGCATGTCTCTTGACGAGCTTATATACGGTGAAAAGGAAAGCAAGGAGGCAAAACTCGATGACGAGCCCCAAAAAAGCGAAGAAACCGATAATGATGAATCCATCGTCTATGACGAGGATGGGGACAAGGTAAAGGTTGATTCGGGCAGCATCTTTGTTGAATCCAAGGACGGTGATAAGGTGAAAATCGACCTTAATGGCATTCTTGTAAAATCAAATGACGGTGAAAAGGTAAAGATAGGTCTTAACGGCATCAAAATTAAAACGAATGACGATGATGACGATGATGATGATGATGATGATGATGATGATGACGATGATGAGTGGGAAAGCATAGAGTTAAAAAACAAGTACAAATCCTCTTTCTGGCACAAATTGCCCTACCCTATCCTCTGCGTGATAGCCTATCTTACATTCGGCTGCCTTGACATCTGCGGCGGCTGGGGACTCTCTTGGATAATATTCACTACAATTCCCCTTTATTATACCTTAGTTACAGCTATCTATAAGAGAAAATTCAGCGCATTTGCTTACCCTGTATTTACATTGACAGCATATCTCTTTGCAGGTCTGTATTTCGACTGCTGGCACCCCTCTTGGATCATCTTTGTTACAATTCCCGTTTACTATTTTATCGCAGGATATATTGACAAAAAGATTCACACAGGAATCAAAAATTAAGCATTTTGTCAACATTTATTTTCATTTAAACATATTTATGCGCAAAAACGAGGCAGTTTCACTGCCTCGTTTTCTTTTATTTTAGGAACTCCTCCGCCTCATCTCTCGACTTAAAAATAAAAACATCCTTTCCATTCCCATGCGTTTCGATAACCTCATACATATAGGGCAAAATGAACTCACCAAAGGTCTCAATGGTCTTTTTAAAGTAGGGATCAAGCTCGGTATCAAACCAGGGCATATCGGCACGTTTCTTTCCAAGCCTCTCTATTGCTCCCTCAAGACACACCTCGGTAGGCAGATCAAAGAAGAATACGGTGTCGCACTCCTTTATCCTCGCCTCGATGCTGGAAGCATAGTTACCGTCAATTATCCACTCATCCTTGGCATAAATCTCGGCCAGTCTCTCTTCAAACTCCTCCACAGAAATGTGTGTCCTGTCCGCCCTATGCCATATGGCATCAAGATAATACAACGGCAACCCCGTCTTTTTGCTTAATTTCTCCGAAAACGTGGTCTTCCCCGCCCCCGGACAACCGATTACAATTACTTTTTTCATATAGACCTTTTCACAATAAATTCTTTATATATTATACTAACATACTAAATTCTAAATGTCAATAATAATATAATACATATCCTCACTTTATCCATTTTTTCCTACTATGTTTCCACCTAACTTTATCGGGAAGTAAAAAGAAAGAGCGTCTATCCGAAGATAGACGCTCTTGGCGTTCTTGATATTATAAATCTCTTTTATTTGAGTCAGCAATCACTTCGAGCATATCAGCTAAATTGTAAACAGTACCCGTTCCGACACGATTTAGTTTAAAATCATTTGGAATTTTTTTAGATATATAAATTTCTTTTTTATCCAACTCGCAGCAAGATGCTTCCATAGCATATATTCTTGTTGTGTCTAATGCGCCAAAACAATCAATAGATAAAATAGAATTTTCTATTCTACCATAAATCAATCTATCAAATTCCTTCTTTTTACTCCAATGCGCCATAATCCTATTTTTAATATTTATAGATTGACCAATATAAACTTGTTTATATTTATCCAAAACTAGTATATATATACCAGATTTTTCTTTATATTCATTCAGATCAAAAACTTCATGTATCTTCTTTGTGGAATTTATTAAATTTAAAAGTGCCTTATCAAAATCCTCCTGTTTAATAGATCTAAAAAAAGCCATATTAAGATCATAATTTTTCAAACATTTCTCACGATGCACCTTGCACCATTCATCACTATAGATCCTACAATCTTCATCATCGTAAATCTCTTTGCGTTCCTCAACTGTTTTGTAAAAGGATTTCCTGAGCATTCCAATTCGAGAGCTCCATATACTGCTATTTTTATTAATAATAGCATAGTTTTCCCTATTAATATGTAGATAGTTAGTGTTTCTTACCTTTACACCAAAATGAAGAATTCTATCGGTGTTTTCTTTTATATTTTCACTTTTACACATAACAAATCACTTTCCAACTATAACTTCGTCGTGTATTTTATGCCGACATTATAACATGATGGAAGAAAATTGTCAAGTTCACCCTTATTATAAGTCTTTAACTTATACCACCTCTGTCCGCAGCACATTACTGTGATTCAAACAAGCTGAGGCAAGGTTTTCGTAAGAAAAGCTTGGGAGAGGCGAGTCTTGCGAGCCTCGGGCGCAGGTATGCGCCAACTCAGCGCAGTTTATTCGTCTGCCGCGCGAATTGTACGGACTTCGGTGTAAGCGGCAGACGAAACACCTGCCAAAAGCCACAGTAATCACATCGCCAAGCCCCTCGGATTTTTAAGCTACATGGTAGCACAAAAGCACCCACGAAATTTTCCGTGCTTGCACGAGAAAATAAGCGCAGGTGCTTTTGTTAAATCCGAGGAGGCTGAGATCCAACACATATCCATTCAAAACAAAAAGCCCTGCTAATGCAGGACTCCATATTAATTCTAGCATATTTAAATGCCCATTAAAAACCGAATAAAGGTAAGAAACGAAGC
>JAZQWB010000017.1:0-31812 GCA_045632145.1 Eubacteriales bacterium | reverse complement strand
CTGTCCGAAATTTCATAGGAGTAGCAAGGATAATCTCCGTTAAACTGAACTCTTGTTTTATTTGCATAAAAATCTGTAACATCCATAAGCAAAATTTTGTTTTCGCTTGTGAGCTTCAAAAAATCATATATTATTCCATTGGTGATTTTATTTCCAATTTTGCTTTGAATTGTTATTTTTGTGTTCGTTCTGATACAGTCTAATCTATGGGAGTATGTAGAGTAGGTATCGTCCCCGTCTGTGGAATATGCGATAAATCTTGTGCCGGAATACGAAAGATGGTATTTCACTCCAGAATAATGATTGACTATAAGATTAATTCCACCGCTATATGTGATATTAGTAGTGCATATATTAGCTTCATTGTTCAGGTAGGTTATAGAACTCAAAGCATTTCCGGAATCATAATTAATGCTAATCGTTTTGTTTTCTCTGAAGCTTATTGAGGAAAGTTTTCCGTATATGTCGTAGGTAAATCGCAGATAAAAAACACCATATTTATCTGCAACAAATTTTATTCGCCCGTAATTATCATAAATTTCACAGCTATAATCTGGATTGTCAAGTCTAAAATCATTTCCGGCTGCTCCAATAAATCTCTGTGTATCATCATCAAAAGAATATCGATCTCCCTGTTTGTGAAGTGAAGTCAATTTTCCGTATCCGTCCTCATAACTTACAGGAACTCCGTTTTCCATTATGAGTCTCTTCTGCATATTAAGCTTATATCCGCATCCCATACAAAACAGGTTCTCGTTGGCGAGCCTCGAATTGAACACTAAAGATAAAGCGATTGCATGCTGAACATCTCCAAAAGAAAGCAATGGAAGTTCATATATAAAGTGGGTATATGGCGAATCTAATCTGATATTTCCAATTTCATAGTTTTTTACGTAACTCATTTTTAATCTCCTTTTTGTTTTTTTGTTTTTGTTTAATCAGCTTTAATAAAACATTGGCTTACTCCTTTCTTTTTGTTACATAAATTATACACAATATACTACAGACTATTTTGTCGAAATTCTTCAAATTGTTTATTTTTTTTCGACAAATAAAAAAATGCTCATATTTAAGATAACAAATCTTATTTCTCTTGACTTTTTAGCTAACATCTGTTAAAATGATATATTATACAATATAATGGGATGGTATTTGGTTATGCTTGACTATTTAGTTGAAAAGGTGCTTGTAACCGAGGAAGAAATTGCAGAGATCGTTAGCCGCGTGGCTGATGAGATCAATCGCGATTACGCTGACAGCGAAAATAAGCTTGTTATCGTGTCTGTGCTTAAGGGCGCTATGCCTTTCACTACCGATCTTATGAAGAAGCTTAACGTTGTTTGCGAGCTTGAGTGTATCAAGGCTTCGTCTTACGGTATGGGTACCGAGTCCAGCGGTAAGATTAAGATTGCTCTTGATTTTAACAGAGATGATATTGCAGAGTGCGATTGCCTTATCGTTGAGGACATCGTTGACTCGGGCAACACACTGAACTTCCTTGTTCAGCATCTTAAGGATAAGGGCGCAAAGAGCGTTAAGACCTGCACTCTCCTTGACAAGCCATCCAGAAGAAAGGTTGACTTTGAGCCTGACTATAAGGGTAAGGTTATTCCCGACGAGTTCGTGTTCGGCTACGGTCTTGACCTGTTTGAAGAATATCGCAATCTGCCTTTCGTGGCTGTAGTTAATCCCGAGTACGTTAAAGAGCATGTATAAGGTTGGTCTTTACACCCTTGGCTGCAAGGTTTCGCTTTATGAAACCGAGGCAATAAGCGAGGCGTTCGCAGAGGCAGGCTATGAGGTATGTCCCTTTGACGCCGTCTGCGACGTGTACGTTATAAATACCTGTACCGTTACCGCCGAGAGCGATGCAAAGTCGCGTAAGTATATCAGACGCGCTATCAGAAAAAATCCCAATGCGGTGGTTATCGTCATCGGTTGCTACAGTCAGCGCTTACCCGACGAGGTGGCAAAGATTGAGGGCGTCAGCGCGGTGCTCGGCACAGCGGATAAGATGAAATGCGTTGAGATAGCTGGAAAAATGCAGAATGCAAAATGCAGAATGCAGAATTGTGAGTGTTACGTTAGTGATCTTGATGGGGCGGAGTTCGAGCCGATGTGCGTGAAGAATGCGCCGAGAACCAGAGCATACGTAAAAATTGAGGACGGCTGCGAGTGCAGATGTACATACTGCGCTATTTCGGGTGCGAGAGGACCTGTGCGCTCAAAGAGAGCAGAGGAGGTTATCTCCGAGGTCGAGGGACTTTATAAGAACGGAACGCTTGAGGTCGTTTTGACAGGTATTGAAACAGGCTCCTACGGAGCAGATTTTGAAACGAAATACGACCTTGCCGACCTGATCTGTGAGCTTGACAGACGTGGCAGCTGCGGTAGGATACGTCTTGGATCTATGGCTCCTGAGCTTTTGACTCCTGCCTTTATAGATAAAATTGCTGATACAAAAATAATGGTGCCACATTTCCACATCTCAATGCAGAGTGGCTCGAGTAAGGTGCTTCGGGACATGAAGCGCCGCTACAACCGTGATATGGCACTGAAAAATATTAAGCATATCAGGGAGAAAATGCCCGACGTTATGCTTACCGCCGACCTTATGGTTGGTTTCCCCGGTGAGAGCGAGGAGGATTTCCTCGATACCATGCGCTTTGTAAGCGAGGCGAGGCTGCTTGACGCTCACGTTTTCGCATACTCAAAGCGAGAGGGAACACCTGCCGCAACCTATGAAAACCAAATCCCAGAGAATATTAAAAAGGAGCGCTCTGCAAGGCTTATGGCGGAGTGCGTAAGGGTGAGAGATGAGATTTTATCGGGCGTAGTTGCCGACGGAAAGCCTCTCTCCTGTATCCTCGAAACCTATAATAAGGGTGAGTATACATCCCACTCCGACTCATATATTGAGGTGGTCTGCAAGGGCGATAAAGGGCTTAATGGCAAAATGGTTTTGGTTAAACCCACCCACCACGAAAACGGCAAAATCTACGGCGAAATTATATAAAAGACAATTATAGTTTACAAATTCTCATATTTTAGAGGTAAAAATAATGGAAAACACAAAAAAGACAATGGAAAAAATTGTAGCTCTCTGTAAGAACAGAGGCTTTATCTTCCCCGGCTCCGAGATCTACGGCGGTCTTGCAAACTCCTGGGACTACGGTCCTCTCGGTGTTGAGTTCAAGAACAACGTAAAGAGAGCCTGGTGGAAGAAGTTCGTTCAGGAGTCCCGTTACAACGTGGGCCTTGACGCAGCAATTATCATGAACCCCGAGACTTGGGTTGCTTCCGGTCACGTTGGCGGATTCTCCGACCCCCTTATGGACTGCAAGGGCTGTAAGGCAAGACACAGAGCAGACAAGCTTATCGAGGATTACGCATTCCAGAACGGCCTTGATGACAACCCTGCAAGCTGGACCTTCGAGGAAATGGCTTCCTATATTAAGGATAAGGGTATCGTTTGTCCCATCTGCGGCGGCAACGACTTTGCAGACATCAAGAAGTTCAACCTTATGTTCAAGACCTTTATCGGTGTAACCGAGGAGTCCTCCTCTACCGTATATCTCCGTCCCGAAACCGCACAGGGTATCTTCGTAAACTTCCCTGCAGTACAGAGAAGCGCAAGAAAGAAGCTTCCCTTCGGTATCTGCCAGATCGGTAAGTCCTTCCGTAACGAGATCACTCCCGGTAACTTCGTATTCCGTACCAGAGAGTTCGAGCAGATGGAGCTTGAGTTCTTCTGCAAGCCCGGTACCGACCTTGAGTGGTTTGCATACTGGAAGAACTTCTGCCACCAGTGGCTTCTTAACCTTGGTATGAAGGACGAGAACCTCAGACTTCGTGACCACGATCCCGAGGAGCTTTGCTTCTATTCTAAGGCTACCACCGACTTTGAGTTCCTCTTCCCCTTCGGTTGGGGCGAGCTTTGGGGCATTGCGGACAGAACCGATTATGACCTTAGCCAGCACGGCAACCACTCGGGCAAGGACCTTACATTCTTCGATCAGGAGACAAACGAGCACTACGTTCCCTACGTAGTTGAGCCCTCGCTTGGTGCTGACAGAGTTGCGCTTGCATTCCTTGTTGACGCCTATGACGAGGAGGAGATCGCTGAGGGCGACGTTCGTACCGTTCTTCACCTTCATCCCGCTCTTGCACCTGTTAAGTGTGCAGTTCTTCCTCTCTCCAAGAAGCTTTCCGAGAAGGCACTTGACCTCTTCGACGAGCTTGCAAAGGAGTTTAACGTTGAGTTCGACGAGACCGGCTCTATCGGTAAGAGATATCGCCGTCAGGATGAGATCGGTACTCCCTTCTGCATCACCTACGACTTCGACACCGAGAACGATTCTTGCGTAACCGTTCGTGACCGTGACACTATGGAGCAGGTACGTATTCCTCTTGCAGAGGTTAAGGCTTACATTGCCGAGCGTATAAAATTCTAATTAAAACTAAAAGGGTTGCCAAGCGTGGCAACCCTTTGAAATAGAGTAAAATATAAACTAAACATTACATTTAAGGTGTTTTTTATGAATAAACCTAACAAAATCGCCTCCTTTACGGTAGACCACGACCTTCTCACCGAGGGTATTTACGTTTCCCGCATCGATGGTGATATTACCACATACGATCTTCGCACTCGTATTCCCAACGGGGGCGATTATATGGACAATCTTACCATGCATTCGGTGGAGCATATGTTTGCCACCTACGTGCGCGCATCGGCTATTGCAGACCGTGTGATGTACTTTGGCCCTATGGGTTGTCAGACGGGCTTCTATCTTCTGGTGCGTAATGCGGACAACGAGGAGACCCTCGCGGTTGTTAAGGACGTGCTTTCTAAAATCGTAAATCACGATGGAGAGATGTTTGGCGCTGTGAAGAAGGAGTGCGGAAACTATCTTAACCTTGACCTTGCCACCGCAAAGGCCGAGTGCAAGAGATATCTTGAGGTCTTAAACGGCAAGGAAAACGATTTCCTCTATAAAGGAGAAAAGATATGAAGGTAGATATTGGTATTATCGGCGCTATGGAGCCCGAGGTTGAGGCGATTATTGCCACCCTCGAGGACAAGGCGCAGGAATGCGTGAGCGGAATAACCTTTTACACAGGAAAAATAGGTGAAAAGCGCGTTGCCGTTGCAAAATGTGGCATCGGTAAGGTTTTTGCCGCCCTCTGTGCCCAGACTATGATATTGAAATTTGCCCCCGACCTGCTTGTTAACACAGGTGTAGGCGGTGCGCTTGCCTCGGGAATTACCACCGGTGACATCGTAATTGCCTCCGACCTCTGTCAGCACGATATGGACACCTCTGCTATCGGTGACCCCAAGGGACTTGTGTCGGGCATCAATATGATTTACTTTGAGGCGGATAAGAGAGCGGGCGAGATTCTTCTTAATACTGCAAAGAGCCTCTCGCTTAATGCCCGTCTTGGCAGAATTGCCTCGGGAGATAAGTTTATTGCCTCGGGAGAGGATAAGACACGCATCATCACCGACTTTGCGGCCGATGCCTGCGAGATGGAGGGCTGTGCAATAGCACAGGTTGCCTTTGTAAATGGCACACCCTTCGCGGTTGTCCGCGCTATCTCCGACTCTGCCGACGGTGAGGCTACTATGGATTATCCCACCTTCTTGCCTATCGCGGCAAAGAATTCTACGAATCTTACCTTGGCTCTTGTAAAGGCTTGGTAAAAGGTCATCCTCATCCGTCTTGCTACGCAGCGAACCCCTAAAACTCATTCAATTCGTTTTTTGGGAACCCCTGCCGCAAGCCACCTTCTCCTATCTTGGAGAAGA
Organism: Eubacteriales bacterium; assembly: GCA_045632145.1. GTDB lineage: Bacteria > Bacillota > Clostridia > Oscillospirales > CAG-272 > UBA1740. The sequence continues at coordinate 26,003 of JAZQWB010000017.1, read as the reverse complement.
CTGAAAATATAAGAAAACAAAGAAAAAGCGACCATTACGGTCGCTTTTTTGTATATTAATGCGTAAGGATAAATTCCTTTGTCCTCTTGTTGAAGCAGAGGTATATCATGGGAATAAGGGAGATGATGTTACCAACCGCAAAGACGATGGAGAGGGGGAAAAGCTCTCCGAGGAAGCCGTAGATGACTGCCGAGAGGGCAGAGCCACCGATGCAGGAGGAGTTGATAAAGCCTAAGATAGTACCTCGATTTTCCTCGGGTAGTGCAAGCATCATGGCCGAGCTGAATATGGTATTTCCTGCGGTGTTTACAAATGCACCGATAAAGGAGAATATGCAGGTCAGGATAAAGTTATTCGACATATATGCGGCAACCATAAACACCGACTGCAGAGTAAAGCTTATTGCCATAATCCAGAATCGGGTCTTGGAGTTGAATTTCACTATTCCAAGTATGATTACAGAGATCAGCGAGGCGGCGGTCCATACCGACATAAGATAGCCGTACATCTCTACCGTAAATCCCTTTTCGTCACAGAAGGGGAGGATAAGTGCGAATGCACCTGCTGCAAGAAGGTTTAAAAGAAGGGCACAGGGTGCGAATATCTTGAGGCAGGGCTCGGAAACGATAACCTTTACTGCAGAGCCAAGGTCCTTCATAATCTGCTTTACAGTAACGGCATCATCCTGATTGATGGTTTTAGGTACGTTGATAAACAGCTCGGATATCGCAGAGTAAAGATTGCTGAGACCGTTGATTACAACGATGAGAGGCACACCGAGGAAGGCTACCATTACACCGCTGAAGGCTGTGCCAACCAGATTGATAAAAGACTGTACACCCGAAAAGACCGACTGTCCTCTTACCATATCGTCGCGGGGAATGATGTCCAGCATCAGAGTGCTGGAGGCGGGAGAGTAAAATGCACTGCCGAGTGCGGCAAGGAATGCGGCTAACAGCACACCGGGAACAGAGAGCCTATTAAGATAGGCAAACACGCCCACCGTGATCATAATAGCACTCTGCAAAAGGTCCATTCCTACAAGTATCCACTTGCGGTTACATTTATCAATTATACTACCTGTAAATGGGGATAAAAACATCGACACAAACATAGATATAGCCGACATTATTCCCATAAGGCTGCTTGATCCTGTTTGCTCATAGACCCAATATCCTATTGCAACGCTGTACATCAGGTCACCAATGGTGCTGACGGCCGAGCCCTGCAGATGTAATATGTAGTCCTTATTCCATAGCTTTTTCATTTGTTGATTCCTTGCTTATATTTGATAAAACAATTATAGAGGATAGGCGTCTGTTTGACAATACATAAAGGTTGTCAAATTGTGATATTTTGGCAACCCTTGGTTGCAAATGCTATCGGTCGGACCAGAATAGCCTTCTCCAAGATAGGAGAAGGGGGACCACACGGGGTTCCCCGAAACGAGCGTAGTCGAGTTTTGGGGGTTCGCGATGGTGGTGGATGAGGATGAAAAAAGCCTCTACTCCTTCCAAAACGTTTTCAGCTCCTCATTGAGAGCTTTAGGTGAACTAATAAACTGTACGCCTTCCCATAATTTGGGTAGGCTTTTTTTGTATAGCGGATCGTCAAAGCGATCGTCGATAAGCACTATAACACCCCTGTCGTCCTCGCGGCGGATAACTCGGCCTGCTGCCTGGAACACTCTGTTCATACCGGGGTAAATATATGCGTACTGCTTACCCTCCTCGTACTTTTCCTCAAAGTAGGCGGCCATAGCCTCTCTCTCGTAGGAGAGGGCGGGCATTCCGATGCTGACTATCACCGCACCGATAAGGCTGTCACCTGCCAGGTCAACGCCCTCGGAGTATATTCCACCCATAACGCAAAAGGCGATAAGGTAGTTGTCGTTTTCCTTCTTAAACTCCTCAAGGAAGGTTGCCTTTTCGCTCTCGGTCATATCTTTTTTCTGCGTGACGACCTTGATTTTTGGATACTTCAGGGAGAAGGCCTTTGCCAGTGCCTCGGAGTAGGCAAAGGAGGGGCAAAAGACCATATAATTGCCTCGTTTTGCCGAAACGGTGGCTGCAACCGTCTGCATCACCGCCACAAGAGTGTCCTCGCGCTCGGAGAAACGGGTGCTTATCTTATCCATAATGCATACCGAAAGCTGTGAGGGGTCGAAGGGAGAGTTGACCTCCAGCATCTCGTCGGAGCGGTCACCGCCCAAAATAGAACGGTAGTAGCCGAGAGGTGAGAGGGTTGCGGAGAAGAGCACCGCGCCGTGACCCTTATTAAGTCTTTCGCGAATGACGGGAGATGTGTCAAGACAGTAGAGTTTAAACCTGATTTCCCCGTCCTCGTAAAAGAGAAACATCTTGTATGCATCGTCAAATCTTGCCATAATATCGGCAAATTTCTTTATCTTGTAGTAGTATGCACGAAGGTAGCTGAGCCTTGGCAGAGCCTCCTCATCGTCGGCTCTCTGGTTCAAGAAAATCTCCTCGTCCACAAGCTTTATCATCTCGTCAAAGAGGGTGTACATACGCCCCGGGATTTCGGTAAGAGTGGTTGCACCCACCATTTTGCCGTTCTTGTCCTCACGAAGCTCGCTTTCAAGATAGGGCATAAGTATTCCGTGAAGCACCTCTCTTGCACTTGCCGACATTTTTTTGGTAGCCGAGAAGGCACCAAGCAGCTCCTCGCTCTCGGGCTTTGACACCTCGGAAAGAGAAAGCTCGGCAGAGTACATCTCTCTTGCTCGCTCGCTCAGGTTATGTGCCTCGTCGATAAGGAATGCGTACTTGCCTCCCTCGGTGAAGAAGCGTCTGATATACACGTTTGGGTCAAAGAGGTAGTTAAAGTCGCAGATAACCACGTCGCACATCTCGGCGTAGGTAAGCGAGAGCTCGTGGGGGCAGACGGAATATCTTGTGCCGACTTGACGCAGGTCGTTAAAGTCGATGACAGTCTTTGCCATAGCAGAGAGGGCAAGGGCGGCCTCGGCAAGCTTGTTGTTTGCCGACCTCTTGCAGAGTTTGTAGGAGCGGCGGCAGAGGTTACCCTCGGGGCAGATCTTGTCCTTTGCGCTCAGTATCACCCCGCGAATTATTGCACCCCTCTCGGCCATAAGGTCAAGGCACTCGCGCGCGGCCTCGGCGGTAGTGGTCTTGGGGGTGAGGTAAAACACCTTTTTCACCCTCTCGTCACCCAGTGCACGCAGGGCAGGGTAAAGGGCAGACACAGTTTTGCCTGTGCCCGTGGGGGCGGTAGCATATAGACATCCCCCGCGTGAGAGGGTGCGGTATGCCGTTCTCACAAACTCGCTCTGTCCCTCGCGAATTGTGTCATAGGGGAATTTCATTGTCTTCATAGAGGGCAGACGCTCGGTCACTCTCTCCACCTCGGGAGAGGCAAAAATACGCACTGCCACCAGACATTTGGTAAAGAAGCCATCAAGCTTCTTGTAGCTTACAACCTCGGTTTTGTCGGCAAAATCTCCACTTGCCTCGTTAAGATAAATATACCTGATGCTGACGTTGTCAAGACCGCACTCCCTTGCAAGCATATATGCAAGCACGTATCCCTCACCGCGTATCTCTGCCATCTCACTTTTTCTTAACCTGTGGGGGTTAGAGAGCACGCTTCTTGCAAGGGTGATCTGATTTGCCGACAGTCCGTCAGCATAGCCTGTAAGCTTAAAGTTAAAATCACCCGAGCCAAACTCGAGGTTAAGCTCCTCACCCTGCATATCACCGAAGATGCGGCAGAGCCTTGCTCTTGCTACCGAGCCTACGTTGGGCTCGTCCTCGTCATAGGAAACGGTGGGTGAGATACCGCGTCTTGCAATGCTGACAAACTCGTTAAGACGTATCTCAATTATTCGGTTTTCCGCATCGTATCTCATACTCCGCCTCCTTCTTTAAAATATATAATAATTTTATCATATTTATTTTTGTAAGTCAATAGAAAAGGCGAGCCGCAAGCGACTCGCCCGAAAAAATTATTTGCCGAGAAATTCAAGCAGTATCTCGGTTTTGGTGTTAAGCCACTCCGCCTTGGTCTCTCTTGCGTACAGATAGCCGTCAAGCAGACCCTTCAGTCCTATGATAGGCAGGGCAGAAAGCTTGATAAGGCTGTCGATAACGGTGGAGAGAGTCATATTCTCCTTTGCCGTCAGTATTACCGAGACGGTGAATATCATACACAGGGTGGAGGGGATAAGCGAGGAGAGCGCACCGAAGAGCCATTTACCCCTCGGGTCGATTATCTCCCCTCGTAGAGACACGGGTGAGGGGGACAGAAGCATAGCGGGTGTAAGTCGTATGGCGGTGATACGCCTTGCTTTTTTAAACACGCGTCTTGCCTCGGCAGGAAAGCTCTCCCCACCCTCAAATGCCAAAAGCTCCTTCATAGAATAGCCTCTCTCGGCAAGATAGCCACTCACTCGGTAGTCAAGCTCTCGCTTTGTATAGTCAAGGCAGAAGCCTCTTAGCTCCTCAATGCAGTCGGGGGTAATTTTTGCCTTCGTGGCAACGTAGCGCTTGTGTGCCATACGGTATTCCTCGCTCTCTTCTCCCTCCCGCTCGCCTGCATTTTCAAGAGAAAAATACATAAGATAGGCCGAAATCAGCATTATTATAAAGGTGGTGGTAAAGCTCTCGCTCCTGATGTCCGAGAATGCCACGTCGGTGAATGTGACCAGCACAGCCACAAGCAGAGTTATGCCTGCGACCACCTTGCCTGCATTGGTTATCAGTGAGGAGAAGCCTCCCTTCACAGCACCCTCCAGCAGAAGCAGCTCGTTATGCTCCTTGTCCCTCATTTTAGTCCTCCTTTAATTTACTTCTTTTGTGTACTCTTTTTGCTATCATAAAGCAGATTGCTCCGAGCAGGTTACCGATAAAGCCTACGAGCGAGATTACCGTCATCTGGTCGGCAATTTTCGAGAGGCCGAAGAAGATAAGAAAGAGTATCAGCCACACGAAATAGGAGCTGTAGCTTGTCAGCACCCTCTTTATAAGCTTGTATATAGGCAGGGCACAGAGGATTAAGAGAAGGGCTACACCGCCTGCAATACAGCTCTCATATCCCACCTCTTTCCAGAGGGGAAAATAACTGAGTGTACAGATGGCAGGAGGAAGAACGCAGAGCGAAAAACCTAGGATATGTAAACCGAGGCTTACAAAAACACTAGTTTTCCACAGTGATTTCATAGGATTTAAGCTCCTCTCTCATCTCTTTTATTCTCTCGCCGATCTCGTCCTTCTGGTACTGGGGCAGACCGCTTGACATAAATATTGCGTAAAGCATATCTATCTGACCCTCGAGAATTTTACGCATACTGTCTCTCTCGCGCATCAGATCCTCATAGCCCTGAAGGTGATTTTCCATATCCTCTATGGAGAGCGACACAGCGTTAAGAGTGTGGCAGATGTCCTCCATTCTCCTCTCGGTCAGCGCTCCCATGGTCTCGCTGTCCGCCTTTACACAGTCGATAGAGCTCTTAAGCTTGGAGAGTGCATCGCGGAGCAGGGGCATAAGACCGCTCTTGTATCCCACGCTGACAACGATAGTGCCGATGAAGGCAAGAATGGAGAAAATCTTGTCTGCATTGCTTTCAAGGGTGAGATAAATCTGGTCGAACACATTTTTCTCCACATCCCCACTATTTGCGCCACTCTCCCCATTTTCTATGGGATTTTCAGCCACATCGCCCGCGTTTTCCTCTGTGATTTCGGTGTATTCACCACCGAGCAGGTCATTTCCCACACTCTCTTCATCTGCGAAGGCGGTTGTGCCAAGGCTTAAAAGTAGGGCAAACGTAAGGATCACGGGGGCGAAGAGTCTTGTGATTTTGATAAAAATTCCTTTCATATTTTCCTTTCCGCTTCGGCCCCGAAGATTCTTGAGCCGAAAACCTTATTTTTTATTTCAAGCAGCTCCTTTTCAAGCTCTGCTACGCGACGCCTGAGCCTTCTCTCTCGGAGAGAAACCTGTCCTATCTCCGTAAGGCTATGCTCCTTCGGGTATATGGCGCCGCTTTCGTTTACCATTTTCGGTAGATCTATCCTCTTGTCCCGAAGAACGAGTCTCGGTGTATGCTCACCCTCGGCCAGGTCTCTTACCTCGATGCTGCAGCTTTTTCCCTTAAGCCTTGCGTGATGGCTACCGAGGGAAATATATCCGTCAAGCTCCTCGGTAAACTCAAGGGTAAGACTATTCTCCTTCTTGTATTCAAAGGAAAGCAGCTCGCAGCCGTCATCGAATAATTCTAAACTGATTTTACCCATAAATTATCCTTTCTTTAGTTTTTCCTTTGCTGGAATTTAAAGGCTATGGCAGAGATGGCGAATGGAGAGCAGAATTCATCTGTCTCGATTGCTATCTGCTTTTCCAGCCAGCCGTGTGCCCTCTCGGAGAGTCCTATGACGGTGGGAGTGAGGCTATATTCCCCCGTAAGCTTTGGGGCTGCGTGAATTTTCTGTCTGCTTGCCTCACCCTTGTCTGTCATTACACGCACCGAGAGGAATATGGGCCCTTCGGTAAGTATTCTCAGCCTGAGCGACTCACCCGAGGAGCTTTTCTCGGCGAAGGGCAGACCCGCATCCTCATACTCGGTGATGATAGACACGCCTATCGCGTGAGAATCAAAGGAGTAGAAGGAGGGGTGAATTTTCCTTGCCCTCGCACCGCCCTTGGTCTCACCCTCGGGCATCACACCTCGCATATCGGTGTTGAAGAGGAGTATGCCACCCTCGGTGGCAAAGCAGAGCAGACCGCACCCCGAGGCATATTTTATAGGGGGGCAAAGCTCTCCGCCCGACCTTTCGTTTGTGGGGTAGACAAGATAGAGCCTCTCATCCTCCTCGGTGTAATAGACAGTCTCCTTTTCCTCTGTGATAATGCTCATTACCTCGGCATTTGCAGGGGTGTTGGGCTGACGGTGGGTGGAGAAGCCGCTTTTCGTGATAGGAGAGTATCTGTAAACCCTCTTGTCCCCCTTGTAGCTTCCCACCTCCGAGATAAGAAAGCACTCGCTTGTCTCGGGGTCGAGCAGGAGAATTCTGCTGCCCGAGCATATTGCCGCATAGCCCTCAAGGGAGCAGAGGCTTGCCTCCCTCATTTCCTCTGCCGAGAGTAGAGAGAGCAGCTTGTAAGTGGGTCTTGTGACCCTCGCCCTCTCGGGCAGGTGACAGTCCTCAATAAATCGGGGGCCGTCCTCGGTCAGCAGGATGATACGGCCGTCAAGGAGCATTGCCTCGCCTGTGGGGTTTATGCCCTCAATGTGACGTAGCCTTGCATATCCCTCTCTGCTGTAGCAGAGAATACCGCTTTTATGGAATACCCAAAGACAGTCGCCTACCGACACAAGCGTCAAGGCCTCGTCCTCGGTGGCTATAAGGGTATCACGGGAGAAGCATATCTCTCCTCCCTCTAGCTCTGTGGAGGGGTAAATACCCTCCCTTGTCAGTAGGAAAAGTCTTGCGTCAAGGAGGGCAAGACCTCTGCAGTCTCGGATAATCTCACCCTCGGCAATAACCGACAGCTCACTACCGTCATAGCGGTAAAGCCTGTTACCGTCTGCAATATAGCAGGTGCTATGGAGGATAAAGAAGCGACCCTCGGTCTCGGTAAAGCTATAAATTACTCCTGTGTCTCTGCCTTCGGGCCGGGCTACACACAGCTCATCTCCCTCCTTATAAATAATTCTCGGCTGACCCTTAATGCTCATTATTGCGAGAGCATCTGTTTTTCTCTCCGTCCTGACTATACGTCTGAAGCCGGGCACACTCTCGATGAGCCGACTGTATCTGTCCCGATACATATTTTTAATCAGGGCAAAGCTCCAGGGGTTAAAGCCGCCTATACAGTCATACTCGCGAAAAAGCTCGATTACTCTGGTTTTGCTATCACTCATCAGGCCCAACCGTCCTTGATAGCGTATTTTGTGTCAAGGCTGAAGCTTGCAGACCTTACGTCTGCCATAACTCTGTCAAAGCTATCCTTGTAGCCCTTGGCCTTTGTCTCATCGGTGTGACACCAGTAGCAATACCAGATGAGGTAGACGAGAGGGATGGCATACTCCTCGCTTATATCAACAACCTCGCTTGAGGATACCTCGTCCTCATCATAATAGTAGGTTATCTCGGTGGGCAGTCTTCTGTAGGTGATAAACACCTCTCCGCTGTAGGAGGAGTCAAACTCTATTCTGCCATCCCTTACCCTGCAGCCCTCAATAGCCTCTCCCTGTCCGTTGGTGGGAGGGGAAACAAGGCTGAAGAAGTCGGGGTACATTTCCCTGAGGTTAAATACCTTGATGGGGGAGAGGTCAGGAATGGTGCTTACCTCGCGGCCAAAGGCCTCGTCGAAGGTAGCCAGCTCGTGGATAACAAAGGTGAAATCTGCGAAGAACGTGATACTGCCGCTGTCCTTAAAGAAGCCGCGGATGACCTTGGTGTCATTTCCTGTATCAAACTGGAGGCCAACGGCCTTTTCGGTGTCCTCCATAACGTAGTTTCCCTTGCCCGTAACTCGCATACTGTAGCAAATGCCCGATATGGGGAAGCTGATGCTCTCACCCGATTTGCATACTATGTTTTTGTAGCTTACGGTAGGCTTGTGGTCTCTGACGTTGAAGCTTACCGTCCTTGTGACGGGGGTGTTAAGATAAAATTCACGCAGGGCAAGATTGATTATTGATATCATTTGTCCGGTGGGCTCAACAACGTAGTCACCGCCGTAGATATTAAGATAGTTTATCAATTCACCGATAGTCATTTTTTCACCTCCCCTTGCGTCTTAAAATCAGGCGAGGGCGGTTGCGCCGTTGACAGCGCTGGTGGAGTTGACGGCGAGAAGAATGTGCTTGTAGCTGCCGAAGCCTACACCGAATCGACATCTGCCGTTCCAGATATAGTTGCCTGTGTGGTTGTCAACCCAGTTGGTTACGGTGAGGGGCACGCGATTGAAGAACATATTGCCCTGAAGATTCTTGTTTGCCTCGCTGGACATTACCATCACACGCATATCGCCCGGCTGCCAGGAGGGAAGCACGATGATGCTCCAGTTGCCGTAGTGGAGGTTGATATCGTTGAAGCTGCCGCCGAGAGCACCCTCAGAGCCGCATACCTTCTTCACGATAGACTCAAGCTTGGGCTGGTTGCCGGGGAGAATAAGGGTGTCTGCGGTGTAGCCGAGAGCCTCACCGTTTTCGTCCTTCATATTTCTGATCTTGGCGGCGAGGGCATAGAGAGATTCCTCAAAGGCCTCGGTAGAGCCGTCACCGAAGAGGTTGCCGTAGAAGTAGTTACTCTGTGTGCCTGTAGCATCGCTAGAGTAGCCCCAGGTGTGGCTGTTTGAGAAGAGGGGCTTGCCGTCTGCGGTGGTAAGGTCGAGATTGGTGTTGGCATAGGTGCACATTGCACTTGTACCGTTGGCAAGGGCGGCCTCGCAGATCTTGTTCATGGTCTTGTAGTATGCACGGGTGAAGGTCTCTGCGCGGTGCTTTGCGTCAGCCGCAATACCGTAGTTTGCATCCTCCATCATCTCTGCGGTGATGATAAACTCCTTCATAAACTGAATGTGCTCGATAAACTTCTGGTAGGTCTCTACTACGGTATCCTGAGGAGCGGCCTCACCCTCTGCGGTGGCGGTGAAGATGTTGAAATCGGTGCCACCAACAATGGTCTCACCAAATCTTGAGCTCTTTTCCACGTTGAAGAGTGCGTCGCATATGCCACCCTTCTTGGTGAGAATATCACTCTCGTGCTCGATAATCATCTTGATAGGTGTCTCAAGCTTACCTATCGCTGCGTTGTTAAGTCCTGTGGACTTGGAATAAACAATCATTTTTTATCCTTCTTTCTTATTTAGTTACTTTTTTGTATAATCTCTGGATTTCAAGGTCGTCCAGATTCTTGAATAATGCGCGTATCTCGGCAAGCTCACCCTTTGTGAGCGCACTTACGGGTGGCTTGGCTGCTCTGGGAACGCTGGAGGTCAGATGAGCGCGATTGCTCTCGCCCAGAGCCTTTGCCTCCTCATCTGCATTCTGCATTTCGCATTTTGCATTCTGCATTTTGCATTTTGCATTCTTCATTTCGCATTCTGCATTCTGCATTTTGCATTCTGCATTTTTCATTTCCTCCTCACTTTCGCTGAGATTTGACTCTAAGGTCTCCTCCGACGGTTTTACTTCCTCGGGGATCTCCTCCTCGCTTTTTATTAATTGCAGAAATTTTCTTATTACTGAGATCGGCATAGGGGTTTTTCTCCTTTTTCTTATTCATGGTTTTCTCCTTGTGTATTCGTTTGGTTTATTTCGTTTATGATGTCCTGGAAGTATTCCACGTTTTCTCTTGCGTGGGGGAAGTGTGCCTTGTCCTGCAGCTGCCAGTATCGCATAAGTGTCTTGGGGTCGTTCTTGTCTCCCAGAGTGCCGCGCTCAAGGTTATGGAGGTTGGTTTCCCAGAGAGACTCGATTTCATACTGTGCGTTGGCGTTGTTGTCCACGGTGAAGAGATAGGAATCATCATAGTAGTAGTTTCCGCCCTTGTCCTGCTCGATGAAGTCATAGCGGTTAAACTCGCTGAAATGAATCTTGCCGTAGGTGTCGCGGAAGGCAAATCTTCTCGGCTCGTCGGCAAAGGCGAGATAGTGCTTGAAGATGATTTCATAAAGCTTGCAGTAGGCAAGATTTTTCATACGCTTTTTGGTCTCCAGACGGCTTGATGCTCTGGAAATCTTAAGCTGTCTTGCATATCCCGATTCGCTTCTCTCGGCATCCAGACCCTGAAGGGCGTCGGAAATACCAAGCACTCGTTTAGCCTGGTCATAAAGACGGTCGGCCTCCAGAATATCCTGGGAAATGTCGGGTGTTGTATCAATCTTGCCGTAGTTGCTTATGCTCTCACCGGGGCGGGATTTGATTATCTGTCCGAATATGGCATTGGACAGAGCCACCGAGGTGCCCTCGGGCATAATGGGAGTTACTCCCGCACGCAGAAGCTTCTGCAGAATTCTCGACTCCACCTTGTTGATGGCCTGCTGCTGAGGTCTTATTCTCTCACAGTCCGAGCCACCGTAAAGGGTCATATCGCTGATGGTGTTTTTTCTGACAACGATAGGAAAGCAGGTGGGCACGTAATATGCCACGTTGATGCTATCTCCGCTCCCTTGCAGCACGGTCTCGCTCTCCACGTCAACGTAGGAGATAAGAGGGCTCTCGCACTCACAGAGAGCAACCTGCTTGCCACATCTTTTGCAGAAGGAGGACTTACGCTTGTAGTAGTCGGGCATATCCAGTAGAGGAAGGTCGCCCGAAAAGACAAGCTTGCCAACCCTGCCGTTTTCGTCTTTATAGAAGCAGACAATTACAGACACAGTGTCACCGAGAGAGTCTCCCGCATCTGCCATATATTCACATTCTGCAAGCTTTGTCTCCTCCTCCGTGGCAGAGTATTTGGAGATAAGCTCACCTCTTGTGGTGGTGAAGCGGAGGAAGCAGTATTCCATATCCTCGATGCTGTCCATAGAGGGCTGAGGAATAAAGTCGAGAGGGGAGAGCAGATGCACTCTAACGCTGCCTTCACCTGCGCTGTCGGTCTGTGTGCTGTCCCACTCCACGTAGAAAATGCTGCCACCGTAGATGTAGGTGTATCTCTCGTCTCGGTCGTTAAGCTCCTCGAAGGGCAGACGGCTTCTGAGGGCGGAGGAAAGTCTCTCTATCGCCCTGGCATTTCTCTCTCGCTCGGAGCTGTAGCAGCTGGTGTCCACCTTGGGCACAGGGATATCCGCGTTGATTTCGCTCTCAATAACCTCGTAGGTAATGTTGCGCACCACCGAGGCTCTCTCGCTTGAGCCGTCTATCTCGTCAGAGCCAAGATACTGCTCCATGTGTCGGTTTAATCTGTCCCGATTGCCCTCTGCGTATATCAGGGCGCTCTCATAGAGCTCCTTGAATTTTTCAAGCCTTGCTTTGGTATTTTTAGATATTTCTTTCAATTTGGTTCTCCGTATTTATTCTTTAGATATTTCTTTCCCGAGTCGTCTGCCGAAAGGTAGTCCTCCCACATATCTGCCGTCCACACCATTTTTACGGTTGGCTTTACCTCTGCGGGACGGTGGTAGAAGATTGCAAAGCCTCGCAGGGCATCGGGTGCGTGGGTAATCTCGTGAGGCTCGTTTGCACAGTCGTTTGGCCTTAGTCTGTCTACCGTCAGGGCAGGGAGACATTTGATGATTTCAAGGCAGGTGGAGAAGAATCTTATGCCGGGTCGACCCTCACCTCCGATGAGCAGCTCCTTAATAGCCAGCCAGCCGCACTCACGGTCGTTGGAGGTCTTGGTGAAACTTACGCCAAACTCCGAGAAGATTGCCGCCTTTGTCTTGCCCGTCTCCTGACTCCTTGCGAAAAGGTCGGGGGGAGCAAGGGTGGCGTAGATGTCCTCCGAGGGCGGCGTGCGTAGGCAGATTTCTGTCGCAGCCTGGCTAATTGTAAGGTTTGATTTACAAAATTCACGATAAACGTAGGAAATTCCCTCGGGAGAGGTGGCTATCCACAGACAGACCAGACGGTCAAGACCGTAGTCTATAGTTCTGTATTTGCGCCAATGCTTTGGTATCTCAAAGGGGGCTACGATATGCCTTGCAGGGTCAAACTCGGTGAAATACTGTCCCTCAAAGATGTTCCAGTCACCGTAGAGCAGAGCCTTCTTTTCTCTCTCGGGCAGGGCCATAAGTCTCTCGCGGTAGCAGGAGTCACCCTCCAGGAGAAAACGGTTGTCCGAGAGGAGGGCAGGGATAAATACTCTCTCCATACCGTCATCCCCTCTGAAGCCCTCTCCTGCAGGGGAGGGGTCAACAAATCTTGCCTTTACCCAGCCGTGACCGATGCCTCCCGGGTTGGTGGAGGATTTTATCTGCTTTGGATAGGAGTTTGCTCCTCGGACTCGGGAAATTAGATAGATGTACTGGCTTTCGGTGAAGTGAGTAAGCTCGTCAAAGCGGATAACGTCATATTCTGCACTCTGGTATTGATAAACGTCATTCTCGGCCGCGCAGTAGCCGAAATCTATGATAGAGCCGTTTTTAAACCTACCTGTGTGCGAGGAGGAGTTGAAGGAGTAGATTTCTTTTGGAAAGATGGCGAGGGAGGTGCGTATTAAGGATTTATCAAGCTCGGCAAAGGTGCGCCTGAGGACAAGCTGCTTTGACCCGGGGTATTTCAGCGCAAACAGTAGTGCGTCCACCATCTGTCCGTAGGATTTGCCTCCGCCTGCCGCACCGCCGAAGAGCACCTCGCTCTCGGTGGCATCAATAAATGCCTTTTGCTTCTTGGTTACCGAAAGATTTATCTTCATTCTCTCACCGTAAGATTAATGGTGATATTTCCTGCCTCATCACTCGACTCTGATTCCACCTGGCAGGAAATGAGAAATTTGGCAAAGCTTCCGTCAAACCGTTTGTCAAGCGCCCTGTCGATAAGATAGTCGCGCCTGATCTCAAGACATTCCTTGTATGCCGCCTCAAATTTTTTGTGCCGCCTGAAGCTTAAAAGACTCTCGGTGCTAAGCCCCACGCTTCTTGCAAACTTGGTGAAGCTTGGCAGACCCCTATCCTCGTAGCCGAGGAAAAAACGGTACATCCTTCCACACAGCTCGGGGGTATATTTTGGCCTTTTGTTTCTTCCCATTCTTTTTTCCTTTCTCCTGTTTTGGTCAGCATTTGTCGTTGGCTTCCGGACGCCCCGTCTCTTACTGACAAGCCGATTATACAACATTTTTTCGCGTTTGTAAGTATAGTACCCTTACAAAGTTTAGGGGGGTTACCCCCTCCGAAATCTGTATAGCTTGCACAAAAAAATGGCCATTTTCATACCCCGAGGGCGAAAATGACCGAGTTAAGAACACAAATGTTCATTATCTTTTTAAAAAATTTTTCAAACTTTCTTGACAACAGCGAATTGATATTATAAAATAAAAGAAAAAGGGGTTTTTGATTATGAAAAAAGCAGGCGTACTTTCCTTTATTTGCTACCTTCTTTATTTACTTGGTGGCGCAGGTCTTGCACTCTACTCAAAAATTATGATCGACGATCTTAACGCCAACGGCGGCGGCTGGGAGGGTCTCGGCCACGCGATCGTGCTTATACTTGGCATTATCCTTGCAGGTGTGGGCCTTGTTGGTGTTATCCTTAAGGGCATTCACCTTAAGACAGGTTGGGGACTTTTCGGTGTACTTTGCATTCTCTTTGACCTTGCGTGCGTAGTCGTTCTTGCTATCTCCATGACAAGTGAGGGTGAGGTGTCCTCCGATTTCCTCTCGCTCCTGCCTTTCGCGATTCCCTCGGCAGTTGCCCTTGTAGGAAATATTCTTTCTCTTAAAAACTAATCACCGAAAGGACGTGAATCTATGAAACGCGGTGGTGTATTTGCACTTATAACCTACATACTTTATACTCTTTTGTACGGTGGACTGACTTTAGCACTTTTAAATTGGATTGAAAATTATGAGGGCGAAGATTTAGGTTATGGCGGGCTTATAATTGTATTGATCCTCGGCTTGTGCGTGGCACTTGCCATTGGCGGACTTGTGGCGGTAATTTTAAAGCTTCTGCACATGGTGACAGGCTGGGTCATCTTTGTCATTCCTTGTATACTTATTGATGCCTACTCTGTGTTGTCGGTAATTTCTTATGTATTTACCGATGCTTACGCAGTTATCACCACAGAGGGAGTAAACACAGAAACAATTATTGCTTTGGCAGTAGGTATGATCGTGCCGCTCTTCTTCTCCGCAGGAGCACTTATCTCTAATATCAAATCGCTTAAAAATTAAAAGCAAAAAAGCTCTCCGAGATGGAGAGCTTTTTTTATTGGCCTTCCCCAAGATAGGGTAGCGAAGCGGCAGAACGGTAGTGAATTGCGTTGATAACGCAAGAGCCGTTCTGTGACCGAGCCGTAGCGAGACAGGGGGACCGCTTTGGCGGTGGATGAGGATGATTAAATCAAATGCTTTTCAATTCTATCGATAATCATACCGCAGGCAACCATAGCCTCCTTCTGCGAGGGAGGGGGACCGCCGGGGTTCACCGAAGCGAGCGTAGGCGAGCTTTGGGGGTTCGCGATGGCGGTGGAAGGAGTAAGCAAGTATACGCGCAAGGTTTTGTTATAACAAACAAGCGTATACTCCCTCAGTCATACTCAAACAAGTTTTCGTATGACAGCTCCCTCTCGGAAGGAGCCTATTAAATTAAATCAAATGCTTTTCAATTCTATCAATAATCATACCGCAGGCAACGGCATTCTCACCACCAACGGGTACGATAACGTCGGCATATCTCTTGCTTGGCTCGACAAATGCCTCGTGCATGGGCTTTACCGTTTCAAGATACTGTCCGATAACCGAGTCGAGATTTCTGCCCCTCTCCTTAACGTCGCGGAGAAGTCTTCTTAAAATTCTTACGTCAGCGTCGGTGTCCACAAATATCTTCATATCAAGTCTGTCACGAAGCTCGGGATTTTCGAGTATAAGAATACCCTCAATCACAACAACCTTGTTTGCCTTTACCTCGCGCACCTCTTTTGCACGCGTGTGGTGAGTATAATCATAGGTAGGGGAGTAAATATCCTTGCCCGCTTTAAGCTGATCAATATGAGAGATCAGCAGGTCGGTATCAAAGGCATAGGGGTGGTCGTAGTTGGTCTTTACACGATCCTCCATAGAGAGATGATCCTGACACTTGTAGTAGTCGTCGTGACGAAGCACGCTGATGCGATCGCTGAAATGGTCGCAGATATTCTTTGCCAAAGTAGTCTTTCCGCTGCCAGATCCTCCGGCTATTCCTATTACAAGTACGTTATCCATATGCCTATCCCCTTTTATTACTTATTTTTCTCAAGGTCTGCCTTGATCAATTTCTTCATCGCCTCAATGCCCACCTTAATAGCTCCCGAGGTATCCTCGGTCATGGTCATATCCATACCAAGCTTTTCTCTCTCCTGATTCCAGATAACGTGGAAGCAGCTGCCGCAACGCACGCGAAGTGCAGATGCAACGACAAAGAGAGCAGCAGACTCCATCTCGCTGGCCTTTACGCCAAGACGCTTCCAGCTTTCCCACTTCTGAAGCAGCTCGTAATATACGGGAGACTTCTCGGGGGAGTGCTGACCGTAGAAGGCGTCCTTGCACTGTACCACGCCTGTGTGGGTGCGATAGCCAAGCTCCTCGCCTGCAGCCTTAAGGGCAGACGCTACCTCAAAGTCGGATACGGCAGGGAACTCGATGGGAGCATACTCCATAGAGGTGTGCTCGTATCTGATAGCACCGGTAGCAACAACAACGTCGCCGGGCTGCACGTCAAGGTCAATGCCACCGCAGGTGCCAACGCGGATAAAGGTGTCAGCGCCGATGGCAGCAAGCTCCTCCATTGCGATAGCCGCAGAGGGACCGCCAATACCTGTGGAGCAAACCGAAACCTTCTCACCGAGAAGAGTGCCTGTGTAAATGTTATA
The DNA here is from genome assembly GCA_045632145.1 of Eubacteriales bacterium. Classification (GTDB taxonomy): domain Bacteria; phylum Bacillota; class Clostridia; order Oscillospirales; family CAG-272; genus UBA1740. Next base: position 9,504 of record JAZQWB010000017.1, on the reverse strand, counting down.
TTCTCTGTTCATACCGATATGAACGGGGTTGTCAAAATGCTTTGCGATGTCCTCACAGCGACCGGGGTCACCGGGAAGAAAAACGTAGCGACCAACGTCACCTACGTTGCATCGAATGTGAAACTGTGTTCCGATATCCTGCATATGTTTTTCCTTTTTGAAAATCGAAATTATAAATTGCTTTTATTAAATCCGTCGGGGAGAATTTCTTTAAGCTTTCTTACTGTAATCTTCTCCTCGTTGCCCCAGATAACGTTGAAGTCGGGGCCGCAAAACTCGGCCATAACCTGTCTGCATACGCCACAGGGAGGGAAGTCCGCCTTTGCAGTCTCGCCTGCAGGGCCACCCGCTACCGCTATCGCGATAAAATGCTTCTCACCCTCGGAGATAGCCTTGAAGAAAGCAACTCTCTCTGCACACACGGTGGGGGTGTAGGAGGCATTTTCGATATTGTTGCCCTTATATATCTTGCCGTCGGCTGTGAGCAGAGCCGCACCTACGGTAATACCCGAGTAGGGGGAGTAGGACTTATCTCTGGCCTCGTTTGCCAATGCAAGCAGAGCTCTTGTGTTAATTATTGTACTCATAATATCACTCCGGAAACGGTATTGTCATCGCACTGATACTCAACCTTAAGAAGGTCGCAGGCAAGCTTGCCGATGTTGGCAAAGCCTACGTGTGTCTCCATATTACAGGGCTTAATCTGACTGCCGTAAATGATGAGGGGTACCATCTCTCTCGTATGGTCGGTGCTGTTGTCACCCGGGTCGCATCCGTGGTCTGCGGTAATCATAAGCACGTCACCCTCCTGCATACCTGCCATAAACTCGGGGAGCCAGGCGTCAAACTCGGAGAGAGCCTTTGCGTAGCCGTCAATATCCTGTCTGTGACCGTAAAGCATATCAAAGTCAACAAGGTTGGCAAAGCAGAGACCTCTGAAGTCGGTTTTCTGCACCTCAAGGAGTGTCTGCATACCCTCTCTGTTGTTGTGGGTGGGCAGGCTCTTTTTGATGCCTGCACCAGAGAAGATGTCGTAAATCTTGCCGATAGAAATCACGTCAAGACCTGCATTACCGATGGCATCCATAGCTGTGGGAGCGGGGGGAGTGAGAGAGAAATCGTGACGGTTTTCGGTGCGCTTGTATGCACCCTCTGTGCCAACGAAGGGACGGGCAATAACTCGACCAACCGCGTGGTCACCCTGCAGGATCTCTCTTGCAATTCTGCAATACTCATAAAGTGTCTCGGGGGGCACAAGCTCCTCGTGGGCTGCAATCTGGAATACGCTGTCAGCCGAGGTGTAAACGATAAGGTCGCCACTCTCCACGTGCTGCTTTCCGTAGTCGCGGATAACGTCTGTGCCCGAGTAGGGCTTGTTGCAGATAACGCCTCTGCCAACTCTACGGGAAAACTCGTCGAGAATCTCCTTCGGGAATCCGTCAGGGTAGGTGGGCATAGGCTTCTCGGAGATAATACCCATCATCTCCCAGTGACCTGTGGTGGTGTCCTTGCCGCGGCTCTTTTCCTCAAGGCGACAAACCGCTGCCTTGTGAGACCAGGAGGCAGGAAGGTAGTCGATACCCTCAATGCTGCCAAGACCCAGGTCAATAAGGTTGGGAATATTGAAATACTCCGAGTCAAAAATTCTAAACATAGTGTTTGCACCTGCATCACCGAAGTCGGCCGCGTCGGGAGCGGCGCCGATACCAACAGAGTCAAGCACTATGATAAATACTCTTTTAATATCCATTTTGTTATACCTTGATAAAATTCTGCATTCTGCATTCTGAATTCTGCATTCATTAAAGTCTGATCGCAGTATTAAGCGCAATCTCCATCATCTCGGTAAAGGAGTTCTGTCTTGCGTCTGCGTCAAGAGCCTCGCCTGTGATGATGTGGTCGGATACGGTGCAGATAGCAAGAGCGCGCTTGCCGAGCTTTGCCGCGTTCATATAGAGTGCGGCAGCCTCCATCTCAACACCGAGAACGCCAAGCTCTGCCCACTTCATGGTAGCAGTCTCGTCTGCGTTGTAGAAGGTGTCGGAGGAGAGGAGATTACCTACCACGTATCTTGCGCCGATCTTCTCGGCCTCCTCGATAGCAACCTTCATCATATCGTAGCTTGCGATAGGAGCAAATGCGCCCTGAAGGTTGTACTGTACTGCATAGTTAGAGTTGGTGCAGGCACCCATACCGAAGATGATGTCACGTACCTTAACGTCCTTGTGCATAGCACCTGCAGAGCCGATACGCATAATGTTCTCTACACCAAAGAACTTGAAGAGCTCGTAGGAGTAAATGCCGATAGAGGGCATACCCATACCGCTGGCCATAACCGAAACGGGAACACCCTTCCACAGACCTGTGTAGCCGTGAATACCGCGCACGTTGTTAACAAGCTTTGCATCGGTAAGGAAGTTTTCTGCAATAAACTTTGCTCTGAGGGGGTCGCCGGGCATAAGCACGGTCTTTGCAAAATCGTCGGGTGTAGCCTTTATATGAGGGGTGTGAAACTTTGTGTTATCCATTTTGTTTTTCTCCTTTAATTCATTCAATTCTGCATTCTGCATTCTGAACTCTGCATTAATATCCTGTGATATTAGATTCAGCCTTCGCAATCTTAACAATTCGGCTTGTGCCGAGTCTCTCTGCACCGAGGGCAATAAAATCCTCTGCATCCTTAAGAGAGGCGATACCGCCTGCAGCCTTGATCTTCTTGCCGTTTGTGGTGTATTTTGCAAAGAGGGCAACGTCCTCCTTGGTGGCACCTGCGGTAGAGAAGCCTGTGCTGGTCTTGATAAAGTCTGCGTCGGAATTAGAAACGATCTCGCACATCTTGATCTTCTCCTCCTCGGTGAGAAGGCAGGTCTCGATGATAACCTTGAGGATCTTGCCGTCGCAGGCAGCCTTGATAGCATTGATCTCGGCGAGAATCTCGTCATATCTCTTGTCCTTAAGGTCGCCGATGTTGATAACCATATCTATCTCGTCTGCACCGTTCTTGATAGCGTCTGCGGTCTCAAAAACCTTAACCGCGGTGGTAGAATAACCGTTGGGGAAGCCGATGACTGTGCAGATAGCAAGTCTGTCGCCTACGTAGTCCTTTGCGCGCTTAACGAAGGAAGAGGGGATGCACACGGATGCACAGCCGAACTTGATTCCGTCGTCACAAATAGCCTTGATTTCCTCCCAGGTAGAGCCCTGAAGGAGAAGGGTGTGGTCGCATTTAGAAAGTATTTCTTTGATTTCCATTTTTATAATATATCCTTTCACTTTTAAATCTCTTGTTCTTCTGCTATTTTCTTCTTCCAGCAGCGGTGACACATAGCAAGGTATCTGTCGTTACCGCCAAGCATAACCTGTCGGCCCTTGGTAACAACCTTACCGTCTGCTGTCATACGTGCGTTTACAGTAGCCTTTCTTCCACACTCGCAGATGGTCTTAATCTCTGCGATAGAGTCGGCAATCTCAAAGAGTCTTGCGCTGCCGGGGAAGGAGTGTGTAAGGAAGTCTGTACGCAGACCGAAGCAGAGCACAGGCAGGTCAAGCTCGTCTACGATACGTCTGCATCCGTCAATCTGCTCTGCGGTGAAGAACTGACACTCGTCACAGATAACCGCGTCAACACCCTCGGCCTCCGCCTTGAATACCTCAAAGATATCCTCCTGCTTGTCGATAGCGCGGCAGGTGGCTGCAAGTCCTATTCTGGATTTGATAACGTCGTCTCCGTCACGTGTATCGGTGGCAGGCTTGATGAGCCAAACCTTCATTCCGCGCTCCTCGTAGTTAAACTTGGTGATAAGCGCGCTCGCGGTCTTGGATGAACCCATCGCACCGTATTTGAAATATAATTTTGCCATTAAGCCGTCCTCCAATGTTTGTTATATTCCATTATAACATAATAAGATAAAAAAGTAAAGAAAAATTTAAAGTTTTTACATTTGCCCGAAGGGCTCCCTATGAATGTATGTATTATACTATTGGTAGGAAGTCCTTACCTCTCCTTACCTTGCCTTACCTCTCCTTACCTTACCTATCCTTACCTTTCCTGTGGCAACCAAAAAAGCCGAAACCCACCCGAAAATACTGACTATCGTATGTATCAGGTCTGTGTTTAAACCGTTCTTAAGTGACCTCTGTCCCGAGCGAAACCGTTCTGAAACAGGGACAGGAAGTTTATAGAGAGGAATATGACCGTACCCAATCAGCCTTTAGCTCTGCTATAAATGAAAAAGCTTTCCACATATCAACATTTTTGCATTTTTCCACCTTTGTCTTAGAGAAAGGAAAGAATTTATAAAAATTCCCGAAAGGTATGGAAATTTATAGAAAAGTGTGGTACAATATTTATATTGCTTGCTAAAAGATCGATATGTTGCCTTTGGCAATCTGATATTTCGGCTTTGCCGAAGTGATATGACGGCAGAGCCGTCGTGATATGTTTCGAAGAGCGAAACGTTAAAATTTTAGCACTAAAATTTTAGAAAGGAGAGAGAAGAATGATTCTTATCATTGCCGAGAAGCCCAGCCTTGCTCGAAATATCATTGCAGGCGTTGGCGAAAAAATGGATAAAAAAGACGGCTATTTTATAGGTCAGAATTATATCGTTTCCTGGGCCTTCGGTCATTTGTTCTCTCTTGCCGATATAGAGCACTATTCTCCCTCCGCCGAGGGTCGTTGGACGCTTAACAACCTGCCTTGCTTCCCTAAGGAGTTTAAGTTTGAGCTTCGTAAGGCGGATAACAAAAAGGGTGTTGACGCAGGCGTAAAGAAGCAGTTTAATATCATCTCCACCCTTGTAAACCGCCCTGACGTTGATACTATTGTAAACGCGGGAGACGCAGACCGCGAGGGTGAGATTATCGTCCGCCTTTGCGTCAACAATGCACTTAAGAGTCCGAAAAAGCAGCTTCGTCTCTGGCTTCCCGACCAGACTCCCGAGACGGTTGCCAAGGCACTTACCGAGATGAAGGACGAGTCGGAGTATGACAACCTTGCAGGCGAGGGCTTTGCACGTACCTACATCGACTGGCTCTACGGCGTTAACCTTACAAGATATGCTACCATAAAGACGGGCAAGCTTCTTCGCGTGGGCAGAGTTATCGCGCCTATTGTACGCGCCATATACGACAGAGATATGGAGATCCGCAATTTCACCCCCGAAAAGTATTACGTGATTTCCAGCGATGAAAAGACACACGGAGAGAAAATTGAGCTTACAAGTAAACAGAAGTTTACAAAAGACCAGCTTTCAAAGGCTGAGGAGAGGGCCAAGCTCTATAATGACACAGGTGCAGTTGTCACCGACGTGACCAGCAAAAAGGATAAGATCCTCCCCGGTAAGCTCTTCTCACTCTCCACCCTGCAGAACGTTCTCGGTGAAAAGTACAAGATGAGCATGACCGACAGCCTTCGCATTATACAGAAGCTTTACGAGGAGGGCTATCTTACCTACCCCAGAACCAACTCCGAGTATCTTGCCACAGCAGAGAAGGACAAGATGCGCTCTATTATTTCTAACGTGGCAAAGCTTGGCTACCCCGTAAAATTCAAGGACTCCAAGCTTATCTTCGACGACTCCAAGATAGAGGCCCACTCGGCCCTTACCCCTACCTATAAAATTCCTAATAAGGATAAGCTTTCCGAGGAGGAGAGCAAGGTGTATTCCACCGTCCTGCGTCGCTTCGTGGCAGTTTTCTGTGCCGAGGAATGTGTGGCGCAGAAGTCCGAGATCAAGATTAAGGTAGGCGAGCTTGAGGAATTCTCGCTTAAGGGCACGGTTATTCTCGAGAAGGGCTGGACAAAGTACGACGATTATACCAAGAAGGATAAGATTCTCCCCAACCTTACCGTTGGTGAGAGTGTAAATATCGACTTCAAGCCTGCCGAGAAGCAGACCACACCCCCAAAGCACTATACCATTACCACCCTTAATAACTACCTTAAGAATCCCTTTAAGGACGATAAGGCAAAGGCCAAGGAGCTTGAGGAGTCGGGTGAGGTGGATGACGCAGAGGACTACAAGGCTATCTTTGAGGGTCTTGAGCTTGGCACAGAGGCGACAAGAACGGGTATTATACAGAATGCCTGCAACTCGGGATACATCTCTCTTAAAAAGGATAGCTATTATATTCTGCCCGACGGCGAGTATCTTATATCCTCACTCTCTCAGCTTGGCATTATAATGGACAAGTATAAGACCTCTGAAATGGGTCAGTCCCTTAAAAAAGTCTTTAAGGGAGAGAGCACTATTTCCGATAGCGTGCATCTTGCCGAGGGCGAGATACAAAAGGTATTTGACCTATCTAAAGATGCGGCGGTTGAGGTAGATACCAACATCGGTCTTTTTGGTGAGGTGGCAGGTAAATGCCCCCTTTGCGACGGAGATGTTGTACGTACAAAATTCGGCTACGGGTGTACAAATTACAAGAACGGTTGCAAATTTTCAATGTCAAAAACTATTTGTCAGCGCACCATTTCAATATCAAATGTAAGAATGCTCCTTGCCTCAGGTAAGACAAGTAAAATCCAAGGCTTTGTGTCTAAAAACGGTAAAGCCTTTGATGCGATCCTGAAGCTTGATAACGGTAAGGTAGTATTTGATTTCGGCGATAACCCCACAAAATAAATTTAAAGAGGTATCTTAGCTATGGAAAGAGTTTCTAAGGACAACTATTATCTTGATATTGCGCAGGTGGTATCTGAAAGAAGCACCTGCTTAAGAAAAAAATACGGCGCCATAATCGTAAAGAACGATGTAATCGTATCAACCGGCTACAACGGCGCGCCAAGAGGCAGAAAAAACTGCTCCGATCTTGGCTACTGTATGCGCGAAAACCTCGGTATTCCCAGAGGCGAGCGCTATGAGATGTGCAGAAGCATACACTCCGAGGCTAACGCTATTATTGCCGCTTCCCGCGAGCAGATGCTTGGCGCTACCCTTTATCTTTGCTGCACCGAGCCTAAAACAGGTGAGATTGTAGGCGGTACAAACAGCTGTATGATGTGTAAGCGCATGATAATTAACGCAGGTATTGAGCGCGTTGTAATAAGAAATACCAAGGATGACTATACAGTTGTAAATGTTAACGACTGGATTGAAAACGACGACAGCTTAAGCGGTACATTCGGCTATTAATATGTCAGACATTGTAATAAGACCTCTTATAAAAGAGGACATTCCCTTTGTTGCAAGGCTTGAAGCAGTCTGCTTCTCTATGCCCTTTACGGAAAAAGCGTTAAATGAGCTGTTTTCAAACACGTCATGGCACTTTTTTGTGGCAACTGAGAATGATACGGTAGTGGGATATATCAGCTTCTACTGTATTTTAGATGAAACTGAAATTGTAAATGTGTGTGTTATGCCTGAGCTAAGAGGCAAAGGCATCGGCAGAGCCCTTACCAAATGCGCCATTGATTTTAACAGAGAAACTAACGGCTCAAGGGTTATGCTTGAGGTAAGAAAATCCAACACACCTGCTATAAAATTATACGAAAGCCTTGGCTTTATCCCCGTGGGAGTGTCTAAAAATCACTATAAATTACCCACAGAGGATGCAATACTTATGAATCTTGAGTAAGGAGAAAAAATGTATATTCTTTCCTTTGAATCGTCCTGTGACGAAACCGCCTGCGCCGTATGTGAAATGTGCGACGGAAAAAGAGAAATAAAATCAAATATTATCGCATCTCAGGTAGATATCCACGCCCTTTACGGCGGAGTTGTGCCCGAGATTGCCAGCCGCGCCCATATTGAAGCCATTTCAAGAATTACCTATGAGGCTTTGGATGTGGCAGGGGTTACACTTAAGGATATTGATATGATAGCCGTTACAAACGGTCCCGGTCTTATCGGCGCCCTTCTTGTAGCGGTGAACTTTGCTAAATCTCTTGCATTTGCAAACAATATCCCCCTAGTGCCCGTTGACCATATTAAAGGGCACGTGGCGGCAAATTACCTTACTCATACGGAGCTTGAGCCCCCATTCCTTGCCCTTGTGGTATCAGGCGGTCATACATCCTTTTTCGATGTAAAATCATACACAGAGCTTGAGGAAATCGCATCTACACGTGATGATGCGGCAGGCGAATGCTTTGATAAAATAGGCAGAGTTATGGGCTTACCCTACCCCGGCGGACACGCCATGGACATTCTTGCATCCAAGGGAAATAAGAAGGCGATTACCTTCCCCTCCCCCGCAATCAAGGATAGCCTTGACTTCTCCTTCAGCGGACTCAAGACAGCTGTTATAAACTACATAAACACTAAAAGACAGAAAAACGAGGAGCTTGCAACCGAGGACATTGCCGCTTCCTTTACGGATACGGTGGTTGAGGCTGTACGCTCCAAGGTAGGCGACGCTCTTAAGCGTACGGGCTACAATAAAATGGTAATGGCAGGCGGTGTAAGTGCAAATTCCCACCTACGTGCAGGCGTTACCGAGGAATGTAAGAAATTTGGCGCTAAGTTCTATGCGCCTACTCTTAACCTCTGCGGCGACAATGCGGCAATGATTGGTGCCCAGGGCTATTACGAATACCTTAAGGGAGAAAGGGCTGACGAAAGTCTTAACGCTTATCCCTCATAAAATACGGGAGACATTATGAAAATTAACATAAAGTATTCAGGAAAAATATTAAATCTTCCCGCTGAAGTGGCTGAATTTACATCTGAGGCTACCAAGGAAGACCTTTGCGTAATTATAAATCTTTTTGCTTATTCCGAATACCTCCCCTCCTTTGACAGTGTGCTTGAGGCCTTTTCGGAAAGAATCGGCGTTGGCATTGATTCCGTGCTTGCTTCCCTCTCCTTCTGGAGCAAAAAGGGAGTAATATCCGTGGAGGGAATGATGGATTATTCGCCTATTGTTACCTCTGCAAATCGCGTTCCCTCATATTCGGGCGCAGAGATAAAGAAATTTATGGAGAGAAACGAAGCAATCTGCTCTCTCTTCAATGCATGTCAGGAAATTCTTGGCAAGAGCTTTACACCGATTGATTATAACAATGTAATATTCCTTAAGGACTACTACAAGTTTACCGACGATTATATTCTTCTCCTTCTTGCCCACTGTGCAGAAATTGAGAAAAAGAGCTGGTCGTATATAAGAAAAACCGCAGCCGCTCTTTACAATGAGGGAATTGATACATACGGTGAGCTTGAAAAGCACTTTGAACAAAGAAAGAACCAGCTTTCCCTTGAATATAAGATAAGAAGCATTTTCGGTATGGGCATGCGTGAGCTTTCAAAGAAGGAAAGCGAAAAAATCGCTATGTGGCTCAAAGCCGATATCAGCGAAGAGCTTATCCGTAAGGCTTACGATATTACAGTTGACAAAACGGGTAAGGCATCCTTTGTTTACGCATCTAAGATTGTTGAAAATTGGATCACGGCAGGATATAAAACTGTTGCAGATGTTGAAAAAGCAGAAGCAAATCACAAGTCAGCTATGGAAAAATCATCCTTTGATGTGGACGATTTCTTTAAGGCTGCTCTTGAAAGA
>JAZQWB010000016.1:0-39419 GCA_045632145.1 Eubacteriales bacterium | reverse complement strand
TCAAAAGCCTATTCAATTACCTTCCGGGAGGTAAAAAAGAGCCGCCCTTGTGTACATCTATGCCTTATCAATTTTCCTGACAAGCACTGCATTTGTGTCCACGAATGCGAGAATACGGCATACCTCTTTCGAGATATGCCGTATTTCTGAAAACTGTCCTTTAGGGTACGACCCTAAAGAGTGTCCTTGTTTTTCACCAACGGCTTGAAAAAAACGCGTTTTTGCAGTATAATGATTATAGGATTTCAATTATTAAAAGCTTTGCCATGTCTTAACTCAAAGTATGGTATAATTCTATAAAGGTATTTTAAAGGAGTATACGATGAGCAAAACTAAACGATGTATCAGAGATTCTATTCTAACTGTAATTATTTTAGCAATATCGTTTGCAATCAGCATATTGCTGCAAAACGTATTGGATATATCTGAGCACGTTACCACATTGTTCGCGTTTGCAGTTTTTCTAATATCTCTGCTTACCGATGGCTTCTGGTATGGAATTGTTTCAACGATAATAAGCGTCGCAGCTATTAACTACGCTTTTACATATCCGTATCTCAATATGGATTTCTCCGTGCCGGAAAGCATTTTTTCAGCACTTGTAATGCTTATAATCTCGTTTTTGACTAGTATGTTTACGACCAGGCTGAAAATGTGGCAGATGCTGAAAGCCGAGGGAGAAAAAGAGCGTATGAGAGCAAATCTTTTGCGTGCGGTTTCTCACGATTTGCGTACACCTCTTACGACTATATACGGTGCAAGCTCTTCAATTATCGAAAACTATGATAAGTTAAGTGACGCGCAGAAGCTTCAAATGTCAAAAGGAATAAAAGAAGATTCCGAATGGCTGATCCGCATGGTAGAAAATCTTCTCTCTATAACGCGTATTGACAGCGGTGCGGTAAAGCTTATCAAAACTCCCACGGTTCTTGAAGAACTTATTGACTCTGTCATTATAAAATTCAAAAAGAGATATCCCGAGCAACACGTAAACATAGATATCCCGGACGAGCTCGTCGTTATTCCGATGGATGCGATTTTGATCGAGCAGGTTATCATTAACATTCTCGAAAATACGATTCACCACGCAAAAGGCTTTACAAAACTGTCAATGCGAGTATTCTCAATCGGTCAAAAGGCAATATTTGAGATTACCGATGATGGTTGCGGTATTCTTCCCGAAAAGCTCGACAATATTTTCACCGGATACAACGATAAGTTTGAAAGCACATCCGATACCCAAACACGCAACGCAGGCATCGGTCTTTCGGTATGTGCTACAATCATCAAGGCACACGGTGGCGATATCACCGCTGAAAACGCCAAGGAAGGCGGCGCTATATTCAGATTTTCACTAACTACCGAGGAGGTTGCAAATGAATCAAAACAAATATAAGATACTTCTCGTAGAGGATGAAGGAAACATATTGAATTTTGTTACCGCTCTTCTTGAAGCTAACGACTATCAAGTTATAACGGCGACGAATTATGAAATTGCTAAAACTATGTATGCCTCTCATATACCCGATCTTGTGATTCTCGATCTTGGGTTGCCTGATAATGACGGTAGCGTTCTTTTAAAAGAAATTCGATTGAAGGATTTTACACCGGTTATAGTCCTTTCCGCAAGGAGTGAGGAACGAGAGAAGGTTAAACTTCTTGATATGGGCGCGAACGATTATATCACTAAGCCGTTTGGTTCTGACGAGTTAATCGCACGTGTAAGAAGCGCACTCAGAAACAGACGTCATGATACAGGCAAAGGGCTTTTACCCGGCGGTAAATTTACAATTGGCGAGCTTCTAATTGATTATGATGCCCGTCAGATATTTATTGCAAATGAAGAAATCAAATTAACGCAAACCGAATACAATATAGTAGCATTTTTATCAGAGAATTGCGGTAAAATGATGACTTATGCCACAATAATTAAAGCTGTATGGCGTGAGTACCCAGATGAATCAAGCATAAAGAAGCTACAGGTAAATATGGCTAACATAAGAAAGAAATTCGGTGCACGTCCCGGTGAGGCAAGTTATATTGCCAACGAGCTTGGTGTGGGCTACCGAATGAAAGAATAATCAAAGGGGCTGTCACATTTGGTAAGACCGAAAAAGACCAAAAATGAAAAATGTCTCCAATTAAGCAAAAACTTATAAATGAGACAAAATATGGTTGAAATCCTGCGGATTTCTTTGTTTTTTGTGGTCTTTTTCTACCGTCGCTTTCTTCCTCTCGGTGTATCTATATACACCTTCGGGGCGAAAAACGACGCTTCTTACTCAAATCTGCCTATCCCCTTATCAAATTAAAAGAGGCTATCTCAAATTTTGCATTTGAGATAGCCTCTTAAAACATCTTATTGTTACTTACCGAGACCTGCAGCACCAACAATACCTGCGTTGTTGCCGAGAGAAGCTACCTTGATCTGAGTCTTCTTCTCGTTGTTTCTGGTGTACTGCTCGCTTGCAACGATGATAGAAAGGGGATCGATAAGCTTTTCCTTCTCACCCGAAACGCCACCGCCGATACAGATGATCTCAGGCTGGAAGGTGTTTACAAGGTTGGTAACGCCGATGGCAAGGTTGTTTATGTACTCGCTAACAATCTCCTCACCGAAGCGGTCGCCACGGTACTTTGCGTTGAAGGCGGTTCTTGCAGAAACCTTGCCCTCGCGGTCAGCACAGTCAAAGAGGAGAGAGGGAATACCCTTAATCTTAAGCTCCTTCATCTTTGCCTTGGTAATGTCGATAAGAGCGGTTGCAGAGGAATATGCCTCCCAGCATCCACGTCTACCGCAGGAGCACTGTCTGCCGCCTGCCATAATAACGGTGTGACCAAGCTCTGCACCTGCATCGTTAAGACAGCCGGAGAAGATCTTGCCATCGAGAATGATACCTGCACCAACGCCTGTGCCAAGGGTAACCATGATAGAGCTCTTGCTACCTCTTGCCGCACCAACAAGTGCCTCACCGAGAGCTGCTGCATTTGCATCATTTGCAATATATACGTTAGAGATGGGGAGATACTTCTTGAAGATCTCTGCCATGGGGAAATTCTTGAAGGGAAGGTTGTTAGCATACTCAACCATACCAAGCTTGTTGTTTGCAATACCGGGGGTAGCAATACCAACGTACTGAATATCGTCTGTAGTAAGCTTATTTCTTACGATAAGATTCTTTGCAAGCTCTGCCATATCAGCAACGATTTCCTCGCCGCATCTGTGAGCCAGAGTAGGAGCAGAGTCCTTATCGATTATGTTGAGGGCATCGTCGCAAAGACCTGCCTTAATGTTAGTACCGCCAAGATCGATTCCTATAGTATACATTATATTCCTCCAAAATTAGATAATATATTTATAATTACAAACTTATCCATATAGATTATATTTTATTTTAGTCCTCTTGTCAAGTGTAAAAAGCAAAAAAGTGGCTTATTTATGATAAATGATGCTTGTTCATAAAAAATTAACAATTAGTCTTTCGCAAACCTATTGAAATCTTCACAAAAATGGTATACAATAACAAAGGTTAAAAAATGTCTATTATATAGAAAGGTAAAAAACAGTTTGAAAAGATTTGTTTATGCTGACAATGCGGCTACCACACCGGTAAGTCGCGAGGTTATAGATGCGATGATGCCTTGCTTTGAGAGCGAGTGGGGTAATCCCTCCAGCCCTCACTCTATGGGTATCTCTGCAAAGGATATGCTTGACGATGCGAGAGCGAGAATTGCCGCTGTCCTTGGCTGCTCTGCAGGTGAGGTTTACTTCACCTCCTGCGGTACCGAGTCGGACAACTGGGCTATCCGTGGCGCCGCTATGAGAATGAAGGCGAAGGGGAGAACTCACATCGTTACCAGCAAGATTGAGCACCACGCAGTGCTCCACACCTGTGAGTCTCTTGCAAAGGAGGGCTTCCAGGTAGATTACGTTTCTGTTGACGAGTACGGTATCGTTGACCTTGAGGAGCTTCGCTCTCTCGTTACAGATAAGACCGCAGTTGTTGCTATTATGTTTGCCAACAATGAGATTGGTACTATCGAGCCTATCGAGGAGATCGTTGAGATCGCACACGCTAAGGGTGCGCTTATGTTTACCGATGCTGTTCAGGCGGTTGGTAACGTTGATATCGACCTCTCCAAGCTTAAGGTTGATATGCTCGCACTCTCAGGACACAAGCTCCATGCTCCCAAGGGCATCGGTATGCTCTTTATTCGTAAGGGTGTTGTAATCGGCAATCTTATCGAGGGTGGCGGACAGGAGAGACGTAAGAGAGGCGGCACAGAGAATCTGCCTTACATCGTTGGTCTTGCAAAGGCACTTGAGATGGCAAAGGAGAATATGAAGTATCTCCCCGAGGTAGCGGCAAAGCGCGACCGTCTTATCAAGGAGCTTACCAAGATTCCTTATTCCTCTCTTAACGGACATCCCACCAAGCGTCTGCCCGGCCTTGTAAATATTGGCTTTGAGTTTATCGAGGGTGAGAGTATGCTTATGTGGCTTGATATGATGGGCATTTGTGCATCTACAGGCTCTGCCTGCTCCTCTGCATCTCTTGATGCATCTCACGTTCTTCTTGCAATAGGTGTTCCTCACGAGAAGGCACACGGCTCTCTCCGTCTTTCCATCTCCAAGGATACCACAGACGAGGATATCGACTATATTATCGAGAACGTTGCTCCCGTAGTTGAGAAGCTCCGTAATATGAGCCCCCTCTGGGAAGAAATCGTAAAAAAAGAAACTGCAAATAAGTAAAGGAATATAAAAATGAAGTATAGTGAAAAGGTAATGGATCACTTCACCAACCCCAGAAACGTTGGTGAGATTGAGAATGCCGACGGCGTTGGCGTAGTTGGTAACGCAAAGTGCGGCGATATTATGAAGATGTATCTTAAGATAGACGAGAACGACGTTATCACCGATTGCAAGTTCAAGACCTTCGGCTGCGGTGCGGCTATTGCCACATCCTCTATGGCTACCGAGCTTGTAAAGGGACGTACCGTTGGCGAGGCACTTCAGCTTACCAACAGCGCTGTTGTTGAGGCTCTTGACGGACTTCCTGCAGTAAAGGTGCATTGCTCTGTTCTTGCAGAGGAGGCTATCAAGTCTGCTCTTGCCGATTACTATAATAAGATTGGCAGACCTATTGATTTTGATTACGATCCCGATCACGATGATGATCACGATCACGTAGTAGAAGACTGATAAATGAGGATTCTTGTAGGAATCAGCGGTGGAGTTGATTCTGCCTATGCGGCAAAGAAGCTTCTTGACGAGGGACACGAGGTCGAGGGTGCGGTGCTTATTATGCACGACTTTACCGAGCTTGATGCCGCGCGCGAGGCTGCTTCTTCCGTGGGCATCAGACTCCACGAGATTGACTGTCAGGATGCCTTCGGGCAGATAAAGGATAACTTTGTCTCTGAGTACGTATCGGGCAGAACACCTAACCCCTGCATCATTTGTAACGAGAGGGTGAAATTTAAGACCCTCTATGATTTTGCTATGAAAAATGACTTTGATGCCATTGCCACAGGTCATTATGCAAGGCTTGTCGAGACAGAGGGCAGATATGCTCTTGCCACTCCCGAGGATATGCGTAAGGAGCAGACATATATGCTTTACCGTCTGCCGCAGAGCATTCTTTCAAAACTCGTTCTCCCACTTGCAGAGGGAACAAAGACCGAGATAAGAGAGCAGGCCATGGAGCAGGGCATATCTGCCGCTAACCGTGGTGACAGTCAGGAGATATGCTTCCTTCCCGAGGGCAATCACACCGAGTATATTGAGTCGGTTGCAGGAAAATGCCCCGAGGGTAATTTTGTAGATAATGAAGGAAAAATCCTCGGCAGACATAAGGGTATTATCCATTACACCGTCGGTCAGCGTAAGGGACTTGGCATTTCTCTCGGAGAGAGAGCCTTTGTTACCGCCATTGACCCCGAGAGCAATACGGTGACCCTTGAGCCTAAGATGTCGGGTATAGACCACCTTTATATTACCGATGCGGTTTATTCTGGTATGCCAGCACCAGAGCGCGAGACGGTGGTGGAGCTTGACGTAAAGCTTCGTTATACCGCCCCCCTCGTTAAGACGTTAGCCCATCTTTATCCCGATGGCACCGCAAGACTTGAGCTCTCTGCACCTCAGAAATTTGCACCCGGTCAGTCGGCTGTGCTTTACCGCGATGGAGTAGTAATGCTCGGTGGTTTTATTAAGTAAAAAATAAGGGGCTGCTTCATTTAGGCAGAACCGAACGAAAAGGCAGGGGTACTGAACAGTACCTCTGCCTTAAATAATGCTATTTTAGAGAAAATCAAGGTCAAAACCTTCGGTTTTCTCTATTTTTATCGGGTTTTCGTTCTATCGCTGTTCGCTGAACTCTCGTCGTACCTATGTACGCCTTCGGTCGCGAACAACGATTTCAGCTCTAAATCAAGCTAGCCCCGAAAGCTGCTTCGCACTAAGAATTCAGCATTTTAATCGATATTTGACTTGAAAACCTTGATTTTGCTGAATTCTTAATGACTCAGCCCCTTTTCTATTAGAGCATTTCTGCGATATCGTAGATAAGTCTTTCGGTCTTTTCCCAGCCGAGGCAGGGGTCGGTAACCGACTTGCCGTATATAGAGTGGTCGCAAATTTGCTGTGCTCCGTCCTCAATGTAGCTTTCGATCATAAGACCCTTGACTATTTTCTTGATTTCGGGTGAGGAGTTGCGGGAATTCAGCACGTCCTTTGCAATCTCTATCTGCATAAGGTGCTGCTTGCCGGAATTTGCGTGATTTGTATCCACTATCACAGCAGGGTTTTTAAGCTCTGCTTCCTTATAGGTTTCCTTCATCCTTAAGAGGTCATCGTAGTGATAGTTGGGATGTGTGTGTCCGAGAGTGTCCACGTATCCGCGCAGAATTGCGTGAGAATAGGGGTTTCCTGCGGTTTTTACCTCCCAGCCACGATAAAGGAAGGTGTGGGATGACTGTCCTGCCTTGATTGCATTCATCATAACGCTGATGTCACCGCCTGTGGGATTCTTCATACCTACGGGAATATCAAGACCGCTGGCAGTAAGTCTGTGCTGCTGATTTTCCACCGATCTAGCACCAATGGTAATATAGGCAATAAGGTCGGAAATATATCTGTGGTTTTCGGGATAAAGCATCTCGTCTGCACAGCCAAAGCCTGTTTCATTAATAGCTCTCATATGGATATTTCTGGTGGCCAGAATACCCTTGAGCATATCGGGCTCGGCATTGGGGTCGGGCTGATGGAGCATACCCTTGTAGCCCTCACCTGTGGTTCTGGGCTTGTTGGTATATATTCTCGGGATAATAATTATCTTATCCTTGACCTTTTCCTCAACATCACGAAGTCTGTATATATAATCTAAAACCGCATCCTCTCGGTCGGCAGAGCAGGGGCCTATAATAAGGGCAAATTTCTCGCTCTCACCCGAGAGCACCTGTTTTATTTCATCCTGTCGCGACTTTAAGCTTTTTTCACCGTCCCGAGAAAGAGGAAACTGTTCCTTTATCTCCTTCGGAATAGGCAGCTTGCGGCGAAATTCCATATTCATTAATTTTTCTCCTTGCTTTAGAGAGATTGTGTTTTTATACCTAACGAATTTAAATCATTAAAGAAGTCAGGATAGCTTTTGCTTACGGCCTCGCAGCCCTCGATTTCACCACTGTACAGTGTAGAGAGAATTGCCAGCGCCATGACTATTCTGTGGTCATTATGTCCTGAAAGCCTTTCGGTAGGTGAGTGAAGCTCGCTCTTATGTACGGTCACACTGTTTTCATCGACGGTAAGCTCCGCACCGAATTTCTTAAGCTCCTCTCGCATTGCCTCGGCTCTGTCGCTCTCCTTGATTTTCAGCCTCTTGGTGCCGATAAATCTTGCACCGCTCTTATGTGCCGCAAGGGCAAAGAGTATGGGAGCAAGGTCGGGACAGTCCTCGATATTTATCTCGCAGAAGCCATCGTCCAGCTTTTTAAAGAGTTCTACACATATCCTGTCACCCTGACAGCTCTCGGGGTTTATTCCATCGATTTGCACTCTTCCGCCAAGGTGGTTAAATGCCTCTAAAAATGCAGCACCCGACCAGTCACCCTCTACCGAGACGTCCTTTGCGCTATACTCCTGACCTCCGAAAATAAGGAAGGACCAGTCTGTGTCGTTATACACCTTAACCCCGTATTCTCTCATACAGGCTATTGTCATATCCACGTAAGGACGGCTCTCGATTTTTCTATTGACGATAATCTTTGCGTCTCCGTTAAGGCAGGAGAGGGCAAAGAGCAGACCTGTGATAAACTGGCTGCTTACACCTCCGTCAATGAAGTATTCACCTGCCTCGAGCGGACCCTTTACGGTTATAGAGCCCCCGCTTCTTTCAAGCTTGAGTCCCCAATCTTTTGCGATTTGTTCATAGACGTCTTGAGGCCTTTCCATAAGCCTTTCACTGCCCACAAATCTGACCTCCTGACCCGAGAGCCAGGCGAGGGGAATAAGAAATCTGAGTGTACTTCCACTTTCACGGCAATTAAGCACCTCGCAGGGCTCTGCCTTAAGAAAGTCGATGCCGCAAAGGGTAGCTCTTTTGCCGTCATATTCAATTTTTACTCCAAAAGCCTTAAGACAGTCTATTGTAGCAAGCACGTCATCACAGGGAGTGATGCCGTCAATAATGCTTGTCTGTCCCTTGCACATTGCCGCCGCGATAAGCAGGCGGTGAGCCATGCTTTTGGATGAGATCGAGGCAACTCTACCTTCTGCCACACTTTTTTCTATTCTTTTAATCATTTTTAGCCTCTAAAAGAAAATCAACGGCCTCAAGGTATCCGTTAAATCCCTTGCCCGAAATAGTCTTAACGCAGGCCTCGCGGATGTAGCTTACCTGTCTGAAGGACTCACGCTCCTCAAGCCTTGAGATATGTACCTCAACGGTGGGCAGACCGACAGCCTTTACCGCATCAAGCAGGGCAATGCTGGTGTGGGTATATGCTCCAGGATTGATAACTATAGCATCTGCCCCCTTAAAATATGCCTCCTGAATCTTATCCACAAGGTCGCCCTCGTGGTTGGACTGGTAAAAGACGGGCTCTACACCCTTTTTCTCGCAATGCGCCTTTATCATTTCGAGCAGGGCATCATAGTCCTGAGTGCCGTAGGTGTCGGGCTCTCTTATACCAAGCATATTAAGATTTGGGCCGTTAATAATATAGATCTTCATTAGAAATTCTCCAATATTTTATCCGCAACCGCCATAGCATCCATCTCTGCATCAATATGCTGATCGCAACAGCTACGGTAAATAGGGTATCGCTCGTTGTATATTTTTTCGATCGAAGCTCTGTCTGATGAGAGCGGTCTTGATGCTGTGGGTATCAGCTTGTCAAGAGGACGGTCGATAAAGTAAAGTACACCGTTATATTTCAGTGCCTTGATATTTTCTTCTCTTAAAATCGCTCCACCGCCTGTGGAAATAACTATGCCACTGCGTCCTACGAGACCTCTTATGATCTCGCTTTCAAGCTGGCGGAATTTTTCCTCTCCGTATTGGTCAAAGAAATCCTTGATGGGCATTTTCATTTTTTTAACTATCAGCTCATCCGTATCCACAAACTCGCAGCCGATTTTTTCTGCAAGAATCTTACCGATAGTGCTTTTGCCCGATGCAGGCATACCGATAAGCACCACGTTTTCCTTTTCTGCCTTAATGCCCTCGTAAATTACGTCAAGCATAAAGGAGGGAAATTTTGTGCCAACAAACAGCTCTGATGCCTTGAGCGCCTGACCCACCAGCATATAGAGACCGCCCTCGGCAGGAATACCTCTTTCTCTTGCCGCCTGTACTAAGGTGGAGTTAAGAGGATTATATACCGCATCAATCACACCCTGAAGGCTAGAAAATCCCGAAATATCCACAGGAGAGCCGAATATGTTGGGGTACATGCCCACAGGCGTAGTGTTAACGATTATCTCAACGTCAGCGTGCATCTGATAGAGCTCACCGTAGGTAATAGCACCGTCTCTGCCGCTTCGACTTACCTTGATTATCTCCCTGGCACCAAGGCTATTAAGCACCGCGTGCGCGGTCTTTGATGTACCGCCTGTGCCGAGAATTGCCACCTTTTTACCGCTCGCATCAATTCCTGCGTAATCAAAGAGCATGCTCATGCCGTAAAAATCGGTGTTGTAGCCGTAAAGTCTGCCATCTCGGTTTACTACGGTATTCACCGCACCAATCTCCGAGGCCACTCCGTCTATTTCGTCAAGGTAGGGAATAACCGCCTCCTTGTAGGGCTGAGTAACGTTTATACCGAGGAAATCTCTCTCAGTCATAAAGGCTTCAAGGCTATCCCTGTCTATCTCGCGAGGCTCGTATTCATAGTCACCGAGCTGGGCGTGTATATCCTTAGAAAAGCTGTGTCCAAGCTTTTCTCCAATAAGTCCGTATTTCATCAGCTTTCCTTTGTTGCAAGATAGTCTGTGCCGTATCTCTGGGTGAGCATATCCGCTACAGTAATAGCGGTCACCGCGTCAACGACAGCCCTTGCTCTGTGAATTATTGCAGGGTCGTGTCGGCCCTCAAGCTTAAGGGTGGCACTCTCCATTTTAGAGAGCGAAATACTTGCCTGCTCCTTGAATATAGAGGGGGTAGACTTGATGGCAGTACGGAATATGATAGGCATACCGTTGGTAATACCACCGTTGATTCCACCGTTGTTGTTGGTGAGAGTAACAACTCGGCCGTTGCTGATAGCAAAGGGATCGTTTGCCTCACTACCGTAGGTGTCTGCGAAGGCAAAGCCGAGGCCGAATTCCACACCCTTTACACCGGGGATAGAAAACAGCGCGTGAGAGAGCATGCTCTCCATACTGTCAAACCAGGGCTCTCCTACTCCCGCGGGAACACCTATAACCGCACTCTCGAGAATACCGCCAATACTGTCACCGAGGGCTCTTGCCTTTTCAATTTCCTTTGTCATACGCTCCTCTGCCTCATCGGTAAGGGTGGGGAAGCACCTTGCATTTACTGTGTCGATGTCCTCGCTAATGCTCTCAAACTGACGGTCAAACGCACCGTGCAGCTCGGTGATATGCGAGCCGATTTTTATGCCCTTTGTGAGAAGTGCAGACTGGATAATCGCACCGACACCAACCAGCGCTGCAGTAATTCTGCCCGAGAAATGTCCGCCGCCGCGATGATCCTCGTAGCCATGGTACTTGCATTCTGCTGCATAGTCTGCGTGAGAGGGACGGGGAATATCCATATGCTCGGGGTAGTCCTTGCTATGCTGCTTTGTATTGGGGATAAGCATACAGAGGGGGCTACCTGTGGTGTAGCCGTTAAATACACCCGAGGCAAGTATAAATTCGTCATCCTCAACCCTTGCGGTAGAAATGCTACCTTCGGGACGACGCAAGGATAGCTTGTTGTTTATATATTCGCGGTCTATCTTTATACCGGGAGCAATTCCGTCAAGAACCGCACCTATGTATTCTCCGTGACTCTCGCCCAAGAGAGTTACCGTAATACTGTTACCAAAGCTGTTTTTCATTTTTGCTCCTTACGGACCAGAGCACCAAAGTCGCTCGGGTTCATTTTCTCTATTCTGCAGCTGCCTATTTCATCTACGAAAATAGCCGACAGCTTGTCCTTGTTGTTCTTTTTATCTCTTGCGATAAGGCTGATTGCCGCATTTATATCACCCTCGAAGTCGGTGGGAAGTCCTACCTTTTTGAGCAGGGGAATAAGCCTTTCCTTTACCTTGTCGGAGCATACGGGAAGCATACCAATCGCCACGCACTCACCGTGGTAAAGTGCACCGCCCGACACAGCCTCTATGCCATGACCTAAGGTGTGGCCGAGATTAAGTATCTTGCGTATTCCTCTCTCGCACTCATCAGCCTCGACAACCGCCTTTTTTATCTTTATAGAGCGAACGATTATTTGCTCTAAAATTTCATCTGTAATTTCGTTTTCCTCGATAAGACTAAAGAGCTCCTTGTCCGAGGTCATAGCCATTTTAATACTCTCCGCCAGACCGTTTGAAATCTGCCTTTCGGGCAGGGTCTTAAGCACGTCGGGGTCAATGATTACACCCTTGGGCTGATAGAAAGCACCGACAATATTCTTTACTCCACCGAGATTTATCGCGGTCTTTCCTCCGATAGAGGAATCCACCTGGGAGAGCAGGGTGGTGGGAATGTTGTAGAAATCTATTCCACGCATATAGCTTGCTGCCGCAAAGCCTGCCAGGTCACCAACTACGCCACCGCCAACGGCAACAACGCAGTCGCCTCTTGTCATATCCATAGCAAGCATCCTGTTGCAAAGACGGGAGAAGCCATCCATGCTTTTAGAGCCCTCACCCTCGGCAACGGTTACTACGCTTGCCTCCTTGCACTCCGACTTAATTCTCTCAGCATATTCCTTGGGTACACCCGCGTCGGTGACAATAAGCACCTTTCTCTGAAGGTCAAAGAGCTCTGCCGCCTTATTTAAAAGACCGCGACCGATATGAATATCGTAGCCCTGCTCACCGAGATTAACTCTTATCTTGCGAGAAAGATTGGAATTGTCTTCAATAATTCTTGACTGATATGCTCTCGAAATAGCCATATTTTCTCGGAGAAAGCTTACGTAATATTCACGCAGCACATCATCCTCAATAAGAGCAGAGTTTCGCTCTATAACC
Organism: Eubacteriales bacterium; assembly: GCA_045632145.1. Classification (GTDB taxonomy): domain Bacteria; phylum Bacillota; class Clostridia; order Oscillospirales; family CAG-272; genus UBA1740. Next base: position 26,711 of record JAZQWB010000016.1, on the reverse strand, counting down.
TGGGCCTCTCTTGCCTTGTCAATAATAGCAATATCCTGCTCCTTCTTGTATTCAGCCACCGCCTCAACTACGCGCATACGCTGAACAAAGAGCTCTGCCATCTGTCTGTCTATTTCGTTTATTTCTTTTCTTGATTTATCAAGCGAGTTTGACATATCCTTAATCCTTATATGTTTTTGCCAATGCCTCAAATGCAGGCAGGGCATCCTCAATTTGCTTGGTGGTTACACAGTATGCAAGTCTTGCGTATCCCTTGCATCCGAAGTCATCGCTGGGAACAATGAGAATTTCGTGGCTCTTTGCTCTCTCGCAAAATTCGTAGGAATCACCCGAGGGGGATTTGATGAAGAGATAGAATGCGCCCTGAGGCTTTATCATCTCAAAGCCGTATTCGGTCAGCTTCTCAATAAGCAGCCTTCTGTTTCTGTCGTAAACCGAAATATCTGCGGTCTTGCCAAGACAGTAGGGCAAAAGCTTCTGTAAAAGGCTGGGTGCACAAACGTAGCCCAGAGCTCTTCCTGCACCGCACACTGCCTGATACACCGCGGTAAAATCACTACATCTGGGGCAAACGAGAGCATATCCTATTCTCTCACCAGGGATAGAGAGCGACTTACTGAAGGAGTAACAAACGATAGTATTATCATAAAACTTGGTAAGATAGGGCACGTCCACACCGTCATACACAAGCTCTCTGTAGGGCTCGTCAGCGATGAGATATATGGGATGCTCGTACTTTACTTCACATTCCTTAAGTGCATCTGCTAGCGCCTTGATATTCTCCTGGCTGTAAACCGCGCCTGTAGGATTATTGGGGGAGTTTACGATGATAGCTGCAGTCTTTCCGTTTATCGCGGATTTGATAGCATCCACGTCAAGCATAAGATCCTTGTCGCAGGGTACCTCTCTGATAATTCCACCGCACTTTTCGATAAACACCTTGTATTCGGGGAAGTAGGGGGAGGGAACAATAACCTCCTCACCGGGAGAAACGATTGCCGTAAGTGTAGAGGTAAGTGCCGCCGCCGCGCCAACGCTCATATAAAGACAGTCGGCAGTAATGCTTTCACTGTATGTCTTGTTTATGTAGTCTGCGATAGCCATACGCACCGAGAGATCTCCCTGTGCCGAGGTATAGCCGTGAAGCATAACCGAGTTCTCCTCACTAAGCATCTTAATAAGCGCCTCGTTTACCTCATCGGGAGCAGGCACGCTGGGGTTACCAAGCGAGAAATCGTATACGTTCTCCGCGCCGATCTCTGCCTTTCTCTTTTTGCCGTATTCAAAAAGCTCGCGTATAACCGATCTTCTCGCACCAAGCTCTCTCATCTTTTCGTTAATCATAACTGCCACTTCCTAAAAGTATTATAATATTTTATTATACCCCTAAAATAGCACTGATGTCAAGTTTAAATTGAAAATAAAATATTTTATTGACATTAAGCCGATTCTATTATATAATAAAATCATCAAAACGAAAGGAGCAGAGAAATGATAAAGACCGATATAAAAGTCCCTTTTTCTTATACCAAAGACGATATTTTTTCTGCTCTTTGCGAGCGTATTCCCGTCAGTCGTGAGGAGCTTTCCGACACGCAGATTTTAAAGAGGACTCTTAATATTTCCGACCGTAGCCATATCCATTACGATATGACCGTGGGCATTTCTCTCTCTGCCGAGAGGGAGGCGGGGCTTTTAAAAATGAAAAAGAAGGTTAGCCTTGCCCCTGACCTTTCCTTTGATATTCCCACCTGCTCATTTACCGACCGACCTATAGTTGTTGGCGCAGGTCCTGCAGGACTTTTTGCGGCACTCCTGCTTGCCGAGGCAGGCGCAAGACCCATTCTCCTTGAGCGTGGACTTGACGTTGATACGAGAACCAAAAAGGTTGCTACCTTTACTGCCTTTTCTGTCCTTGACCCCGAGTGCAACGTTCAGTTTGGCGAGGGCGGCGCAGGAACGTTTTCCGATGGAAAGCTTAAGGTTGGCGGCCTTGATAAATACAAGTACAAGGTGCTTTCCGACTTTGTTTTTGCAGGTGCTCCCGAGGATATTCTCTATTCTGTAGGTGCACATGTGGGAACTGATAAATTGCAAAATATCGTTAAAAAAATCAGGCAGAAAATTATTTCTCTTGGCGGCGAGGTGCTCTTCGGTACCAAGCTTGTTTCACTTAAAATTAAGGACGGACACGTAGTCGGCTGTTCTGCCGAGTGTGACGGAAGCCGCCTTGAATTTGGTACTGAAACAATCGTTTTAGCCACAGGTCACAGCGCACGCGATGTGTTTAATATGCTCCGCGACAGCGGTGCTGTCCTCGAGCCGCGAGGCTTTGGCATCGGTCTTCGTATCGAGCATCCTCGCGAGTATATAAACGACCTTGTGTATGGCAAAAATGCTCCCGACGGCATCGGTACGGCAAGCTATCATCTTGTTACTCATTTGCCCGGTGGACGTAGTGTATATAGCTTCTGTATGTGCCCCGGTGGTAGTGTGGTTGCTGCCGCAAGCGAGCAGGGAGGTATTGTAACTAACGGAATGAGTGAGTACGCACGTATGGCGGATAATTCCAACGCGGCATTTTTGGTTTCTGTAACCCCTGCTGACTTCAGCTCGGATGACCCTCTTGCAGGTATCGAGCTTCAGCGCAGAATCGAGCAGACCGCCTTTACTGTCGCAGGCTCGGGTTATCGTGCCCCCATTACCTGTATGGAGGCGTTTGTGAATGGAGATGCTCCTCGACTCGCATCGGTCAAGCCTTCTTATCCCCTCGGCACCGAGCTTATTTCTCCAGAGAAATATCTCCCTGCTTACATTACTGACTCTTTAAGAGCTGCCATCCCCGACTTTGATGCCTGGATGGGTGGCTTCTATTATCCCGATGCTGCTATGACAGGCCCCGAGACCCGTACCACCTCTCCTGTCCGAGTGCTTCGCGGAGAAAATTTTGAGGCCATGAACATCGGAGGCCTCTATCCCACAGGTGAGGGAGCAGGCTATGCAGGAGGCATAGTTTCCTCTGCACGTGACGGACTTATGGTTGCCGAAGCTATTATCAACAAATACAAAAAATAAAGGACTGTCTTAACCGACAGTCCTTTTTACTTTATAAACCTTTTATCTTATCCACTGTTTTTCGTTTTTCTTTATCAGATAATAAAGTGCGCTGCCACCGAATCCTGCGCATACTACCTCACCGATACCAACCGTCAGCATGAGGAAGGGGAGGGTGTCGGGTACGTTGTAGGCATAGATGAGCACCAGGGGAACTATTATCACGTTGGAAAGAATTGTGGGGATAGTAGCAACCCACTTGAACTTCTCGGGCAGGAAGAGAAGCAGTCTCGCACCTAAGGCACCGATAAGTGTTGCCAGGCTACCGAAGATAATATCCCAGATCACAACGTTTGGGGACATAAGATTGGAGATGAGGCATCCGATAAACAGACCGGGAATAGCCTCGGGGAAGAATAGGGGCAGAATGCATAATGCCTCTGAGAATCGGAATTGAATAACTCCGCTGGAGAGCCCCATTACCGACGCAAGCAGCGTCAGTACAACGTAGAGTGCGGCAATAAGCGCACCCCTTGTGGTGTAGAGAGTGATTTGCTTTGTGTTTTTCATTTTTCTTTTTCCTTTAGTTTTGTTTTTTTTTGTTGCAATCAACACGGTGAGGAAGGTTTCGAACTCACCGAGGCGTATTATAACATATTTTTTCCTAAATTACAATAGGAATTTTAAAAAATATCCAATTATTCCGTTAAAATCAAAAATCCATTTCTTTATGCTATTTACTGTAAAAAATCCCATAAATGTTCCGTAGCATTTCAGCGCCTAATACAGTATACTGTAAGAAAAAGATTTTTGGGGTATTTAGTTTGGAATTTCTTTTGGTTGGAGAGTCGAAGATAAAGATAGTATTAAACGAGGCGGAGAGGCAGAGCTACAATCTTAACGCATCATCTCCCGACATCAGCGGTCCTGGGGCAAGGCGCTCCTTCTGGAGCATACTCGATATGGCAAAAAAAGAGGTGGGCTTTGATCCCTCTGGAGACAAGGTGCTGATTCAGCTTTACCCGATACAGAGCGGTGGGTGTGAGATATTCGTTACCAAGCTTGGTATTCTCCCCGATGCCTCTGCGCGTGTGGTGGCAAGGTCAAGCAAGGTAGCCCTGCTTTCTAAGAAAAAGAGCATTTATGCTTTCTCGGATATTGAGGATCTTATAAATGCCACCCGAGCCATAAAGAATCTGTCCTCCGACTCTCTGCCTGTAAGCGACGTATTCGTTGCAGATGATAAATACTACCTATCTATAGAGGAGTATAGCAAAGGCGGTGAGCCCATAGAATTTCCCTGTGTATTGGAATTCGGAACAGAGCTCACCGCCGATGTATTCAGTTATGTTACCGAGCACGCAGCCCTACTCACTGATGGTGATGGGGTAGAGCGCTTCTCGCTATTGTAATTACTTGCTTTCGATCTTCTCCATCATCTCTACGCGGATAGCGTGTCTGCCGCCCTCGTATTCTGCACCGAGGAAGGAGTCGAGAATATCAAGTGCAAGGCAGCTGCCTGTAACTCTTGCACCGATGCAAAGCACGTTTGCATCATTGTGACATCTGGTCATTTTGGCAGAGTAGGTGTCACCGCAAACGGCTGCTCTGATGCCACGGTGCTTGTTTGCGCACATAGACATACCGATACCTGTACCGCAGATAAGAATACCGAATGAGCCCTCCAAATCACCTTGAACGTTCTCGCATACGCGGGAAGCAAACTCGGGGTAGTGACAGGATGCGGTAGAGTCGCACCCACAGTCGGTGACATCATAGCCGAGAGAGGTGAGATGAGCCTTGAACTCCTCCTTAAGTGTATATCCTGCGCTGTCTGCACCAATAAAAATCTTTTTCATATCCTTATCCTTTCTTTGCTGCCTCTCGCTCGAGTCTTTCGCGCTCGGCCTGGGGCATTCTTAAATATATGGGGGAGATTTCGCTGTCGGTGAGGGTCTCACCAAGCTCGTATTTTCTCATTGCAACCTTGGCTACCGATGCCGCGTTCTCAAGAATAAGCAGGTCGGGGGTCTCCGAGAGCTTAATACCAAGGTCACTCAGAGCCTTCCTTGCCACACCGTAGCCGTCACCCGAGAGATAAATGCACTCTCCCTCGTAAGCCTTAAGCTCCTCTGCAAGATCGGTGAGAGCAATTGCTCTGTCCTCTGTAAGTCTTTCTATATTGTGACCGTCACATCTGAAGGTGGCGGAGTATACCTGACCTCTCCTTGCATCCATGCAGGGAACAATAATGCCCGAGAGACCCTTAAGATTTTCTGCCAGCGCCTCGATAGTGGACACGTCCACGCAGGGAATATTTCTGCCAAAGGCAAGTCCCTTAACCAGCGAAACACCTATACGCACACCTGTAAATGAGCCGGGGCCAACCGAGGTTGCGTAAAGCTCGATGTCCGAGAAGCCAAGGTTAAGAGATTTAAGCAGATTTTCTGCCATAGGCAGAAGCAGCTCGCTCTGGGTAAGACCGTTGTCTACGGTGTAAAGGCCGAGGATTTTTTCTCCCTCGCTTACCGCAACGGTGGCTGCCTTTGCAGTTCCGTCAAATGCAAGAATTTTCATCTATGTCGATCCTTCTTTCCTCGGTGTTGCCGTCAACTCTTGATATGGTGACGAATATAGCACCGCTTGGAATTTCATTTTCAATATTTTCGCTCCACTCTGCGATACAGTAGCCGTCTGCCTCAACGTAATCGTCATAGCCGATAGAGTAAAGGTCGTCTCCGTCGGTGATACGGTACATATCAAAGTGGTAAAGCTTGGCTCTGCCCACGTGCTCGTTTACGATAGTGTAGGTGGGACTTTTTACACCGCTGATACCGAAATGAGAGGCAAATCCTCTGGTAAACGCGGTCTTTCCCACACCCATCTCACCGCGCATTGCGATGAAGGCACGCTTTATTCCTCTTTTCTCAAGGTCCTCTGCAAGAGCCCTTCCAACCGCCTCGGTCTCGATGGCGGATTTAGTGTAAACTGTCATTTATTTTATCTCCGAAAGATATTTGTCTGCTCCCTCACCGAGAACAAAGGAAAGCATAGACTTGTATTCGTTTTCGTACTTCTGCCTTTCTTTTTCACTCATTTTTGAGGATTTAACCGCCTTGATGAGTGTATTTTTAGGCGTATTCTCGGGGTCGGTCAGCTCGAGAGCTGATACGTTATAGCCACCCGCCTTAAGTCGTGCAAGACGAAGGGCGTCGGTAATTGCCTCACAGAGCTTGTTGCTGATGTGAGGATAATCTGTTACAAATTTAAGCTCCTCTGCCACAACCTTGCCGTTAAGATATTTGTGACAGCAGGGGGTGGAGAGAATGATCTTTGCATCAAGTCGCATTGCGGTATCAAGCACGATGTCTGTGGCGATATCACAGGCGTGCAGGGAAATAACCATATCGGGCTTTTCATCGGGCGCGATTTTAAGAATGTCGCACACCTCAAAGTGCATACCGCTATAGCCAAGCTCTCTTGCAAGACCCTCGCACCAGATGATTACGTCGCGCTTAAGGTCTGCACCGTAGAGATATACCTGTCGACCCTTAACGGCAGTAAGGTAATAATACACCGCAAAGCTGAGGTAGCTCTTTCCGCAGCAAAGGTCGTAAATTATGATTTCACCCTTCTCGGGAAGCTTCGGATAGATATTCTCGATATGCTCGAGGAATCTGTTTATCTGCCTGTACTTACCCTGCTTTTTATCGTGGACACGTCCGTCGGATGAGCTGATGCCCAGCCTCTTAAGAAACTCCTCCTCACCCGAGAGAATGTAGTTTTTCTTCTTGTCAAGAGCCTCGATAGCAGATTCAAAGGCAGGGGAAATTCCCTCAAGCTTACGCTTAAGATTGTCTCCGCCAAGGATAACCTCCTTGCCCTCCTTGGAGCGCTTGTATTCCGCGTCACCAAACTGGGTGATAAGGTTTACCTGACGGTAGGATTTTATCAGGGTCAAAAGCTCCTCGTCGAGCATATCCTCACCGAGATTTTTATGCGAAACGGTATTGCCGGGCAGGGAATACTCCATAGCCAAGAGCCTCTTGCCTCTGTGGGCAACGAGACGGCCGGAGATCTTACTTACCTCGCTTCCGTCAGGTCTTGAAAATACCAGCTTTTTAAGTGTTTCCTTCTCGAAGGAGCGCTTAACGAGGGAAAGGAATTCCGTCGCCTTCATTACTTACTCTCCTTTTTGCCGATAGAAAACTTCTTCTCGTTGCCCTTAAGGAGACGTCCGATGTTGGATCTGTGGCACCATACGATAAAGCCACCGAGGAATACGGTAGAAATAACGGTAAGGATAGGCAGACTTGCCTGACATACGAATACGATGTAAAGGCAAACGCATACGGGGAAGAGAGACGCTACGGTGATAGAGCCGAGAGAAACGTAGCGGGAAATAGCAAGAATGATAAGGAAAATGGTGAAGAGCACAGCAAAGCAGGCGGGAGAAAGAATAAGAGCCATGGTTGCTGTTACAAGCACACCCTTGCCACCCTTAAAGCCATAGAAAATGGGATACACGTGACCAAGCACAGCGCAAAGACCGGAGAGGAAGCAATATCCGCTAAGGCTCACACCGTTTTTGTACTCAAAGCCGAGAAGCAGAGCGGTGAACAAAATAGCAAGTGCGGTCTTAAGCATATCACCGAGAAGGGTAAATACAGCAGCCTTGCCACCGTAGGTACGGAGCATATTGGTAAGACCTGCGTTTCCGCTTCCGTGGTTACGGATGTCCTCATTGTAAAGAGCCTTGGAAACGATGATAGCAGAGCTGAGGCTGCCGAAAAGATAGGAGAAGATGGCACTTGCCACAACGAATGCGATAAGCAAAGCAATATTATCACCCTTACCCTCGGTAAGCAGTCCATATAAGCCGTAGTTAAGAATATTCATAAAATAATCCTCTAAAATTCTTTAAAATCTTTATTTATTATATCATCAGATATAAATATTGTCAATAAATATCTTGCATTTTTGCACGTTTGGGTGTATAATGTTACTATAATTTTGGCGGAAGGGGTAAAATATGAAGGATAAGATTAAAGAATATTTGTCCTCTTTGGGCATTGAATATTTTGCCGTACTCTCCTATAGTGACTGTATAGAAACCTCAAAGCGTATTATGGACAGAGAGTCCTTCGAGCCGAAAAGTGTGATAATCTATCTTTTGCCTTACTACGCAGGTGGAGCAGAGAATTTATCCATTTATGCCACCTCACTTGACTATCATCTTGCGATAAAGGAGATTAATCAAGGTCTCTTCGAGCTTTTAAAAAGCGAGTATCCCGATGCAGGCATCAAGGGCTACGGTGACCATAGTCCTATAGACGAGCGCCATGCCGCACTTATTGGCGGACTTGGTATTCAGGGTGACAACGGCCTGCTTATTAACGAAAGGTACGGTAGCTTCATCTTTATGGGTGACCTGGTTACCGATATTGACCCTAAGCTTCTCAGTGCAGAGCCTCCCAAGGCCTACGGAAGATGTGAGGGCTGCGGTGCTTGTAAGAGAGCCTGTCCCACAGGTATTCTCTGCGGAGAGGGAAGCGATTGCCTCTCTGCCATTACACAGCGCAAGGGTGAGCTTACCGATGAGGAAAAGGCGTTGATGATAAAGCACAATACCCTCTGGGGCTGTGACGAATGTCAGACTTCCTGTCCTCATAACAGAAATCCTAAGATTACACCCGTGGAGTTTTTCCATAGAGACCGTATTCCTTGTCTTACAAGAGAGATACTTGACTCTATGAGTGACGAGGATTTTGAAAAGCGTGCCTTTGCTTGGAGAAAGCGTAAAACGGTAGAAAGAAATTTAGAGATTTTAAGTAAAAAGTAACCCTTTTTTATCTTCCGAATAATATGGTAACACTTTTATTTTGGAGAGAAAATATGAAGAAAATCATCCTTCAGGGTGGCACCGGACTCAGCGGAGAGGTGGCGGTCAGCGGATCTAAAAATGCCGCTCTGCCTATAATTTTTGCCTGTATTTTAACAAAAGGTGTATCCGAGATAAGAAACCTGCCTGATATAGGTGATGTGCAAATTGCCCTTCGGATACTATCCTCCCTCGGTGCGTCCGTATCCTTTTTCGGTGGGGTAGCCCGTATCGATACGACAGAGCTTTACTACCGCGAGCCCGAGCTTGATTTGGTGTCAAAAATCCGCGCGTCAACCTATCTTTTGGGTGCCTGCGTATCAAGGTTTGGCCATTGTCCTATACTCCCATTTGGAGGGTGCAATTTTTCAAAAAGGCCTATAGATATGCACATAGATGCCTGCCTATCACTTGGCGGTAGGCTGTCAGACGGTGAGCTCTTTGCCCCCGGTCTTGTGGGCGGAGAAATTGTTTTCAGTAAAAAATCGGTTGGTGCAACCGTAAATGCTATTCTTATGTCAGCCTCTGCAAGAGGCGAGAGCGTTATCCGTGGCGGTGCAAGAGAGCCACATATTGATGCACTGGTGGATTTCCTCATTTCCTGCGGTGCGAAAATCACAAGACGGGGTGACGACCTTTACGTCGTCGGGGCAGAGCTTCACGGTGGAAATATAACCGTTATCGGAGATATGATTGAGGCAGGCAGCTATATTGCCGCAGGTCTTATCACAGGCGGTGAGGTTTCCGTAAGGGATTGCCCGATTAATGATATGGGTGCAATATTCGATGCTCTGGGTGACCTTGGTGCATCGGTGGAGATAGAGGGCAATACCGTCAGAGCAAGGATAAACGAGGGCAAATATGCTTCTATCAAGGCCACGCCCTACCCGGGATTTCCAACCGACCTTCAGCCGATTTTCGCCCCTCTTTTTGCCATTCTCTCGGGTGGAGAGATTACCGATACAGTATGGCCGGGTCGCTTCGGCTACCTTGAGGCGTTGTCGAATTTTGGCATAAGATATACTCTTCGGGAAAATAGGGCTACAATCCACCCCTCTGTTATTAAAAACGGAATTGCCACCTCACCCGACCTTCGCGGTGGAATGGCCTGTCTGCTCGCGGCACTTGCGGCCGAAGGGGAGAGCAGCATCAATTCTTCTGAGATTATTCTCAGAGGATATGAAAATTTAGTAGAAAAGCTTTGCACCCTCGGTGCAAATTTATCAATGTATAACAAGTAAAGGAATATAAAGCTATGAAAAGAATTATTACAGTACAGGACATTTCTTGTGTAGGCAGATGCTCTCTTACGGTTGCCCTGCCTATCATTTCTGCGGCAGGCGTAGAGGCAGGCGTGCTTCCTACCGCGGTTCTCTCCACACATACCGCCTTCCCCAAGTTCACCTTCTGTGATCTTACAGGAGAGATAGAGAAGGTTTCTGAGACCTTTAAGGAGCTTGACATCGATTTCGATGCTATTTACACAGGTTATCTCGGCTCATTCCGTCAGCTCGAGCTTGTTTCTCAGATGATTGACAGACACAAGACCGACAAGTGCGCGGTTGTTATCGACCCTGCTATGGCAGATCATGGCCAGCTTTACAAGGGCTTTACCAATGATTTTGCGCGTGCTATGGCTAAGCTTTCGGGCAAGGCAGATCTTGTTATCCCTAATCTTACCGAGGCTTGTTTTATGCTTGATATTCCTTATACCGAGGAATACGACGAAGCTTACATACGCGATATTCTTAAGAAGCTTACCGACCTTGGTGCAGGCTGTGCTGCACTTACAGGCATCTCCTTTGAGAAGGGTAAGCTTGGTGTCTATGCTTACGATAAGGCATCCGACAGATATTTCTCCTATTATAACGAGCATCTTCCTGTGGCATATCACGGCACAGGTGATATATTTGCCTCTGCTACTCTTGGTGCAATGATGCGTGGTCACAGCATTGAGAGTGCATTGAAGGTAGCCGTTGATTACACCCTTGAGTGCATCAGATTTACCATGGCGGACGAAAACCGTCGCACCTACGGTGTAAACTTTGAGGAGGCTATTCCTTATTATATCGAAAGACTTAAAGAATTTGATTAAGTGAGGGGCTGCTTCATTTAGTCAGAACCGAACGAAAAGGCAGGGGTACTGAATAGTGCCTCTGCCTTAAATAATGCTATTTTGGAGGAAATCAAGGTCAAAACCTTCGGTTTTCTCTATTTTTATTAGATTTTTCGTTCTATCGCCGTTCGCTGAACTCTCGTCGTACCTATGCACGCCTTCGGTCGCGAACAACGATTTCTGTTCTAAATCAAGCTAGCCCCGAAAGGTGCTTCGCACTAAGAATTCAGCATTTTAATCGATATTTGACTTGAAAACCTTGATTTTGCTGAATTCTTAATGACTCAGCCCCTTTTATCTTTTGTGTCGAGCTCGCCCTGTTTTTCTCGTGGCGAGAAATCCCATAAGGGTCGATACCCCTATATAGCAGACGTAGTTCATAATTGCTCCGCCACTCACCTTACCGCTGATTATCACGCAGAGTATAAGCATAATCAGTGTAGTAGCAAGCGCCACCAGGGCAGAGAAGCCGACTCCACCCTCCTTCTTTATTTTGCCCGATATAAAGCCGCTGACAGCTCCCGAAATCAGCAATGCCGAGAGCGAAAATATACCGAGGCTTCCCGTCGGGTCATTTGACGTGCTCGAAATCAGGGCAAAAATGAAAGAAACCGAGAGAATACACAGCACCGATATAGCAAGGCAGATTAATAGCACCGCCCAAAAATTATTTTTGAAAGAAAATTTTTTATGCATAAGAAAAACCTCCAAGTATGCTAATAGAGCATATTCGGAGGCTATTTCTTTTATTACTTCTTCTTACCGAAGAGGCTAAACTTCTTCTTAGGCTCTTCTTCCTTTACTTCCTCGGCAGGAGCCTCGGTAGTAGTAGCGGTGAGATCAGCAATCTTAACGTCGATGCTTCTGATAGCAGCCTTAAGGAATCTGATGTGAGTCTTCTCCTTGGTTGTCTCAAGAACGAAGGTCTCTTCCTTAATGGAAACTACCTTACCGATGATACCACCGATAGTGGTAACCTCGTCACCAACCTGAAGGGAGTCGCGCATATCCTGTGCTTCCTTGTCTCTCTTCTTCTGAGAGCTTGATGTGAACCACCACATTGCTACGAGCATAACGATCATGATAATGGTCATGGGGAGCATATCATAGGTGGGCTGTTCATTTTCAAGAAGAAATGCTAAATAATTCATTGGTCTATCTCCTTTTTGTTAATCTAGTATATTATACATTGAATTTTTGAATTTTTCAAGAACTTTTTTCATTTATTATTAAATAAATGAAAAAATGCATCTTTTTTGCCTTATTCCTCGGTTGATTGGCTGCCGATCGGCTTGGGAGGCTGACCGCAGGTGCGGTTCTTTTCGGCCGCATTTACGATAGAGCGCACCACTCTGGCAGGGGAGAGCCACCAGTCGCGGCACCATACTCTGAGAATAGTCCAGCCGCGTCCCTCAAGGAATTTAGGCTTATACACGTCTCTCTCCATAGCCGAGGAGGAGGCTGCGAAGGCATCCTTGTCAAGCTCTACACCAACAAGGTACTTGTCGGATACGTCATCGTAAACTGCAAGCGAAATTCTGCTGTTTTTGTTTCCGAGTCCTGTATCCACCCTGTATCCAAGCTTTTCGAGACGCTCCTTAATCTGCTCCTCAATGCTTGCGACGGAACCGATGATAGCCATGCTTTCACCGCTGTCGGTGGGACAAAGGCTGAGAAGAATACCTCTTGCGTTCTCCTTGTCACCCTCTGCAACCGCACGCACGTATGCAAGATAGTCGCGCAGAAGCTTAGGACCCTGATTCTTTGCCGTATCAACGTTAAGGTCCTCGGGCTCAATACTGGTAACAAGTATAATCTTGCTCTTTGCTCTTGTAATGGCAACGTTAAGACGGTTTTCACCGCCCTCAGCAGAGAGTGAGCCAAAGTTGGAATATACCTTGCCGTTCTTTTCTGTGGGAGCATATCCGATAGAGAAGATGATAATATCTCTTTCATCACCCTGTACGTTCTCAAGGTTCTTGATAAACAGACCTGTGTCCTCACCGTTGTCGGTTCTCGTTCTTTCCTGAAGTATGAGATTTCTGAACTGTTTATCTGCGCTGCATTCCTTGTCTATCGCATCTGCAATGCAGGACTGCTGATCGCTGTTGAAGGTGATGATACCAATGCTCTCGTTGTTCTTTCGGATGGCAAGAATATCCTTCAGGATCTCTACTACCTTTTTTGCCTCTGCGTCATTCCTTCTGTTGACCCATTTACCCTCTACCTTGTATCTCTCGATGGGCTTTGCGTGAGAGGCGGTATAGATGTTGGGTGCAATCTGTAGATTGCCAGAGTAGAATGCACAGTTAGAGAAGTCGATAAGCTCCTGATGACGGCTTCTGTAATGGTAGGTCAGGTTTGCACTGTCGTATCTTGCAACCGCAAGGTCAAGCAGACTCTCTACCTCGAGTGCCGCCTGCACTGAGAGATCCTCCTGTGCCTCGGGGTCTGTACCCAGGTAGCGCTTCATAAATGTTGCCGAGGGACGAAGCTGCTTTGCATCTCCTGCTACAACGATGTTTTTACCTCTGTAAATAGTGGGTATGGTGCTTTCGATGAATACCTGAGACGCCTCGTCGAATATAACTATATCAAAGAGGTTTTTCTCAAGGGGGAGCAGGGAAGAAACGTTTTCGGGAGAGAGCAGCCAGCAGGGGAAGAGCGACAGAATAAAGTTGCCGTAAACCTCCATGCATCGTCTGATGGACCAATGCTTTTTCTCCTTGGATATCTGGTAGAGATAATCCTTTGCGTTTTCCGCACCTTCATAGAGCGCGTGATATGCACATCCTGCCTTTGCCTGACATATCTTATGAGAAATGCCAAGCTGCTTTTCCTTAAGTCTATAGATTCTTGCGGAAATATTGGGGTAGTCCACTATCTTTGCCAGATCGTCCTTAAGTCTGTCCTCTGCCAGGACAATCTCGTGATAAATGCGGATAGTAGGCACCTTATCAATGATCTCGGTGTAATTTGCGTAGCTTCTGCTTGCCTCGTATGCAAAGTTGAGAACGTCAAGCATATTCTTGTTTAGCGTGCCCATAAGTCTTGAAACGTCGCGCTGTGCGATATAGTTATCAAGAGCCTCGTGCACCAGCTTAACGTAGGCTGTGTTGCCTCTCAGCACGTTGTCAATAACGAGGATATATCCGTCCTTGGTAAGCACCTTGTTAAGACAGTCGTACTCCTTTACAAAGGCACGGATAGCAAGTATGGTGTCAAGCATGCTTCTTTCAATCTCATCCACAGAAATACCGGGCTGGAAGGGTGTCTGCCTCTGTAGCTTTGCCTCCATCTTTGCAATAGCACGCAGGTTTGCAGGGTTATCCAGCAGGGCATAGTGTGCTAACACCTGTCTTGTGTATGGGTATTTTGAAATATTGAAGAAGCCCTTGCGTGAGCGCTGAATGACGGTAAGCTTGGATTTTACCTCCTGAATGGTGGGTATCTCGATATCGGGAAGCATACTGTCGATTATGGGATTCTTTTCCTTTGCCTCGGCATAGGAATAGTAGGTCTCTGCGATGTTGTTGGCCTTTATTGCAAACATGGCATCAGACAGATCCTTGTAGTTCATTTTTGTAAGGTCACCCGACTCCACCATCTTTAAATATGCGGCATATTCTGAGGAATTTTTCGGCAGCATATAGGTAGAGGAGTACATCTGTGACAAGGAGAGGCCAAAGGGCTGCTTGTCATTTAATGTGTGATAGATTTTATTGAGGCTGTTTTCCTCCTCGGCTATCTTGGATTCAAGCTCGCTAAAATCCTCGATAAGCTTATCGATGCTTACCGATTTCTCGCCCTCGCATCTCTTGTGTGCCTCGTAGCATCTCTCGTAGAAGGAACGCTTCTCCTTGGACTCGTCGGTGATATACATAGCCTTTTCGTTAAGAGTGCCGAGACGGGAGTAAACTACGTCAAGCGCCGCCTTCTTCTGCGAAACCACAAGAACTCTCTTGTTCTTGGAGAGTGCGTCGGTAATAACGTTTACAATGGTCTGAGACTTACCTGTACCTGGAGGGCCGTAGATAACCATATTACCCGCCTCGTCAACCTTCTTTACCACCTCGGACTGAGAGTAGTCAAGCATCTTTACAATGTAGCTTGCAGATTTAACTCTCTTTGCCTTGGGTCGCAGCTTTTTGTACCTTTCAAGGAAGCCTAAGGGCTTTTTGCCAAAACGTCCGCTTGTGCGTAAGAGCTCGTCTATTGCATCATTGGTCAGCTTCTTTTTCTCGAGCACGGTGTAGTCGTTATATACCGAGTTAGAGATAGGGAATCGACCAAGCACAGCTGCATATCTTACCGAGAGATCGTTTCTTGCAGGATCGGGCTCTTTGAATCTATGATAGTTATATACGTTCTTGGATGACTGACATTCAATACGTATTCTTCCTTTAACCAGGTGGTTGATAACAGAGAGCAGGCTTCGGAATTCCGACAGATCCTCAAACTCTGTTTCCAGATCGTCAACGTTGATTTTCTTCGCCTGTGCGTAAGCAAAGATAAGCGCCTTGTTTATCTGAATATTCTCAGCACTGTTGTACTTTATAATTACGGTTTCCTCGTCGGGAATATCTATCTTGACAGGGAAGAGCATCAGGGGAGCCTTGATAAGTGTGCTGGAGGGTCCCTGCTGAATATAGCCGAATACGAAGGGATAGCCGATGTACAGCTCGTATTTACCTGTCTCGCGCTCGATTTCCTCAACCTCGCGCTTCAATTCCTTAACCTTGGCTATCTCGCTTTCCAGAAGCTTAAGCTGGGCGGAGGAGATTCTTCTCTGGCGCTTGTTCAATGCCTTCTCGTATTCCTCGGCGGTAGAAATGCCGATTTCGGATACCTCGGGCTCGTCCACACGACCTATGTTTTCGGCCAGGGCATGGGCTTCCTCGCGGCAAAGGAGGGTAAGGGGCTCCTTACCTGCGGACCAAAGAAAATCCAAGAGATTGGCAATCTTGTCCTCGCGTCCCTCGAAAATTCTACCTATATCGTATGCACTTTTCTTGGCTATATTTTTTAAATATAAACACTTGTTTTTACCACCGATTTCGATGAGGCGTTCTTTATAGTAAGTGTAAATACTTTTGCCCATTGCGTGACTGACCTTTCTTCATCTGTCACAAGGCAAACTATCGCGCAGCATATCATGGGGCAAGCGATTATAAGCTTTAGTTAGCAACAGATGACATTTTTACAGATTTTTACAATTAAAATTATACCACAATAAATAAAAAAAATCAACATAGATTTCTATTAAAACAATAAAATGAGGAAAAATATTTTATGGAGAATCTTAAATGGAAATAAATCAAAGGTCGGCCATTACCTCGGAGGTTACAGCAGAGCTTTTAAGGGTGGAAATACCCTTTAATCCCAAAGTGCGAATTTCTTCTCTTAAGGACGTGAGGGAGCTGATTTCCTGCATCACAGAGCTTTTCTTTCCTGCCTTCACAGCTTCCACAAGGGGGAGTGATGAAATTTTAAAGAGAATTTTAGATATCCTCACCCCCATTGCCGATGATGAGCAAATCAGCGAGGCAATCAGAGCACTTCCGAGGATAAAGGAAAAGCTCTTATTCGATGCCAGAGCGATATACGAGGGAGACCCTGCCGCCTCCTCTATAGAGGAGATAATTTTGTGCTATCCTGGGTTTTACGCGATTTTGGTCTACCGAATAGCCCACCTGCTTTATACCTTGAGCATTCCGTTTCTCCCACGTATGATTAGTGAGGTAGCCCACAGCAGGACGGGTATAGACATTCACCCGGGAGCTAGCATAGGGGATAGCTTTTGCATCGACCATGGCACAGGTGTGGTTATCGGTGAAACCGCAAGAATAGGTGACAGGGTAAAGATATATCAGGGTGTCACCATTGGTGCAAAAAGCTTTGCTACCGATAAGGACGGCAGGCTCATAAGGGGAATCAAGCGCCACCCCGATATAGGAAACGGTTGCGTCATATATGCCAATGCCACAATACTTGGCGGTGATACCGTCATCGGAGATAATTCTATCATTGGTGGTAACGTATGGCTTACCCATTCTGTCCCGAATGGCAGTAGGGTTTACTATAAATAAAAAAGCTCCCTCAGGTCAGGGCCTGAGAGAGCCAATGATTAATTATTCTTTGCGTTGTTAATTTCAGCTACCAGCTCATCGTGTGTAAGAGGAGAGTTGGTGGTGAAGGTGATAATGCCGTTTTCATCAAGAACCAAAGTTCTGGGATAATAACCGCTACCGCCGAGAAGGGTATAGTACTTATCTATTGTGTCGGTAAGGCTTTCGTCATAGGCAAAGACCATCTTGCTGTCGGGATAGTGATTGTCCACGTAATCCTTGGCGGTGTTTTTACCCTGTACGCTGTGGATAGCAATAACCACAACCTCGTCTCCGAATTCCTCTGCTACGTCATCGAAGTGAGGAAGCTCGTTTACACAGGGAGTACACCAGGTGCCCCAGAAGTTTACAACAACAATTTTGCCTTCAAAGTCGCTTACAGATACGGTGCCATCACCTTTTATAAGCTGAAGCTCGTAGGAGCGACACTTGTTACCTATGTTGTAGCCATAGGTGTAGTCGTCATCACCGCCCTCATCCTCTATCTCGGGAGTACCGTTGTCAAGGATGAAATTGCAGTAAACAAGAGAGAAGCAGAGCGCCACAACAAGTGCAAGCGCGGTAACTATTCTAACGATTTTCACTCTGTTAGTCCTCTTTTCTTCAATATTTGCTCTTTCCTCGTCGGTTTTAGCAGCCTCAATCTCGCTGTCGGGAAGAATAATCTTCGCACCCTTGTAGCTTATAGCCTTGGTGGGACAGACGGGGATACACTCACCACAGTTGATACATTCCATATCACCAACGTGATGGATATCCATTTTACATACCGCAATGCACTTGCCACAGTTTATGCACTTGTCCTTCTCAAGCTTGATGCCAAAGAGAGAGAACTTGTTGAAAAGACCGTAAAGTGCACCGAGAGGGCAGATAAATCTGCAGAAGGTACGGTAAATGAATACGCAGCAAACAACGATGCTTATAGCAAGGCAGAACTTCCATGTGAAGAGCGGGCCAAGCATTTCGAATACACTGCTGTTGCTCGGGTTAATAAGCAGACCGAGTGCACCTCCGATTGTTCCCGCTGGGCAAATGTACTTGCAGAACGCGGGGAGAGGGAGATCCTTGGTCATATAGATGAGGGGAAGAAGTATACCGAAGATTACAAGAATAAAATACTTGAAGATAGAAAGTGCTCTTGTAAACTTGTTCTTCTTAAGCTTGGGTGTCTTTATCTTATGTAAGAGGTCCTGAAGAAGACCGAAGGGGCAGAGCCAACCGCAAATCCATCTGCCGAAGATTATACCGTAAAGCATAATGATACCGAGCATATAGTAGGGAGCGGTCTTGCCCGATGCAGAAAACGCGTTCTGCAGAGCACCCATAGGACAGCTTGTCACCGCACCGGGACATGAGTAGCAGTTAAGTCCGGGGGTACAGATATTCTTGGTTACACCCTTAAAGATCTTGCCGCTAACGTAGCCCTTGAGGTAGCAGTTAAAGAGCAGGGCGGAGTAGAGCTGAATAAGTCGTCTCTTTGTGGGGCCGTGATTTGCCCACCATTCCTTGATGTTATTAAAAAGCTTTTTCATATTATCCAAGTCCTATACACTCCGTACAAATTCTTACCGCCTTACCAAGCACGTCAGCCATACCGCCATTGAATATGCCGATAACGATAAAGACTACCGAGGCGGCAAGGATAGCGTATCTTGCAATAAGAGTACTGTCGATTGCCTTTGTCTGCCGGCTCTTAACCGCGAGAGTGGGTGCGCCGTGCTCCTTAATGGAGCTTTTCAGGAGTGTAAGCTCCTTTTCTGCAAGGCTCTCAACGTAGTAAAGCTTGGGAATATGGATAGCACATCCTAACGTAGCCAAAGGAAGCACCACCGCAAAGCAGGAGAGAATATCACTGTTGAGATTTTCTGTGGTAAAGCTTGCTGTGAAGAAATAAATGAGAATAATTACAGTACAGATGACGGTTACGCCCCAAGCGATAAGTGTTGCAATTTTTCTGCGATTTCTTAACTCGGTTGCATCCACCTTGGTTTTCTCGTCAAAGCTATCAAACTCATATCTTGATGCAAAGCTTTCGAGAAGCTCGGTCTTTGTTCTCTGTACAAGCTCATCGTCGGTAATCCTGTGAATATAAGCAAAAACAAAGCCGAATACAGTAAGTGCGATGGTGATGAGAGAGGGAATGGCAACAATCAGAAGATAATCACCGACTCTTTCTCTGCTGAAGGGCTGGTTCCCACCTGTAAAGTACATATGGGCACAGCAAATGATAAGCATAAGACCTATAGCAACAACGCACAGAGATGTGGCTATTGCTATGATCCTGCCGTGTTTTGAATCTGTCATATAGACTTACCTTTCAAAATTTAGTCCTTGTCTGCGGTCTCGTTCTGGCCGCAGCACTTTTTGTATTTTTTACCGCTACCGCAGGGGCAGGGATCGTTTCTGCCAACCTTAACGGCTTTTACTACAGGTTTTCTTACGATGGGCTGACCGTCACCGAATCCCTCGGAGGTGGGCTTTGCTACCTGAACTCTCTCGGTTGCCTGTATTCTGGGCATTACGGAGAGAATCTGTCTTACGGTGTCCTCCTTGATATCGTCAACCATCTGGTCGAAGAGGTCTGCACCCTGAATTCTGTACATAGCAACGGGGTCACGCTGTGCATAGGAATTAAGACCTACGTACTCCTTAAGCTCATCCATTGCCTCAAGGTGATCCATCCACTTCTTATCAACGTTCTGGAGAAGGATAACCTTCTCAACCTCTCGCATTGCATCCTCCTTCATTCCATGTACGGAAGCAAAGAGAGCATCCTTGGAGTGATAGATTTCAAGAGCCTTGTTAACAAGCTCCTCCTTCCACGCATCCTTGTCGATAGAAGCAAGCTCCTCTTCGGTGTAGTTAAAGCTCTTGCTGTCGGTGAGCAGACCGAGATAGTGGTTTCTGAATTCGTCAAACTTCCAGTCCTCGGGTGTGTCAACGCCGAAGCAGAAGTCGAAGGTCTCCTCTACAGACTGCTTGATCATATTAGTGATCTTTTCCTGAATATTGTCTTTAAGCAGAACCTCTCCACGCTGATCGTAGATGATGTTTCTCTGCTGGTTCATAACGTCGTCGTAGGTAAGAACGTTTTTACGTCTGTTAAAGTTGTTGTCCTCTATCTTCTTCTGCGCGTTCTCGATAGAGCCGGAAAGTATCTTTGCGTCAATGGGAGTGTTCTCGTCAAGACCAAGTTTTACGCACATCTCACCAATTCTCTCCGAGCCGAACAAACGCATAAGATCGTCCTCAAGAGAGAGGAAGAATCTGGACTCACCGGGGTCACCCTGACGGCCTGAACGACCGCGGAGCTGGTTGTCGATACGTCTGGATTCGTGTCTTTCTGTACCGAGAATGAAGAGACCGCCTGCCTCACGTACCTTCGCCGCCTCAGGAGCAATCTCCTCGCGGTGCTTGGTGTAAAGCTTACGGTAGGTGGCTCTTGCCTCGTTAACAGCCTCGTCCTCGGAGGGAGCAGAGCTGGTAGCCATTGCGATAAGGCCCTCCTCATAGCCTGCCTTTCTCATCTCGGACTTTGCCATATATTCGGGGTTACCGCCAAGCATAATGTCGGTACCACGTCCTGCCATGTTGGTAGAAATAGTTACCGCGCCGAAGCGACCTGCCTGAGCAACGATTTCCGCCTCCTTCTCGTGGTGCTTTGCGTTAAGCACTGTGTGGGGAACTCCCGCTTTCTTAAGAACTGCGGAAAGCTCCTCGGATTTATCGATAGAAACTGTACCTACAAGCACAGGCTGACCCTTTTCCTTGCAAGCCTTGATCTGGTTAACAATAGCATTTATCTTACCTCTGTAGGTACGGTAAACAGCATCGTTCTGATCAATTCTAAGCATGGGTTTGTTGGTGGGAACCTCAACAACGTCGAGGGCATAAATGGTCTTGAACTCGTCCTCCTCGGTAAGTGCAGTACCTGTCATACCCGAGAGCTTAGAGTACATACGGAAGTAGTTCTGGAAGGTGATAGTAGCAATAGTACGGCTCTCGCGCTGAACGTCAACGCCCTCCTTAGCCTCAATTGCCTGGTGGAGACCATCGTTGTATCTACGGCCGGGCATAAGACGTCCGGTAAAGGAGTCAACGATGATAACACTGCCGTCCTTTACGATATAATCTACCTCGTTCTTCATAACACCGTGAGCCTTGATGGCGGTGTTAACGTGGTGGTAGATGCTTGTATTTTCAGGGTCGGAGAGGTTAGAGAGGTTAAAGAACTTCTCGGCCTTTGCGATACCGTGTGCTGTGAGCACCGCGGTACGTGCCTTTTCATCTACGATGAAGTCCTCCTCGTAAACGTCAAGGTCCTGCTTGGAGTCAACCTCCTTGATAACGTGACGGCTCATAGTTCTTACGAGTCTGTCTGCCATCTGGTAAAGGTCGGTGGACTTGGAGCCATGACCCGAAATGATAAGGGGAGTTCTCGCCTCGTCGATAAGGATAGAGTCCACCTCGTCGATGATAGCGAAGTTGTGACCTCTCTGTACCATCTTCTCCTTGTAAACAACCATGTTGTCACGAAGGTAGTCGAAGCCAAGCTCGTTGTTGGTACAGTAGGTGATATCTGCGGCATATGCCTTGCGCTTTTCGTTATTGTCCTGACCGTGTACGATAAGACCTGTGGTAAGACCGAGGAAGCCGTAAACACGTCCCATCTCATCGGAGTCACGCTTTGCAAGGTAATCGTTTACGGTAACGATGTGTACGCCCTTGCCGGAGAGTGCGTTAAGGTAGGCGGGAAGGGTAGCAACAAGGGTCTTACCTTCACCTGTTTTCATCTCTGCGATACGTCCCTGGTGGAGAAGAATACCACCGATGAGCTGTACGCGGAAGGGACGCTTACCGAGAACTCGCTCGTCAGCCTCTCTTACGAGAGCAAATGCCTCGGGGAGAATATCGTCAAGAGTTTTGCCGTTTGCAAGGTCTGCCTTAAGTTTATCTGTATAAGCTCTCATCTCGCCATCGGTCATCGCCTTAAACTTGTCGGCAAGAGCCTCTGTGGCGTCAACAAGAGGTAAAAGCTTGTTTATCTGCTTTTCGCTGTAGCTTTTAAACAGTGATTTGAAAAATCCCATTTTCAAGATCCTTTCGCAAATGTATATATTTTAACCTATACATTATAGCACATAAAAACATAAAAATAAAGACCTAATTGTAAATTTCTTACATTTATTTTTTTTTGTTCAATTTAAGAGCGTTGTACTTGCAATTTTAATCGGTATGTGATAGAATGTTTTTAACAAAATTTTCGAGGACACAAAATGATAAACATTGTTCTTTATTCACCCGAGATTCCGCAGAATACTGGCAACATCTCTCGCACCTGTGCGGTCACCGGGGCAAGACTTCATATCATCAAGCCTATTGGATTTGAGATTTCCGACCGCACTCTTAAGCGCGCAGGACTTGACTATTGGGACAAACTTGATGTTACGTATTACGAAAATTACGAGGATTTTCTTGGGCAGAACCAAAATGCTGAGCTTTTCTTCTTTTCTGCGCACGGCAAGAATTCCTATGCGGATATAGAGTATCCCGACAATGCGTTTCTCATCTTTGGCAGAGAATCCGTAGGTCTTCCAAAGGAACTGGTTGAAGCAAATATTGACCGTAGTGTACGTATTCCCATGCGTAAGACTCTCCGTTGCCTTAACCTTTCCAACTCGGTTGCTATAGCCGTTTACGAGGTGTTAAGACAAAATAGCTTCTCGGGTCTTGAATAGGAGGTAAATATGAAAAAGGTACTTAAGGCCATTGGCTCAGTATTGATAATAGCTTTTGCATGCATCCTTGGTGCAGTAGGTGGGTTTATCCTGTCTACCATGCTTTTCTCGGGTGACTTTACTATTCCCGAGATTGCTGTTGTAATTCTGGGTATTGCTCTTGCATTTTATGTTGCAATTATTATTCACGAGGGTGGACATCTCCTCTTCGGGCTTATGTCTGGATATGGATTTTCATCCTTCCGTATTGGCAATTTTATGTGGATAAAGCAGGATGAGGGAATTAAGCTTCGCCGTCTCTCTATTGCTGGCACAGGAGGTCAATGTCTGATGACTCCCCCCGAAAACAAGGAGGGAAAAATACCCGTTGTCCTTTACAATCTGGGAGGTGTTTTTGCCAACCTTATCCTTGCTGCAATACTTCTTCTTGCGTATTTTCTCTTTGCAAAAAAACTTGCTTTGCTCAACCTTATTCTCCTGTTTGGCGGTGTGATTTCGCTTGTAGTTGCACTCACCAACGGACTTCCTCTTAATGTGGGAGGAATAGCAAACGACGGTATGAACGCCCTTCATCTTTCGCGTGATCAGACGGCCGCAAAGGCCTTTGTTGCACAGCTTAGGATGAATGCCGCACAGGCAAGGGGAATGCGTGTCTCAGAGATGCCCGACGAGTGGTTTAGGCTTCCCGAGGGGGCGGATATGCAGAATGTGCATTGTGCCTCGATTGCTGTTTTCTCCGCAGGTCGCACCCTTGACAGACTCGATACCGAGGGATGCGAAAGGGAGGTAAACGCTCTTTTGCACAGTGACTATAACATCATAGGATTACATAAAAATCTGCTTAAATGCGACCTTGTTTTTGCAAGACTTATTAACCATGGCAGAGGGGCGGAAATTTCCTCTCTTCTTACCATGGAGCAGCTTAAATTTATGAAGATGATGGATAATTATCCCAGCGTTATCCGTACCGAATATGCTATCGCACTTTTGAGAGACGGGGATGAGAAAAGGGGCGAAAAGATTAGAGCTGATTTTGAAAAAATGGCAAAGAAACACCCCTATCCTGCGGACATTGAGGCCGAGCGTCAGCTCCTCGACCTTGCACTCCAAAAGTTTAAAAACGAGCAATAATACAAGGCAGAAACATTTATGAAATACTCAGACATAAAAAAGGCCAGCTTTCTCTCAAGGCCAAACCGCTTTATTGCCCATTGCCTTTTAGAGGGTGAGCAGGTGGTTGCTCACGTAAAGAATACAGGCCGTTGCAGGGAGCTTCTTGTGCCCGACGTGACCGTTTATCTCGATGAGCCGAAGGGCAGAGAGCGAAAGACGAGATACGATCTTATCGCGGTAGAAAAGCTTTGCCGAAGCGGTGAGAGGCTGCTTATAAATATGGACTCCGGGGCTCCCAACGAGGCTGCTGCAGAGTTTTTAAGAAGCGGCAAATTATACCCCGACGCCACCTCGATTCGACGCGAGGTCACCAAGGGAAATTCCCGCTTTGATTTCTGTATCGAGGAGGGGAATAAAATCACCTACCTTGAGGTGAAGGGTTGCACTCTTGAAAATGAGGGTATTGCCTCTTTCCCTGATGCTCCCACCGAGCGCGGAGTCAAGCATATCGAGGAGCTTATCTCACTCAAGGAGCAGGGGTTTGGAGCAGCAATTCTTTTTGTTGTTCAAATGAAGGGAATAACCGAATTTCGCCCCAACGATGCAACTCACAAGGCCTTCGGTGATGCACTTCGTCGCGCCAAGGAGGCAGGTGTAAAAATATTTGCCTACGACTGTATCGTCACTCCCAAAACAATGGTTATTGACCTGCCTGTAGAGGTAAAATTGTAATAGAAAACCCCGTGCCGAAAAGCACGGGGTATATTTTTTAAAGGTTATAATATCTGTCAAACTCTGCAGGGTGAGGAATCTTGGAGAGCTCTGCACACTCGGCTCTCTTAGTCTTAACAAAGTTCTTAAGCAGCTCCTCGGGGAATACACCGCCTGCGGTGAGGTAATCGTGATCGGCCTCAAGTGCATCAAGAGCAGCATCGAGAGATGTGGGCAGACCCTTGAGCTTTGCCTTCTCCTCGTCGGAGAGGTGGAAGAGGTTGAAGTCGTAGGGACCCCAGCCCTCCTTGTGAGGATCAATCTTGTTCTTTACACCGTCAAGACCTGCCATGAGGATTGCCGCATAGCAGAAGTAGGGGTTGCAGGTAGCGTCGGGGTTACGAAGCTCAAATCTACGCTTGTCAGGGCTCTTTGCGTATGCAGGAATTCTGATAACCGCAGATCTGTTAGAGGTTGCGTAACCAACGGTAACGGGAGCCTCAAAGCCGGGAACAAGACGCTTGAAGGAGTTGGTAGAGGGGTTGGTGATAGCACAGAGAGAAGAAATGTGCTTAAGAATACCACCCATGAAGTAGTGTGCGGTCTCGGAGAGGTGAGCGTATCCGTTATCATCAGAGAATACGGGCTGACCGTCCTTGAAGAGTATCATATGCACGTGCATACCGCTGCCTGCCTCACCGTAGATGGGCTTGGGCATAAAGGTCGCGCTCTTGCCATACTTAAGTGCGGTGTTGTGAATGATGTACTTAATCATCATTGTTGCGTCTGCCATGTGAGTAACCTCACCAAGCTGGGGCTCGATCTCAAACTGACCGGATGCCGCAACCTCGGGGTGATGATAGTTGATCTCAATGCCTGCGTCAAGCATATGGAGACACATCTCGCTTCTGCACTCGTAGGAGGTGTCGAAGGGCTTTGCAATATGATAGTTCTTCTGCTTGGGAACGATAACACCCTTGCCCTCAACGCCGCTGTTCCAGTAGGACTGCTTTGCATCGAGAGAAACGCCGATAGAGTTACCCTGTACCTCCCAGCCAATGTCATCGAAGAGATAGAACTCGAACTCGGGAAGAATCTTCATCTCGTCAGCAACACCGCTTGCCTTCATAAAGTCAACGGCAGCCTTGATGATGTTACGGGGATACTGGGGAAGGGGACGGTTCTTGGGGTAATCAATAATCATTGCATTACCTGTCATAGAAAGGGTAGGGATCTCGCAGAAGGGATCGATGAGCGCGGTGTCGGGATCGGGAATGAACACCATATCACTCTTTTCTACCACCGCATAGCCGTAGTTAGATGCGTCAAAGCCGATACCGCTCTGCATAACGTCCTCAGAGAAATTCTCCGCAGGAATGGTTACGTGACGGTACTGACCGTTAATATCAACCATTTTAAAGTCGACCATTTTAATGCCATTTTCTTTGATAAGAGCCAAAATATCCTGAACAGTTTTAGCCATAAAAAAACACCTCATTTCTGTGGTTTTCTGTATTTTTTGTATTCATAGTTTATTATACCATAAAAAAACGCGTCTTGCAAGACCTTTATAATATTTTTAGAAAACACGAGAGCAGCTTTTTTTACACAGCATGCTTTTGTGCAATGTGTTCATTTTTAATATAAATGTTTAGTAATAATGCGAATTGATAGACAAAATATTAAATGTTATAATATACTTAGCGCAAAATAAATAAATTTTTTCTTTATGAAAGGAGAAAATGTATGAGCAAGTTTCCTTGGGGTATCATAGCCGGTATTTTGGCTATGATCTGGTCATTTACCCTTATCGCTCTCGTGGCGATATTTGTGGTATCGGGTATGATGTACGTTGAGGTAAGCACGGACGACGGACTTCGTGAGTCCTGGTTTATGTTACCTTTGTTCATCGCACAGGCAGTGACAGGTGTTGGCACAGCGATCAGCCTTGTTTTACACCGCTTCAGTGA
>JAZQWB010000015.1:0-129669 GCA_045632145.1 Eubacteriales bacterium | reverse complement strand
TAATGGTAGAACCGGCATATGCTCTCTGAGCATAGGTAGCCTGAACAGTAAGAGCGGAAGTAGAGGATGCTTTGTCGTTAGTGAAGGTGATGCCGTTAGCTGCGAATACGTTCTGCTCACCGGAGCCGCTAACAAGGTTAGCGTTACCGGTAAGGTTGAGAGTCGCATCTGCAGTGGTAGTATCGCCGCCGGAGGGAGGAGTAACCTCACCGCCGCCCTCGCCGGGAACGATGCTCTCGATAACACCACCGGAGGTGGTCTCGAAGGTGCCGTTATAGTTGGTAAAACCAGCTCTTACGGTAACGGTATCGCCAACCTTAAGGGTATCAGCGCCAGTACCGGTAATTCTGTAAAGAAGAACGGGCTTGTCGGTAAGGTTGCCAACTACGATGTTAACAGAGATGTTGTTGTAGGAAGGATCGAATGCGTACTTGATAGAGGTAACTACACCGGTGATAACGTAGGTATCCTCGATGGTCTGACCGGGAAGAAGCTGATAGAGTGCGTTTACAACGTCCTCGGAGGTGTAGTTGTCAGGAATGGTAGGAAGCTGCTGCTCGGGAAGAGTCTCCTCAACACCGCCTACACCGTAAAGACGAACGGGATAGTTGGTGGGGTTGTTAAGGTAAGAAGCCTCAGCGCAGGAGATGGACTTGAAGGTACCGGAGGAGCCCATGAAGAACTGCTGACCGGTGGTAGAGGTGTAAATAAGAGTGTTGTGCTCGGTGCTGTAGGTGAAGTACTCGGTGGGACAGGTGGTGTCGAACTTAAGAGTACCCTTAGTGGTATCACCGTCACGGGGGAATGCTACGATGTAGGTCTTTACGCCATCCTTGTTGAAGTAAAGTCTGTAGCCGTCCTCAACGCCCTCAACAGTCTCAAGATAAACGTCGGGTGCTGCAAGAACGTCGGTGGTGTAAGAGAAGTACCAAGCATAGTTGTTGTAGTTGTTACCGTCGAAGTAAACAACTGCCTTCTCGTTGCCGTGAAGGAGAGCAAGCTTGTAAGCGGTGCCTGCAACGGGGTTGGTAATCATACCAAAGCTCTCTGTAAGCACGCGGTTGTACTTAACAGTAGCGGTCTGACCACCCTCGCTGGTGATGGTAGCGATAAGGTTGTACTCAGACTGACCGGAGGTGTTTTCGGGAAGAGTAACAACATAGAGACCGTCAACGAGCTCAATCTTGATGTCAGCATTGTCGCTGGTCCAGGTAATGGTGAACATAGTGCCACCAAGCTTGTACTGAGCGATAAGCTCATAGCCATTCTGGATAGAAGTGCCGTTGCCAGCCTTGTACATGTCGTCGAGTTCTTTTACTACGCCCTGGATGTCTGCCTCTTCGGTACCGTTGTTAAAGAAGGGAAGATCGCAGGAAGCGAGTACGCCAAGCACAAGTGCAAGGACAAGTACGAGAGATAAAAGTCTTTTCATATAAGCTCCTTTTATTTTTTTATTTTTTCGGTTTTACCCGATGTTAACAAACAAAACGTTACAAATAAATAATATATTAGTGGAATGTTACGTCGTTGATAGAGAAGAGCTGAATCTGGTAAGAGCCTACGCTAGCGCCCTCGGGGAGGTAGTAGTCGATAGTGCCCTTAACGTCGATGGTCTTGCCCTGGAATGCAGAGGATGTGATCATATTGCCGTTTTCGTCGAAAAGAACGATGGTACGAACCTGGATCTCGTTACCGTTCTGATCCTGACAGTAGAGGGTCATAGCACCCTTGGAGTCGCCCTTAGCGGTGGTGTAAACGCTTCTAACGTAAAGGTTCTTCATGGAAACGGAAGCATCCTGTGCCATTTCGCAGAAGGCACGCTCTACGATAACGGTCTCACCCTCAACCTCGGTTGCCATTCTTACAGAGCCCTGGTTGGACTGAGGATCAAAGTGGAGTGCGGTGATCTCCTGGTATGCAGGAGCGTGGCCATCGGAGATGAAAGCCAGATTCTTTGCATTTTCAGTATCGAAAATGTCGTACTTAAGGTCGGTGATCTGGTAGGAGCCGTTGAACTCGCCAACAACGCCTGCAAAGCGAAGCTTGTTACCTACCTGGAGAAGCTCAAGGCCCCATCCGTCAAGACCGGAGGTCTGGTAGTATGCGGTAATACCGAAGTAAATACCGGTCTCCTCGTCATAGGACTCGATGTATACCGAGCCACCGCTGTTCTTAACGATAATACCCTCGAAGGCAACTCTCAAGCCAATGTAATCCTTAATGTTGATCTTGAGCTCCTTAAGAGTCATGAACTGAGCATCGCCGTAGGGGAAGTCGGGATCCTTAACGTTTGCGGGAGCATAAAGGTGCATCTTGAAATCACCGGCCTGGCTGATAGCCTTTTCGCAGTACTCTGCGTAACCGGATCTGGTGGACTTACTGGATACAGCAAGGCCCTCCTGAAGAATCTCGAGGTTGAGGTTTCTGTAATCCTCAGCGCCGGGAGCCTTGTACCAAACCCAAACGAGGAATCTCTCGCCGGTGGAGTCTACGTTCCAGTTGCCGTCATCACTCTCGATGATGATGGACTCAGCGTTCTCGAGCTTGGACTTGGTGAAGTTGGAAGCCTTCTTACCCCAGGGCTCGATCTTACCGGTGGACTCGGGGGTGTTAACACCGAGGTATCTTGCCTTAAGCACACCGTCAATACCGGGGGTCTTGCTTACGTTGTTGTAGTTACCGCTCTGGTTGATATAGAAGTGAGTGGTGTCACCGTCGATAAACATCTTTACGGTAACCTCCCACTTAAGTGTGGATGTATCGTTCTTATCAAGCTTAAGCTGAGAAGCGTAGTCAACCCACACGGGTTCTTCCGGCGTTTCCGAAGGGAAAAGCCCTGCGAGAATATCGCAGGAAGCTAATCCGCTTACGGTTACGCAGAGAAGAATTAATAAACATAAGAATTTATTAAATCTCTTCATATTTTTATACACTCTAAATAATTATTTGTTTAGCCTGTATTAGTCGTTTGCCTTACAGATATCGAAGAACTTCTTGAACTGCTCGTTCATCATAGCGGTGTTGTCACCGTTAAGCTGATACTTGGTGAATACAGCCTCAACAAGAAGACCAACCTGGGTACGAGCATCTGCAGAGCCGGGGAATGCGGGAGAGGTGAAGTAGTAATCCTTCTGCTCAAGAGCAACCTTTGCTGCAAGAGCGGTGATGAAGTCGCCGCCGTCAGCCTTTGCAAGAGAATCCTGATACTGCTTGGTCTCGTATACGGACTGGATTACGGGAACGTAACCGGATTTCATAGAGTACTCAGCCTGGAATCTTGCATCGGTAGTGAGGAACTTAACGAGAAGCCAAGAAGCGTAAACCTCCTGAACGTTACCGCTTGCGGGCTCGAAGATACATACAGAGGGACCCTGAGAGATAACCTTCTTGCTGCCCGCGGTCTGAGGAATGGAAACGATACCAACCTCGAAGGGATACTCGCCGTTAACCTTGTCAGGTCTCTGGTATCTAGCACCTGCGGAGGAACCGATGGACATGAATACCTTACCGCTCTCGTCGTTGCCCTTCTTGAAGGCGTCGGAGGTGTAGGAGCCGCCCATAAGCTCGGAGGTGGTCATCCAACCCTTCTGATACCACTCAGCAAACTTAGCAACAAATGCCTTGGACTTGTCGTTGTTGAAGAGGTAGTGCTCGCCGGTTGCGGAGGTGTAGGGAGCATCGTTCTGAATGGAAAGGGTGATGAAGAAGTTCTCGGAGGAGTCATAGCCGAGAGGAGTAGACATAGGATACTGGTTCTTGAGCTCCTTGATAACAAGCTCAACCTTGTCCCAAGTGTCAAGAGCGTCAACGCCGAGCTGAGCCATGATGGGATCTACGATGGTCTTGTTGTAGTAGAGAACCTCAGTAGACTTCTGGAATGCGATGGAGTACATCTTGCCGTCGCCGTATTCCTTACCCTCGTTGAAGTAAGCGGGGATGAAGTCAGCGATCTGTGCATCGGTGAAGCCCATCATCTCACCGGACTCAAGAACGTTCTTGTTGTTGATGAGGTCGTCGAGGCAGATAACAGACTCGGACTTGTTGTAGGTAGCAACGTGGTCAGGATAGCAGAATGCAAAGCTGGGCTGCTTACCTGCGGTGAGCTTGGTTCTGATTACGTCGAATACGCCGTCGTAGTCGCCGTAGGACTGGTGCTCAACCTTGATGTTGGGGTAGATCTCGTTGAATCTTGCGATTGCGGAGTCGAGAAGTGCCTTGTTCTCAGCACCCATGGAGTGCCAGAAGGAGATGGTTACAGCAGAGCCGTCATAAGCACCATCATAGGTCTGTTTTACGTAGCCGCCGCCACCAAAGCAAGAGGTGAGCATTGCAAAGATGTTAAACATCATTGCTACGAGAAGGAGGAGAGAAACGAGTGATTTTTTCATTGTTTTTTCCTTTCGAAAATTATAATTTGTTAAGCGTTATTCGCATTTAACACAAACTTTAAGAGAAGTGGAGGGATTAACCCTTGATACCACTTCTGGATACGCCCTTCATGATGTACTTTCTGAAGCAGAGGAATACAACAAAGAGAGGAAGAGATACGGTTGCAACCGCCGCCATCTGTACGGGGATGTTAACCATATCGGACTGGAACATCTGACCGAGCTCATAATCGATCTCGAACTTGAAGCCTGCGTTACGGATACCCTGAGTAATCATCTGAAGGTCAACGTCGTTGATTACAAGGTTGGGCCATACGTAGGTGTTCCAGGAGCCCATCATCTTAAGAATGGTGATGGAGATAATGGTGGGAAGTGCGAGAGGGATCATAACCTTCCAGAGGTACTTGAAGTCGCTGGTACCGTCAACCTTAGCGGCGAGGTAAAGCTCGTTGGGAACCTGAAGGAAGTTCTGACGGAGAAGGTAGATGTAGAACACACTTACGAGGAAGGGAACGATAAGGATGAAGTAGGTGTCCTCGAACTGTGCCATGGTCTGATAGTTGGTGATGGTGAAGAGCTCACCGGGGATCATCATGGTTGCAAGAAGTCCTGCGAAGAGTGCGTTCTTGCCCTTGAACTCAAGTCTTGCAAATGCGAACGCCGAGAGAATGGTGATCACAAGAGAAAGAAGAGTGGATACCACACCAACGAAAATAGTGTTGAGGAAGAGTCTGCCAAGATTAACTGTCTGGAAAGCATAGAGATAGTTATCAAAGTGGAACTCTACGGGGAAGAGTGTGGGGGGATCAAGTCTGTACTCGCCAAGAGACTTAACAGAGGAGATGATCATCCAGTAGAAGGGAAGAAGAACGGTGAAAGCAACAAGAAGAAGGAATGCGTAGTTGAGGACTATTCCAAGAACTCTCATAACCTTCTGTGTAGAGGTAACCTTGCCGAAATCCTGTTCCTGCATGGTGCGTGAAGTAAGATTAGCCATTTCGTTTACCTCCTTAATACTGAGTCTTCTTGCTGCTTACCTTGAGGTTAATCATGGTAACCAGGAAGATGATACCGAACAGGATGAGTGCAGCGGCGCTGGCACGACCCTGGTTGCTTGCGATGTACTTGTAGATGTAACCTACCATGGTGTTAAGTCTGTATGCGTCACCAACAGGACCCATAGACTCACCGAATACACCGACGATGCTGGTGTACTCCTTGAATCCACCGATGAAGCCTGTAATTACTACGTAGGCAATCATGGGAGAGAGGAGCGGAACTGTAATGTGGGTAAAGGTTCTGATCTTGGATGTACCGTCAACCTTTGCTGCATCATAGTACTGCTTGTTAACAGACTGGAGACCGCCGAGAAGAATAAGAATCTTGAAGGGCAGTGCGTTCCATACTATGTAAACCACCATTACTGTCATATTGTGCCAGTAGGACATAGGATGCTGTGATCCCATCCAGTCTACAGGCTCGACATTAAATATTCCTAAAATATCGTTTATGATACCCGCGGTCTCAATAATTCGTTCACCGTTGTTCATTCGCACACTCATCGTGAACATGGCCGCAAATACGATACCGATCGCGATGGAGTTGGTAACGTAGGGAAGGAAATAGATAGTCTGAAGGAATCTATTAAGGAACTTAATAGAGTTAAGAGATACCGCAATAACGAGTGCGATAAAGGTGGAAAGGGGAACAGTCAATACGGTAAGAAGGAGAGTGTTCTTAAGAATGGTGAAGAACTCGTCGTTCTGTACAACGGTAATGAAGTTCTGAATTCCGACGGTAAAGGGATATGCATCTCCGCGGTACTGACCTTTTCTGAGCCAGAGAAGCTCGATGGAGGAGTCGTATCCGTCAAGGAATGCGAGTCTTAAAGTATTGAAGATAGGCCATACTGTAAATATAAGAAGAAAGAAAATCGCGGGAGCAAGATACAACCAGGCCTTCCATTGTTGTTTGTTGTCAACCATAGTCTAACTCCTTAGAAATAAATTCTCTCTTCGGTTTCCTTGTTGAAGAGGAATACCTTGTGAGGCTTAAGGGAGAAGCTTACGGTTTCGGCATTCTCGTCGATGTTGGAATCAGAGTTGATGATAGATCTAACAACGGGGTTGAGAGAGCTCTGATGCTTGGAAACAACGCTTACGTCACGGCCCATAACCTCGAGGTTGGAAAGCTCTACAACGAACTTGCCCTCAGCATCGAGATTGAAGCCCTCGGGACGGATACCAACGGTAACGGGCTGGTTAGCTACGCCGGGAACCTCAAGAACCTCTGCGCCGCCGATAAGAAGCTTGCCGTCAACAACCTCACCCTCAAATACGTTGATGGGGGGAGTACCAAGGAACTTGGCAACAAAGAGGTTAGCAGGATCATCATAAACAGCCTGAGGCTTACCGATCTGCTGAACGGTACCGAGCTTCATAACTACGATGAAGTCAGAAATGGACATAGCCTCTTCCTGGTCGTGAGTTACGAAAATAGTGGTGATGCCGGTTTCCTTCTGGATTCTCTTGATCTCCTCACGGGTCTGGAGACGAAGACGTGCGTCAAGGTTGGAAAGGGGCTCGTCGAGAAGAAGAACGCGGGGCATCTTTACAAGAGCTCTTGCGATAGCAACTCTCTGCTGCTGACCGCCGGAAAGCTCGCTGGGCTTTCTGTCCATAAGCTCGTCGATCTGAACGAGTCTTGCTGCCTCGTATGCTCTCTCAAGCATAACGTCCTTTTCAAGCTTGTCCGCACCTTTAAGGTTCTGGAGGGGGAAGAGGATGTTCTGCTTTACGGTCATGTGAGGATAGAGCGCATAGTTCTGGAATACCAGACCAACGCCACGGTTCTCTGTGGGAAGATCGGTAACATCCTCGTCGCCGAAGAAGATCTTACCCGAAGAGGGTCTCTGCAAGCCACTGATCATGTAGAGAGTAGTGGACTTACCACAACCGGAGGGGCCGAGGAGGCCGATAAGCTTACCGTCCGGAATTTCAAAATTGAAGCTGTTTACAGCTACAACGTCCTCTCCAACCTTTTTCTTGTCGCGGTTGGGGAAGACTTTTGTGAGGTCTTGTAATACGACTTTCATAAAATCTCCAATCTTATATAAATATTATTTGATTTACTAACTAGTTTAATACTCTGCCTTTTCTGCTTCCTCGCGGTGCAGACGGAGCTTGTACTCGTTTAATGCCTCGGGGCTGTCGAAAATCATCTGGCTCTGCAGATCAACCGCCACCGTGGACGCAAGGCTGTCGTGGATAAGCGAGTTGGTCTTTGAGGTTATCATAATAACAACCTGCAGGAGGAGAATGAGAAGTATAACTGCCAAAGGCATAATCGGAGCTGCTCCGAATAAAAGCATCAAAAGCATGAGGGCGGGCACCATAGTGCTGATGGTGTACTTGCCCAGAATGGTGCGTATGAAGAGCACCGTGGGAGAGATCTTAACACAGTCGCTTCTCATAAGTGCGATAGAGAAGATCTTTTTGCCGAGGGTCTGTCCGTTTCCAAGGAAGAGGGGAACGGCAAATTCCAGAACAAGATAGGACAGCAGAATACTGCAGGAAAGTATCACGAGCGACAGATTCATGATGGTTGCGTAAAGTCTGATGGACTCATCGTCGTTGTTTGTCTCTTCGAGACAGGCGTCGAAGGCGGTGGTCACTTCCTCGGGAAGCACCGCTCTCTCCTCCTCGGTCATGTACTGGTATTGCTCATAGCTTACAACGAAACCCTCGGAGTCCTTGTACTTTTCCTCAAGCTCTGTGATGTGGTATTTTTCATTAATTGCGGACAGTCTGTCCTGCAGGCCCTGAGCATAGCCGTCGTAACCGAGAATAAAGGAAAGCAAAAGCATAAATCCGGTCACAAATATTGTCATCAGGACAAAGTCGAATAGGAAGGCGGACAGTCTCTTGGTGAGACTGGCCTTTTGGATATCGTAAATCATAGGTGCTCCTTGGTGGTTTGAACGAAAAAACGTTCATTATAATTAAATATTTATAACGCGTAAACGCGTTCGCGATGTCAAAACGCAATAGGTCAAGTATATTCTAGCACAAAGCGACAGGAAAATCAACTCTCAAATTTAAAAAAATATTATAAAAATTTTGTTCTTTATTTATGTATTATGCACAAACCTGTCGAAGGATTAACGCAAAAACCGGCAGGGAAATGATGCATTCACTCGCAAGACAAGAGGGGGGGATTTGCAGTAGCCTTGGACATCCGGATTAAAAACGCACACACAAACCAAGCAATCGGGAGATGCGAAGTGTCTTGTCCGAGACGAAAAAAAGTTGGAAAAATGTAAAATATTGTTGTCAAAAAGCCACAAAACAACCTGTTTTTGACTTAAAACTCGGGGAATTTAAAAAATAAAAAATGGTGATTGATTTTTTCTTCTCGGTGTGATATCATATTATTAGTCAAGCTTAACAGATGTAAAAACCAATATTAGAATTTGTAAAGGTGTAACAAAATGAAGAACAAGACCCTAAGCCTTCTGCTTATTATTACTATGCTTCTGCCCATACTTTCGCTTTATGGCTGTGTAAGGCCTGCGGAGGTGGATCCTGTAAGCGATAACTACAGAACCTTTTATCAGATATTCGTCGGCTCCTTCTCCGACTCTGACGGTGACGGCATCGGAGACCTTCGAGGCATAATCAACCGTATGGATTACCTGAATGACGGCAACGTTAACGGTGGCAAGGACCTGGGTGTGCAGGGCATCTGGCTCTCTCCTATCTTTGAGTCCCCCTCTTATCATAAGTATGATGCTATTGATTACTACAGGATTGACGAGCAATTCGGCACTATGGATGACCTTAAGGAGCTTATCGCACTCTGTCATCAGCGTAACGTGAAGATAATTCTCGACCTTGTAATTAATCACAGCTCGGATCAAAACGATTGGTTTTTGAAATTCAAAGAGGCACGCCTTAGCGGTGACACCGCGAGCAAATACTACGATTATTATTCCTGCGTTGATGCAGATTCCAGAGGCGGTGGCTCCACCTATACCAGTTTCGGTGGCGGTTGGTGGTATGAGTCCAACTTCTCCTCGGCTATGCCCGAGCTTAATTTTGATAACCCCGACGTTAGAGCGGATATGCTCTCTCTTGCAAAATTCTATCTGGATATGGGCATCGACGGCTTCAGATTTGACGCTGTCAAGTACGTTTATTACTCCGATACTCAAAAGTCGGTGGATTTCTGGAAATGGTATATGGACGAGCTTACCGCCTATGCTCCCGACATTTACTGCGTAGGTGAGTGCTGGTCTGTCGAGAGCGAAATTCTCGAGTATTACGAGGCGATGAATTGCTTTAACTTTGCCACCTCGGGTGCAGAGGGCAAGGTAGCTCCTGCGGCAAAGGGTAGTAACATCCTAACCTTCCTTAACTACATTGTAAGATATCAGGACAGTGTACAGGCGGCAAACCCCAATGGAATGCCGATGCCCTTCCTTTCTAATCATGATATGGACAGAATAGGCGGTACGTTTCTCAAGCCGGAGGATATGAAAATGGCGGCAAATCTTTACCTTCTTTCTCCCGGCTCACCGGTGATTTACTACGGTGAGGAGCTTGGAATGAGAGGCTCGAGAGGTAGCTCAAACACCGATGCCAATCGCAGACTTGCAATGCTCTGGGGTGACTCTGATACTGTGGAAAATCCCGTTGGCTCAACCTACTCCGACGATAGGCAGATAAAGGATGGCGTAAAGGATCAGCTAAAAAGTAAGGACAGCCTCCTGAATTACTACTCCGCACTCATCTCCATCCGTCACAAATATCCCGCGATTGCCAGGGGAGAATACAGCGCTCTCACAAGCGATAACAGCAACCTCGGCGGCTTCCTTATCGAGTATAACGGAGAGAGCATTTTGCTTATACACAACACCTCCGAGGAGGAGATAAGCATCTCGCTCTCCAACCTTGAGGGACTTGGTGCAAAGACGGTCACCGCTCTCTGCGATTACATCGGAGTTGGCACTGCAAAGCTGAAGGGGGACACCCTTACAATCGGCGGAAAAACCAGCGCAATTTTGAATTAATGTAAACATATATTGTCAAAATTAAACAAAATTCGCGAATTTGCGATTTAATCACCGCTTTTTGGACACGATTTTTATGAGAACTTAAATTTTAAAAATGCTGTGTTATTAAGCAACCCAACAATTAATTAAAAACACAATAAATCGATAAGACGCCTTGGCATAATATATAAAAATGCCAAGGCGTTTTGTGCAAACTGCCGAAAATGAATATTCATCAATTATTGTTATTGACAAAAAGTAACAGTAATGATATAATCATTAATGCGCTAGACGCAAAAAATAATTTTAGGAGGATTTACTCTAATGAAAACAAGAATTTTTTCTCTTGTACTTGTAGTTGTTATGCTTCTTTCCTGCCTCGTTAGCTGCTTCGGCGGTGGCGAAGAGGGTCCCAAGAAGGAATCAATTACAATTTGGGTTTCTGAGGTTGAGGGCGTTTCCGATCTTACTAAGGTACAGGTTGCCAGATTCCTTGAGGCTCATCCCGAATACAGCAATTATGAAATTAAGGTTGAGGGCGTTTCCGAGGCTGACGCTACTTCTCAGGTTCTTACCGACGTAGCATCCGCTCCCGACATCTACTGTATCGCACAGGACCAGCTTGCTCGTCTTGTACAGGCATCTGCAGTTGCAGCTCCCGGTAAGAATGCCGCTGCTAACATTACCGCTGCAAACGACAGCATCTCTGTTGCCGCTGCATCTGTTGGTGGCACTCTCTATGCTTACCCCATGACTTCCGACAACGGCTACTATCTCTACTACGATAAGAGCGTTGTTACCGATCCCAGCAGCCTCGAGGCTATCGTTGCTGCATGTGAGGCAGCTGGCACTAAGTTCGCTTTCGAGCTTGAGAACGCTTGGTACACCGCTTCCTTCTTCATCGGTGTTGGCTGTCACTCCGAGTGGACTGTTGATGACAACGGTCAGTTCATCTCTGTTGACGATAACTGGAACTCCGATCTTGGCGTTATCGCTATGAAGGGTATGCAGATCGTTACTCAGTCTGAGGCATACTACAACTCTTCTGCTGACTTCGAGGCTTCTTCTGCTGTTGTAACCGGTATCTGGAATGCAAATACCGCTGCAGAGGCTTACGGTGAGAACCTCGGCGTTTGCAAGCTTCCTACATTCACAGTTGACGGTACTACCTACCAGCTCGGTTCCTTCTCCGGTAACAAGCTTATGGCTGTTAAGCCTCAGACCTCTGCTGAGAGAGGTGCTTTCTGCTCCGCTCTTGCACAGTACCTTACCGGTGAGGAGTGCCAGCTTGAGAGATATGCTGAATTCCAGTGGGGTCCCTCTAACGTTGCTGCGCAGGCTAACGAGGAGGTAAAGGCTAACGCTTCTCTTGCCGCTCTTGCAGCTCAGGGTGCGCACGCTATTCCTCAGGGCAACATCCACGGTGACTGGTGGAACACCGCTAAGCTTCTTGGCTCCGCTTCCATCACCGCTGAGAACGAGGAGCAGATCAGAACCGCTCTTGCACAGTACCGTTCTGCAATCGACGGATTCTTCAAATAATAATAAGGAATTTGTTCAGTATTTGACTGCGTAATTTACGCTAACTTATTTACTTGAAATAAGAGGTTGGGCGGGTTTTCCCGCCCAACCTTAAAAAGTAAAGGCATTGTTAGGCGACACACCAGGTATGCGTTCGCTTTGTGTACCGCCTAACAATGCCTTTTATCAAAAAAAGGAGTCCTATGAACCTTTTCGTGGTTCGTGTTTTTGCTTTATGAAAAAACTAAACAGCTTAGAGTACCTGAAGCTGAGTAAGCCTCAGGCGCTTATATATGATGTTAAGATGTTCTTCTGCGGCATTCCTGCTTGGTTTAAGAACGCATTCTTATCCCTGCTGAATATGCTTAAGGGTGTTGTTTTTGCAATCAGAGACGAGTTTGTGGACATCTTCCACACCTTCACCAAGGGAAATTGGGCAGTAAAGCTTTCCTTCCTCATCTTTGGCTTCGGTAATTTGTATTACGGCCAGATCATGAGAGGTGTGCTCTTCCTTCTCTTCGAGCTGATATTCGTTGTATATATGTTCATCCCCTTCGGTACAAATCAGCTTGGCTTCGGTCTCCATTGGCTCAGTAAGGGCAACTGGTTTAAGATCGGTGCCACTATCGGTACAGAGCAGGGCCATATGGGATATGATGATATCCTCGACACTCCCGTGTGGGTGGAGGGTGACGACTCTGTAAGAGTTTTGCTCTACGGTCTTCTCACCATCATCTTTATCGTTTCCTTTATTGCAACATGGAGAATGCAGGTAAAGCAGTGCCGTATCTGTATGGATATCACCGCCAAGGGTAAGAAGATCAAGAGTGGCAAGGAGGACCTTCAGTCCCTTCTTGATGACCAGTTCCACAAGACTCTTCTTGCTCCCTCTCTCTTCGGTATTCTGGCATTTACCGTTCTTCCCATCATCTTTATGGTAATCATTTCCTTTACCAACTATGATGCCTTTAACGACGGTTATGCTAACCTATTCACATGGGTTGGACTTGATAACTTCAATGCCTTGATGGACTTTGGCGCGGGCGGTGTTGGACTTGCCTTCGGCGAGCTTCTCGGCTGGACCCTTATGTGGGCATTCTTCGCTACCTTTACCAACTATTTCCTCGGTATGATGGTTGCGATCATGATCAACAAGAAGGGTATCGTTATCAAGAAGTTCTGGAGAACCGTTTTGGTGTTGACCATCGCTATTCCCCAGTTCGTTTCCTTGCTTTACATCTCCAAGATGTTCAGCACCACCGGCTTTGTGGGCAGCTTGATTGAGAGCATTCCCTTCATTAATGATTATCTTGAGGTAAACAGATTTACCGGACTTTGGAATTCTCCTCTTATCGCAAGAATATTGCTTATCGTAATCAATATCTGGATCGGTATTCCTTACGTAATGCTTATGGCAA
Source organism: Eubacteriales bacterium (assembly GCA_045632145.1). GTDB lineage: Bacteria > Bacillota > Clostridia > Oscillospirales > CAG-272 > UBA1740. The sequence goes on along the minus strand of JAZQWB010000015.1, from coordinate 116,290 downwards.
CCGGTATTCTTATGAATATTCCCGCCGACCTTTACGAGTCTGCAAAGATTGACGGTGCAAACGGTGTACAGCAGTTTACCAAGATCACCCTTCCTTACATGCTCTTCGTAACAGGTCCATATCTTCTGACCAGCTTTGTGGGTAACCTGAATAACTTCAACGTTATTTACCTTCTGACGGGCGGTGAGCCTACCAATCAGGCTCTCGGTACCATTGCGGGTACCTCTGTCGGTCAGACCGACCTTCTTGTTACCTGGCTGTTCAAGCTTACTATAGGTAACACCAGTGCCAGATACTACATGGCATCGGTTATCGGTATTATGATATTCCTTGTTGTAGCAATACTCTCGCTCATCATTTATAACATAATTCCGTCTACTAAGAATGAGGAGGATTACAGCTGATGAGAAAAAAAGATAACAAAATGCACCAGTCTCTTCTCGGCACAAGGGCCAGCAGAACTATTTCCAATACCCTTATTTACATAGTTCTTGTTTTGATGACCTGCGTTTGGCTCTTCCCCTTCCTCGGTATCCTGCTCGAGTCCTTCAGAGTAGAGAGCACCTGGCAGGTAAACTACTTCATCCCCAAGGAATTCGGTTTTGACAACTACATCAAGCTGACTACCTACAAGGACGGTATCTTTATCAAGTGGTATCTCAACACTCTTATTATGGGTGTTTCCACCGCGCTTCTTCAGACATTCTTCGTTCTTTCTATGTCCTATACACTCTCCAGACTCAGATTCAAGGGCAGAAAGCTGCTTATGAACTCCATGCTTATTCTTGGTATGTTCCCCGGCTTCCTTACCATGATCCTGATTTATAAGGTTTTCGCCGACCTTAAGATGTTTGGAGATTACGGCCTTACCCGTGAATTGGCACCCATTGGCTTGATCATAGTTTACTGTGCAAGCTCGGGTATGGGATACTACGTATCCAAGGGATTCTTTGATACCATTCCCAAGAGCCTTGACGAGGCGGCGAGAGTTGACGGTGCAACCCGTTGGCAGGTATTCTACAAGGTTATTATGCCTATGTCCAAGCCTATCATCATTTACACCATCCTTATGGGCTTTATGGCTCCCTGGGGAGACTTTATGTTTGCGCGTTACATGGCGTACGGTGCTGCCGAGGGACAAAACGTTGCTGTCGGTATGTGGGGCTTGCTTGACAAGACGATGATTAATTATCACTACACTATGTTCTGTGCAGCCGGTGTAGTAGTTGCAATTCCTGTTACCATAGTATTCCTTGCTTTGCAGAAGTACTACGTTGAGGGTGTAACAGGCGGCGCAGTTAAGGGATAAGGAGAAAGAAAAATGGCTAGTGTAAAATTAACTAACGTAAAGAAAATATACGGCAAGAACACCGTTGCGGTAGATAACTTCAACCTTGATATTGCCGACAAGGAATTTATTGTTTTCGTAGGCCCCTCGGGATGCGGTAAGTCTACCACCCTGCGTATGATTGCAGGTCTTGAGGATATTTCCGACGGTACTGTTGAGATTGACGGTGTTGTTGTAAACGACCTTCAGCCCCGTGACAGAGATATTGCCATGGTATTCCAGAACTATGCGCTTTATCCCCACCTTACCGTTTTCGAGAATATGGCCTTCAGCCTTCGTCTTAAGAAGGTGCCTCAGGATGAGGTTTATAAGAGAGTAACCGAGGCTGCTGAGATTCTTGGCATTACCGAGTATCTTACCAGAAAGCCCAGAGCTCTTTCGGGCGGTCAGCGTCAGAGAGTTGCTATCGGCCGTGCGATGGTGCGTGACTCCAAGATTTTCCTTATGGATGAGCCTCTCTCCAACCTGGATGCAAAGCTTCGTAACCAGATGAGAGCAGAGATTATCCTTCTCCGTAAGAAGATTGACACCACCTTCATCTACGTTACTCACGATCAGACCGAGGCTATGACACTCGGTGACCGTATCGTTATTATGAAGGACGGTCTTATTCAGCAGGTTGGCACACCTACCGAGGTGTTTGATATGCCCTGCAATCTCTTTGTTGCCGAGTTTATCGGTGCTCCCAAGATGAATACCTTCAAGACTCAGCTTGTTAAGGAGGGTGGCAAGTACTTCGTTACTCCCTACGGTGCAAAGATTGAGGTTACCGGTGCAAAGGCTGATGCTCTTGCTTCCTGTGGCATCGATTCCCGCGAGGTTGTTCTCGGTGTACGTCCCGAGCACTTTGTTCTTGCGGAGGCATCCGATCCCAAGGCTATCTCCTGCGAGATTATTGTAAACGAGATGATGGGTAGCGAGCTTCACCTTCACGTTGTGGTGGAGAGTGGCGACAAGCTTATTGTTCGTATCCCCACCGTTTCTCTTACAGATGAGCAGCGCAAGTCACTCGTACAGGGAACTGTGATTCACATTACCTTTGAGGGTAAGGTTATGCACTTCTTCGACGAGGCAAGTCAGAAAAACCTTCTGGTATAATATTTTGCTTTATTGCCGAGTCGGACTGTATTATAGGTTCGACTCGGCCTTTTTCCAAGAAAAATATAAGAAAACAAAGATAAAGGGACTAAAAAATGCTTAAAACTAAAAACAAAGCATCTAAGGGCGGCCTTACTACCAAGCATTGGATGGGTTATATGTTTGGTGACTTCGGTGGCTGCATGACATTCGCACTCATGGCAAGTATTTTCTCAATGTACTGTACCAACGTGCTTGGAGTAAATGCAAGTGTAATGGGTGTGCTTACTATTATTTGGACCATTTGGGACGCAATTAACGATCCTATTATGGGCGCAATTATGGATAAGGCGTTTGCACGCAACAAGAACAAGAGAGGCAAGTTCCGTCCTTGGCTTCTTCGCGCAACTCCTCTCCTCGCAGTTACTGCGATAGCACTTTGGACAGTGCCTACGCTCCTTGACGGAATTCCTTTGCTTATAGCCCTCTTCTCGTTCAAGATTCTCTACGAGGCATCCTACACAATGTTCAACATTCCTATGGGCTCGCTTCTTTCGGCTATGTCTACCAACGACACCGAGCGTGCGTCTCTCTCCTCTGCGAGAGGTGTTGGTTCTATGTTCGGTAATATGATTCCCGGTATGATCGGTCCTGTTATCATCGGTATGTTTGGTGACACCAATTCTACGGGTTATATGATCACCGGTGTGGCATGTGCTATTGGTGGCTTTGTTGTTTGCCTTCTTCACTATGCGTTTACTGAGGAGCGCGGTATCGTTGATGAGGAAACAAAGGCTGACGATATTAAGCTTACCGACATTCTCGATGTTGTTAAAAAGAATCGCGCGTTTATCGCTCTTTGTATTCATGGCGTATGTATCTGTACTATGCAGTATCTTGCAGAGAATATCAGCATGTATATGTATGATGCGGTATACAACGACGTTACATATAAGACTATTGCTTCTGTGCTTTCTGCGCCTTTTATGGTGGGCGCAATGGCCGGCGTGCCCTTCCTGTGTAAGAAGTTCGGTCTTGAAAAGATTATCCGTTACACGCTTCTTTTAGGTGGCGCGATATGTGGCTTGCTCTTCGTTATGCACCTCTTTATGGACGTAAATCCTCTTGTTCACGGTGTTATTCTTGGTACGGGCTCGGGTATGGCTATGGTTTCTATCCAGATGCAGTGGGGTCTTGTAGGTGAGGCTATTGACTATAATGAGTTTATTACAGGCAAGCGTACAGAGGGATCTATTTACGGAACCTTCAACCTCTCGCGCCGTATCGGTCAGACCGTCGGTCTTGGTTTCAGCTTCTTTGCACTCGATTGGATTGGATATAATCCTCAGCTCGACGTACAGGGAGATGCAACCGTATTTGGCTTCAAGATCCTTTGCGTTCTTGCTCCCGCGCTCTTTATTCTCGGCTCTTGGGCGGCATTCAAGTTTGTTTGGAACATCACTCCCGAGATTCGTGAGAAGATGGCAACATTCAAGGCTGCAAACAAGGAAGAAGCTCCTGCGATCGAGGAGTAATTAAATAAATTTTGGTATACTTATCAACAAAACCATTCTACGAAAGATAGGCTAAAATATGAAAAAATTGATCAACACTCCCTGCGGTGAAATCAAGGGCTCAGAGTGTGCTCTCGAGGGCGTTGTTGCCTTTAAGGGGGTCCGTTATGCTACCGCAGGCAGATGGGAATATCCTAAGCAGGTTGAGGGGTGGGACGGAGTTTACGATGCCACAGAGTATGGCAATTGCTCCTATCAGCCCAGAGCCTTTTATAATGAAGAGGATAATTTAAAGAAAATCTTTTACTACAACGAATTCCGCAAGGGAGAGAAGTATTCCTACAGCGAGGACTGTCTTTTCCTTAATATCTGGACTCCCGAGAGTGCGGAGGCTGACAGCAGGCTGCCTGTCCTTCTTTACATTCATGGCGGTGGATTTACAGGCGGATGCGGCCACGAGAAGCATTTTGACGGCCCCGTTTGGCCGGGGAAGGGCGTAGTTGCGGTAACAATAAACTACCGTCTTGGCCCGATGGGCTTTGCCTGCCTTCCCGAGCTGAAGGATGAGGCAGGGCATTGTGGCAACTACGGTCTTTTCGACCAGATTACCGCTATTAAGTGGGTAAGGGATAATATTTCTGCCTTTGGCGGTGACCCCTCAAAAATTACAATAATGGGTCAGAGTGCCGGTGCTATGAGCGTGCAGCATCTTGTGGAAAGCCCCCTTACAGAAGGACTTTTCTCAGCTGCTATTATGTCCAGCGGATGCGGAATGAGTAATATGCTGATGAGCACCCCCGAGAAGGTTTATCCCTTCTGGCAGGAGCTTATGAAGGCACTTGGCTGTGCTACTCTTGAGGAGCTTCGTGCGGTATCCCCCGAGGAGCTCTTTGCCGCTTGGCAGAAGACCAAGAAGGAGGTCAAGGGCGGTGCTATGGCTACCTTCCCTGTGAAGGACGGTGTGCTTATCGTCGAGGGTGCTGCACCCAAGCAGATACCCTACATCGTAGGCTCAAACAGTCACGATATGGCTCCTCCTATGCTCCACTCCTTCGGCAAGGGCTATGGCAAGGGTAAGATTTTAAGCCTTTATCATTACCACTTTGACAGAATGCTTCCCGGTGACAACAACGGTGCGTGGCACTCTGCTGATCTTTGGTATTGGTTCGGAACTCTCGACAACTGTTGGCGTCCTATGGAGCAGAAAGATTACGAATTATCCGACAAAATGACAACTTATCTTTGCAATTTTGCGAAAAACGGCCATCCTAACAGCGAAAATATGCCCGAGTGGAATAGCGTAAATGAGAGCAAAAGGTCTATGATGCTTGGCGAGGGCGAGGCTAAAATGGGCAACCCCTCTATCTTTAAGCTTGCGGCAATTATGCTTACCAACAAGGCCGTTGGAGAGTAAAGGAGAAAAATATGCGTAAGAACTTTGGAGTAAAGAATTGGCTCTATCCTATGCCTGTTTTCATCGTTGGCACCTACGACGAGAAGGGTGTGCCTAACGCCATGAATGCGGCTTGGGGTGGTATCTATGATACCAATCTTCTGATGGTCTGCCTTGCCGACGAGCATAAGACCACCAAGAATATTGTGGACCAGAGAGCCTTTACCGTCAGCTTTGCCACCGCGGACACCGTAATTCCTTGCGATTATGTGGGTATCACCTCGGCAAACGACGTTCCCGACAAGTTTGATCGCGCAGGCTTTACCGCCACAAGAAGCGAGTTTGTAAACGCGCCTATTATCGATCAGCTTCCCGTAACCGTTGAGTGCCGACTTCATAAGTTTACCGAGGACGGCATCTGCATCGGTGAGATTGTCAACGTCAGCGCAGACGAGTCTGTACTTGATGAAAATGGCAAAATCGATGCAAAAAAGGTTAATCCTATCATTTATGATAGCGTGTCTCATCACTACATCAGCTTCGGTGAGCCTGTAGGTCAGGCCTTCTCCGACGGAAAGAAAATAAAATGAAAAGGCTGCTTATAACAGGCTTTGAGCCCTTTGGCGGAGAAAGCATCAATCCCTCCTGGGAGGCGGTTTGCCGTCTGCCCGAGAGTGTCGGAGATTACCGACTTACAAGGCTGCTTTTGCCCGTGGTATTCGGTGAGGCGGCCGAGAAGCTGCTCTCTGCCTCGGCAGAGCTGAAGCCCGATGCCATCATTTGCGTGGGTCAGGCAGGGGGCAGGGCATTCGTCACCCCCGAGCTTGTGGCTATTAATCTGCGACACGCGGACATTCCCGACAACAAGGGCAATCAGCCGAAGGATACACCCATTATTCCCGAGGGAGAAAGGGCGTATTTTTCCACACTCAAGGTGCGTAAAATGGCAGAGGAAATCAATGCCTCGGGAGTCCCTGCAAGGCTCTCATACTCGGCAGGTGCGTACGTATGTAACGACCTGCTTTACACCCTCCTTCATCACTATAGGGGAGGGGACGTCAAGGTGTGCTTTATCCACATTCCCTACTGTAAGGAGCAGGGCAAGGAGCCCTCGATGGAGCTGTCACAGATTGTAGCCGCTCTTGAGAGTGCGATAAAAAGCATCAGTTAAATAATCATCTACCGACGAAAATCAAGCTCCGTCGGTTTTTTTATTGTCTATTTTGTACAAAAACGGTGGGGCATTTTGGTGATTTTGAGAATAGATTTTGCTAATGTTAAAATGTTATAATAAAGACGCAAATATTTTATTTAGAAAGGAAACGACAATGAAAAAGCTTCGTTTACCATTAGTTGCAATTATATTGCTTGCCAGCGTTATGCTTCTGTCATCCTGCTCCGCGCTTGACGGTGTATTCCTGCTTGGCGAGGATATTTTTGACTCAGTTATAGGTGCAATCGATAAGAGCCCTCTCGGTGCTATCTACGATGCGCTTAATATTGAGGGCTTGATTACAGGTGAGAATGGGGGCAACTTCGAGAACCCCGACGAGGAGAAGGAGGAGGCCGTTAAGGTTGAATCTCTCACCATCGATACCACCGCAGTTAAGACCGTTTATAAGTTTGGAGAGGAGTTTACCGCAGATGGACTTAAGATAGTTGCTACCTTCACCGATGGCACTACCAAGCAGCTCTCTCTCAGCGACGTAAGCATCAAGACTCCCGATACCACCGCCGCAGGTGTGCGTGTGGTTTCTATCTCCTACGGTGGCAAGTCCGCACGTTATGAGATTACCATTAATCAAAGAGTTTATCCCACAATTTCCGATACCTCTCTTGTAGACATTCTTGCAAAGAATGAGTCTACTCCCTACCGTGTAGAGGCAGAGGCTATCGATATGACCCAGGCTACAGGTAATGCTGCAAATTCCACCACCGATGAGATCGTAAGTGGCAATAAGTATCTTACCAACCTTGGTGGCAAGTACAATTACTTCGGCTTCAGCTTTACCGCTGCCGAGGCTTACGAGGGTGTTACCGTCGTTATTCGTGTTGCCAACCACGGCGACACCAACCTTCAGGGCGAGGCTGTTAAGACATACCTTAACTTCTCTATGGATGAGAACGGTGCTATCAGCGGCGAGCTTCCTCTTGACGGCCTTATGGTTGAGGCAGACGGTCAGTGGATTGACATCATCATCCGTAACCTTAATCTTAAGGAGGGTGTAAACACCATTACCTTCGACGTTCAGGGCAAGGATGCCTTTGACATCGACTATGTTGACCTTTACGTTGGCTCTCGTTACATCAATTCCGTGGTAGAGATTTCCTCCACCGACAGAGTTATCAAGGATATCGAGACTCTCGATACCGAGAAGGCGTTCACACGTACCGACGTTGCAGATGCACACGGTCTTAAGGACGGTCAGCTCTTCGTTGAGCCCGTTAAGAAGGAATGGCCCGGTTGCTCCACCAGCGGTGGCACATCTGTAGGTGCTATCGGTAAGGGCTCGCTCATCTCCACCACTCTCCGTCTTTCCGAGGATGCTACCATCCGTATCTGGTTCAAGGCGTCCAAGACCACACCTAATAACGCTATTTACTATGTAGATGACAACTGGAGCTTCTATATTGATGGCGTAAAGCTTCAGTTCGTTGAATATATTGATATCCACGGCGGTGACAAGTCTCAGGAAATGTACTGGGAATGGAAGCTCACGAGCCTTGGTGAAATCAATCTTCCCGCAGGTGACCACACCTTCGTTATCGAGGTTGTTGGCGTTGACTGTAACGTTGATACCGTTGAGTTTGAGATTCTTTCTCTCGGCTCTTATGACGAGATCGGTAAGGGTCTTGACGAGCAGAAGCACGTATGTGCTGACACCTGTGCTATCTGTGGCAAGTGTACCACCGACTGTACCGAGAGCGCTTGCGCTGATAAGTGTCCCGGCTGCAGACCTGAGTATGATGCTATCATCTCCGACGGTCGTGTTGTTATCGAGGCGGAGAATCTTCCTATCGACAAGCTCGTTCCTGAGACATCTGCCGGCGTAAAGATCGAGTCCTTCACAGGCGGTCAGGGTATTGCGGCTATCAAGAGCGGCTATCAGACGTTTACCATTATTCCCGACAAGGATATGACCGTAAACTTCATTGTTAACTTTGCAAAGAAGGCAGGCGGTAGCATTCTTACATACATTCCTACCGTTAGCGTAAACGGTAAGAACATCACCCTTAACAACGCAACTGTTCCTGCAGGAACAAGCAGCAATCAGTACTGGAATCTCTCCGAGATCACTCTTGCTACCATCGAGCTTAAGGCTAACGTTAAGTATGAGTTCAAGGTGAACCTTACCTCCGGTAACCTTGATAAGTACATCTTTGACGTTGTAGAGGGCGGCGGTCAGCAGATCCCCGAGGATAAGTTTGACCTTACTCTTGCAACCGACGGTGTAACCAAGTACGAGCTTGAGAACATCGATTGCTCTCAGTGTGACATCGTTACCAGAAACGACTTCATTCCCTCTGTAGGTGAGGGCAACTGCGGTAAGGGCAGCGGCAGAATTTACGGCTTCGACAACGGCTCTGTATTCCGCGTTTACGTAAAGGTTACCGAGGCCTGCACCGTTAAGATCAGCATCGCAGGCTATGCGGATGCATCGAGAGCAAACGGCAACGAAAAGCTCTCCACCTATACATGGAAGCTTGGTGATCAGGTAATCACTCCCGATGCCGATGCGGCTATCAACCTTGGTTCTCCCGTAAGCGAGGCGATTGTAGGCACAGTAGAGATCACCGAGGCAGGTATCTACGTATTCGAGTTTAGCTTCGGCGTTTATACCGATCTTGATTATCTCTCCTTCGAGATTGTAAAGTAATAAAAAAGCACCGCACCCGAGTGGGTGCGGTAGACAAAAATAAAATTGTGAGGGCTATATAATGGCAAATATTGTTATAAGATTGCTTATTAGCATTGTTCTTATATTTGCGCTTCTTATCGGTAACCTTGCTTGCTATGCTAACGCTAATCTCATAACCACCTTCCTTTGCGGAGCAGGTTATACCGAGGATAGCGAGGAGGCTATGGCTGCACGTGAGTCCGGTAAGGTGCTTGCGGCGCAGGTTGCGTCTGAGGGCGCTGTACTTATGAAGAACGAAAATGACGTTCTTCCTCTTAAGAATCTTAAGGTTAACGTTTTCGGCTGGTCTGGCAGTGACGACGGATTTATTCCTCAGGGCACAGGCTCTGGCACAGGCTCCAGAAACGACCTTGTTACCTTCCTTGGCGGTCTTAAGGAGGCTGGCATCGAGTATAACGAAAACCTTGCAAAGGCTTATGACGATCTCGGCTGGGTTCGTGCAAAGAGCGGCTCCTGGGTTATCGAGGCTCACGGTGCAACCTACAAGGATTATTACGGTGTAACCGAGGCTCCCGAGAGCTTCTATACCGATGCGCTTATGGCAGATGCCAAGGCATATTCCGATACTGCTATTATCGTTGTCGGCCGTCTTATGGGCGAGGGTAACGATTTTTCCAAGACACAGTACTTCTCCAACCAGGCAGGTGGAGGTGAGGACAGCACAAGAAAGCTTCAGTCTCTCTCCGAGCGCGAGGAGTATATGATTAGTCTCGTTTGCGAGAACTTCGAGAACGTAATTCTCGTTGTCAACTGTGCAAACCCCATGGAGCTTGGCTTTGCTGACGAGGCAGGCGTTGACTCTGTGCTTTATATGGGTTATCCCGGCACTCGCGGTGCTATCGGCTTTGCAAAGCTTCTTACCGGTGAGGTTAATCCCTCGGGTAGACTTGCAGACACCTGGGCGTATGACCTTTCCACCGCGGCTTCCTATGCTACCTCCGGTCTTGAGGGTGTAAGCACCTATACCGACAAGAGCAAGGCTTCCTATACCGAGTATCGCGAGAATATCTACAACGGCTATCTCTGGTATGAGACCGCTGATGCAGAGGGCTTCTGGAATGGCGACCTTGCAGAGTCTATCTGGGGTGTAAAGAGCTATGCTGACGTGGTTCAGTATCCCTTCGGCTTCGGTCTCTCCTACACCGACTTTGATTGGGAGATTCACGAGATCAACTTCCAGGACGGTGCTACCGTTGGCAAGAACGATACTCTTAAGGTTACCGTTCGTGTTACCAATACCGGCGACGTTGCAGGCCGTGACGTTGTAGAGCTTTACTACTCCGCACCCTATACCAAGGGCGGTATCGAGAAGGCTGCTATCAAGCTTGGTGGCTTCGGCAAGACTCCCAAGATCGAGCCCGGTCAGTTTGCTGACGTGGTTATCGAGATGCCTATCGAGGAGATGAAGTCCTACGACTGCTATGATATGAACAACAACGGCTTTATGGGTTACGAGCTTGAGAAGGGCAGCTACGTTATATCCTTCCGCTCCGACGTTCACACCCTTAAGGCTGGTATGGAAGGCAGCACTATCACCCTTAACGTAGCAGAGGATATCCGCTACGAGGTTGACAGCGCTACAGGTACTGTTGTAAAGAACCAGTTTACCAATTACACTAATCCCGTTTCCGGTGCATCCAGCACAGTTAACGAGCCCTTCATTGCAAATGCACATTCTATCGACGGTGCAGACAACGAGGGCGGCGCTATCCAGTATGTTACCCGTGCGGACATCGCAGGCACCTTCCCTCAGGAGAAGGGCAAGGGCAGACCTATGGGCGCTCTCTACGAGGATATGGATAAGATCTATACCCCCATCGACCCCGATAATATCGTAGTTCCCGAGTTCAATTCCACCAAGACACAGTGGAACATTCAGGACCTTATGGGTGTTGAGTATGACGATCCTATGTGGGATGAGATTATCAGCCAGCTCAGCTATGACGAGTGCCGCGAGTTCATCCTTAGTGCAGGCTTCGGCACAATGGCTCTTGAGTCCATCGGCAAGCCCAAGACCAAGGACGCAGACGGTCCCTCCGGTTTCAACAACTCTGTAACAGGTGACGGTAATCTTAAGGCGGTTAACTATCCTTCCTCTGTTGTTCTTGCACAGACCTGGGACTGGTATGCCGCATATCAGGTAGGTATTGCAATCGGTATCGAGGGTAATGCTCTCGGCATCACCGGTTGGTATGGCCCTGGTGGAAACACTCACCGTAGTGCAATGGGCGGCCGTAACTTCGAGTACTATTCTGAGGACGCATTCCTTTCCGGTACTATGTGTGCGTACCACGTTCTCGGTGCAAAGGAGCAGGGCATTCAGGTTTACATCAAGCACATCGGTCTTAACGAGGATGATGCCAGCCGTGTAAACTGGGATGCAAAGAGCGGTTGCTACAAGTGGGTTACCGAGCAGGCATTCCGTGAGATTTATCTCAAGCCCTTCGAGTATGCTGTAAAGATTGGCGATGCTAACGGTCTTATGGCTTCTCATACCCGTACAGGCGGTATGAAGTCCTCCGGTACTTATGCGATGCTTACTGCAGTTGTACGCGATGAGTGGGGCTTTCGCGGTACAGTTATTACCGACTACTATAAGAACAATAGCTCCGAGGATATGGACGAGTGTATCAGAGCAGGCTGTAACCAGATGCTTCATCCCGACGGTTACGTAAACAACTGGCTTGATGACACCACCAGCGACGCGGCTAAGTACTACGTTCACAAGAGTGCAAAGGATCTCCTTTATGCTTACGTTGACACTATGTACTATGCAGAGACCGCACAGGGTCTTGAAAACGGCTCTATCGTAGGTGCGGTATCCGGTGTGGAGGTTATTCCTTGGTGGAAGACCGCTGTTCTTGCGGTTGACGTGGCTGCACTTGTGGCTCTCGGCGCGTGGAACATTCTTGGCTTTAAGAAAAATAGCTTTTAATTAAATGTTTTAGAGGCTGCCTCTTTTGAGACAGCCTCTTTTTATTTCGCTATTCCATACACCCCGGTTACAGGGTCCTTGAAGATACTAAGCTCGGGGGTCTCGAATGTAAATATAACAAACATCACGGCGATTATGGCGAGCAACGAGATGGATACCTGCTTTACAAGATAAATTGAGCTTTCCTTGAGCGCCCTTGTCTCATAGATAAATGCTACAGCCGCCGCTATAAAGAATATTGCAATATTTATCCAGTCGGGAGATTTGCCGATAACACCGTTGTAGGTGTAAAAAATAACGGGTATCAATATAAGCCCGAGCGAGATTCCCTTAAGCTTTACAAACCAGAAGTTGTCGTATTCCCCGAAGAAAAAGCTCTCGACAAGAGCATAAATCAGCATTGGCCAGAAGAGCAGCTTCATATGCTCCCAGGTGGACTCGTTTACCCCCGAAAATGGCGCAACAAGGGGCGAGCCGCCCGACCACTCGTAAAGAAAATGCAACAGAGTGCCCGACAGCGAGACCGTCGCAAAGCCGAATAATTGCCACAAACCAAAGGATCTTTTCATACCTACCTCCATATCTTAGGTACATTTTATTCACTTTCTTAAGGAAATATACTTATATCCTTCCTTTGTCAAAAAAATCCTTCGCGTTTTAATTATTTTTAAAAAAGCTCTCGAAAAAAGATGATATATGATTTACAAACGCTGATTTTCGTGATATAATAGGTGTAATTTTTAAAAAGAGAGGACGATATTATGAGAAAAACACTTTCTAAATCTCAGATGATAAGATATTGCTTATCCGATATTGCCAAGGGCCTTTTCAACGGCATGATAGGTAACTATCTTTTGTACTTCTTCCAGCCTACAGTAAAGAGTGGTCTGCCCACCCTTCTTCCTCAGAATAAGCTGCTTGGCTTCCTTACCATTATGGCCTTGCTTACGGGTATAAGCAAGGTGGTTGACGCGGTTACCGACCCCCTTGTTGCCAGCCTTTCCGACAGGTGCACACACAAGGACGGACGTAGAATGCCCTTTATGAAGTATGCGGCCATACCTTATGCTCTCTCGGTGCTTATGATATTTATGGCACCCTTCAAGCAGGGCTCTGTGGGTAACGCAATTTGGGTTGGCTTCTTCCTTATCACCTACTACACCGCCTATACCTTCTTCTTCATTCCCAGAAACGCCCTTGTGCCCGAGGTTATTCCCGATGCCAAGGATAGAGTAGGATATTACGGCATCAGCACCGCATTCTTTATGGGCTCCAGCTCCTTTATGTACGCGGCAACCCTTTTCGTTGACCTTATCAAAAAGGGCTTTAGCGTTGATGCTCTCGTTGCCTGGAGAATAGTGTTCACTATCTTTGCGGCAATCGGTCTTACCTGTGTGCTCCTTGGTGCTACCGCCTTTAAAGAGAAGAATTACGTTGAGGAGAATATCAAGCCCAAGCAGTCCCTGCTTAGCTCGGCTATCTCTATCTTCAAGAACAAGACCTTCCTCACCTTCTTTGCAGGCGACCTTTTCAGCTATCTTTCTATGGCGTTTTTCCAGACCGCTATGCTTTACTATATCACCATGCTTCTTAACGTGCCCGAGAACCAGTCCTTCCTTGTAATGATCTCTGCGATCGGAGTTGCACTCTGTCTTTTCCCCATGATTGTAAAGTTTAGTAAGAAATATGGCAAGAAAACTATGCTTGTTATCGCCAGCGTTATCTTCACTATCGTGTTTGCATTTATCTTCTTTGGCGACAAATTGGCTGCTCTCGTGCCCGGCAACGAGCTTTATCTCGGTTTGTTTATGGGTATCGTTGTTGCCTTCCCCTTCGCGGCTATCAATATCCTGCCTCAGTCGGTTATGTCCGACATTATTCAGAAGGACAGCATCGAGAACGGTGTAAACAGAGAGGGCATCTTCTCTGCATCCAAGACCTTTATTGAGAAGATTGCATATTCTCTTGCTATGGTTGTTGTTTCCAGTGTGCTTGCCATCGGTGCGCCTGCAGGTGAGTCGGTTGGTATGTTCGGTGTAAAGCTTACAGGCGTGTTTGCCGGTGTATTCAGCCTTGTTTCGCTCGTGTTCTTTATGTTCTACAATGAAAAGGCTGTTACCGCATTTATTGATGAGCACAGAAGGGCAGGGGATAAGTAATGGCTTACTACAAGCTTAGAAGCGAGAGCGAGCGTCCCACTGTCTCCGAGGAGCAGAGCAGGGAGTACGTAAGAAAGCTGTCTGCCCTTATCGACTGCAAGACCGTGTGGACACGCGATCACAAGAATAAGGACGAGTTTAACAGGTTTTATCAGAGAGTAGAGGAGCTTTTTCCCAGCCTTACCGCTGTAGCCAAGAGATTGACCTTTGGCAGTGGCTGCTTCGTTTACGTTATTGAGGGCAAGAATGCCACCAAGAATATAATGCTTATGTCCCACCATGACGTTGTGGAGGGAAGTGATGAATGGGCAACCGATCCCTTCAAGGCCACCGAGAAGGACGGATATCTTTACGGCAGAGGCACCATTGACACCAAGACCCCTCTCTTTGCAGAGCTTCAGGCAGCAGAGGAGCTTCTTTCCGAGGGCTACGACTTCGAGGGCATCAATCTCTACATCGGATCCTCCGACAATGAGGAGGTTGGCGGTGACGGTATGGTCCTTGCTACCGAGTATTTTAAGGAAAACGGTATTCATTTTGACGTTGTTCTTGACGAGGGCGGTGCTATTACAGAGGGACAGATTCCCGGTGTAAAGTGCAAGAGTGCCGTTGTTGCCGTGCACGAGAAGAGCCGTCACTACTTTAAGTGCAGAGTAAACTCCGAGCAGCTTGGCCACGGTGGATTTGGCAAAGCGGCAGACAGCGCGGCACTTAATATCAGCAGATTTATTGCCGAGGTTAGCAGCACACCTATTTATAAGGGCAAATTCTACCCCGAGGTGAAGGCCACCTTTGAAAGACACGTGCCCTATATGTCCTTCCCGATGAATTTACTCTTCGGTAACATAGGTATTTTTGCTCCCCTCATTAAGAAGATAATGATGGGTATTCCTGCCGCAAGTGCCATGCTCTCAACAAGCATCAGATTCCAGACCGTGTTTGCAGGAGATGTAAACGAGCCTACCTTCAGATCCAGGGAGGCAGAGGCGGTAATGTTTCTGCGTTGCGTGAGAGAGGATGACCTTTATCGCGGTCTCGAGAAGATTAAGGCTATCGGCAAGAAATACGGCGTGGAGATAGAGGAGCTTGAGCGCGATTACTGTAAGCCCACCGACTTTAACGGTGCGGCATTTAAAACGGTGGAGCAGCTTCTCCACGACACCTTCCCCGACGTGGCCGTTGTCCCCTTCCTGCTTACCGCAGGCACAGATGCAAGACGTCTTACCGACGTGGCGGATAACATACTCCGCTTTGCACCCATCGACCTTTCCAAGGCACAGTTTGCCACCATTCATAATGCCAACGAGCATATCGGTATCAAGAATATCGGCGAGTGCGTGGTATTCTATAAAAGGTTTATTAAGACTATATAACACTAAAGTCTTGTGGTCGAAGTGTGGAGGTATTCGATGTGCGCAGATATCCTCTTACTTCGCCTGACAAGCGAACTTGTCGATCTCCGTAAGGGATATGCGAACTCCTTCGCGCTACGCACGAGTGAAGTTCGCACCATTCACACCAACGAAAAAGAAAAAAGGTCACCCTTGCGGTGACCTTTTCTCTTTTTGGTCGAAGTGCGGAGGTATTCGCTATGCGAAGATATCTTCCCCTGCGCCTGACAAGCAAGCTTGTCGATCTTCGGGTTCGATATGCGAACCCCATTCTGCTGCGCAGAGCGGAGTTCTCATCATCCACACCGACAAAAAACAAAAGAGAGCCACAAGGACTCTCTTCTGCTTTTTGGTCGAAGTGCGGAGAGTCGAACTCCGGGCCTCCAGTACCCGAAACTGGCGCGCTACCAACTGCGCTACACCTCGATTAATTCTTTTGTTTGGCTTTTCTTCGTTTTGCTTGGCGCTGATTGTCTGCGCGTCGAGACCTGTACCGTCTCGATTTGTGCTATATTATTATAGCAAAGACCTTGGGGTTTGTCAATAGATTTTTGTGATATGCTATTGCAAATAAAAGCCTGATGAGGTATAATAGAGAAAACGATTGAAAGGAGCCGATATGTTAATTAAAGGACTTCAAAAGGTAACCTTGCTTGATTATCCCGGCAAGATTGCTTGCACTGTGTTTCTTGGGGGCTGCAATTTCCGTTGTCCCTTCTGCCATAACGGCTCGTTGGTTTTGCCCGACCGAATGGGGCAGGATATTCCTGTCGAGGATTTTCTCGCCTTTCTCGATGCCCGTCGCGGAAGATTGCAGGGCGTGTGTGTAAGCGGTGGTGAGCCTACTCTTCATCCCGATCTTCCTTGGCTTCTTGGCGAGATAAAGGCACGCGGCTACGAGGTGAAGCTTGACACCAACGGCACAAATCCCGAGATGCTTCTGTCGCTGATAAACGACGGACTTGTGGACTATGTGGCAATGGACATCAAGAATTCGCCCGAAAAGTACCTGCTGACCGCAGGATTAAGCGTAGGGCAGGAATTGCGAAATGCAGAACTGTTAGAAAACGTGAAGCTTTCCGCCTCCATACTGATGCAGGGCAGGGTGGATTTTGAGTTCCGCACCACACTGATGAGGGAGCTGCACACCGTTGATGATATGCACTCTATCGGTCGGTGGCTTGAGGGCTCTGAAAGGCTCTTTTTACAGACCTATCGTGAGGAGGGGGACCTTATCGTAGGAGGATTTACTCCCTTTACAAAGGGTGAAACCGAGGCTCTTCTTGAGGCGCTCAGGAAATACCTACCAAATGCGGAAATTAGAGAGTAATTTTCTGCCTTGAATTATCTTATAGTGATATAAAAGTTGCACAAAATTGCTTTTTTTATGTAAATAGTAATAAACAAACAAAAGATTGCGGAAAGTCGTCGAAAAATGTGGCTTTTTGCGATTTTTATGCATTTGTGCATTTTTATGCGAATTATAAAAATTGACGAAAAGCACAAAATGTTGTGTTTTGTGTTGACATTTTTCACTATATATGGTATTATTATAATACGCTTTTCCTGTGGCTTTAAAGAGGCCGGGAGGGGCGTATATTTTATTAAAGGACGGTAAAAATGTATACAGTTTTAAAGCGCGACGGCAAAATCGTCGAATTTGATATAAAGAAAATTTCTGATGCTATCTCCCTCGCATTTGACGCGCAGGAGAGAAACTATACATCTAACATTATAGATTTCCTTGCACTTAAGGTTACCGCTGATTTCGAGCCCAAGATCAAGGACGGTCACATCTCTGTGGAGGATATCCAGGACTCTGTTGAGTCTGTGCTTATCCAAGCAGGCTATGACGACGTGGCAAAGGCATACATTCTTTACCGCCGTCAGCACGCAAGAATCCGCGAGATGCGTTCCACCGTTCTCGACTACAAGGCTACCGTTGACAACTACGTAAAGATCAACGACTGGCGTGTAAAGGAGAATTCCACCGTTACCTACTCTGTAGGCGGTCTTATTCTCTCTAACTCGGGTGCTATCACTGCTAACTACTGGCTCTCCGAGATCTATGATGACGAGGTTGCAAACGCACACAGAAACGCAGATATTCATATCCACGACCTTTCCATGCTCACAGGCTACTGTGCAGGTTGGTCTCTTAAGCAGCTTATCAAGGAGGGTCTTGGCGGCGTTACCGGTAAGATTACCTCTGCTCCTGCAAAGCATCTTTCCTCTCTCTGCAACCAGATGGTTAACTTCCTCGGCATTATGCAGAACGAGTGGGCAGGCGCGCAGGCATTCTCCTCCTTTGATACCTATCTTGCTCCCTTCGTAAAGGCAGACAACCTTACCTACGAGCAGACCAAGAAGTGCGTTGAGAGCTTTATTTACGGTGTAAATACTCCCTCCCGTTGGGGTACACAGGCACCCTTCTCCAACATCACTCTTGACTGGACCGTTCCCTCCGACCTTAAGAATCTTCCTGCCATCGTTGGTGGCAAGGAGATGGACTTCACCTACGGTGACTGTAAGGCAGAGATGGATATGGTTAACCGCGCTTTCATCGAGACTATGATCGAGGGTGACTACAACGGCCGCGGCTTCCAGTATCCCATTCCTACATACTCCATCACCCGCGACTTCGACTGGTCCGAGACCGAGAACAACAAGCTTCTCTTCGAGATGACCTCCAAGTACGGTACACCCTATTTCTCCAACTACATCAACTCCGACATGGAGCCCTCTGACGTGCGTTCCATGTGCTGCAGACTCCGTCTCGACCTTCGTGAATTGCGTAAGAAGTCGGGTGGCTTCTTCGGCTCCGGTGAGTCCACCGGCTCTATCGGTGTTGTAACCATCAATATGCCCAGAATTGCTTACCTTGCAGAGAGCGAGGAGGACTTCTACAAGCGCCTTGACCATATGCTTGACCTCTCCGCACGTTCTCTTAAGATTAAGCGTGATATCATTACCAAGCTTATGGGTGAGGGACTTTATCCTTACACCAAGCGTTATCTCGGCTCCTTCAACAACCACTTCTCCACCATCGGTCTTGTTGGTATGAACGAGGCAGGCCTTAATGCAAAGTGGCTCCGCAAGGATATGACCCATGCCGAGACCCGTGAGTTTACAAAGCAGGTGCTTCTCCACATGCGTGAGCGTCTCTCCGACTATCAGGAGAAGTACGGTGACCTCTACAACCTTGAGGCTACTCCTGCAGAGTCTACCTCCTACCGTCTTGCAAAGCATGACAGAAAGTTCTATCCCGATATCATTACCGCGTCTGACAAGAACGGCGGCACTCCCTACTACACCAACTCCAGCCACCTTCCCGTTGGCTATACCGACGATATCTTTGAGGCTCTCGATATGCAGGACGAGCTTCATACCCTCTATACCTCCGGTACTGTATTCCATTCTTACCTTGGAGAGAAGCTTCCTTCCTGGAAGTCTGCGGCACATCTTGTAAGAACCATCGCAGAGAACTACAAGCTTCCTTACTACTCCATCTCCCCCACCTACTCGGTATGTAAGAATCATGGATACATCGCAGGCGAGAAGTTCACCTGTCCCGAGTGCGGTGAAAAGACCGAGGTTTACTCCAGAATCACAGGCTACTACCGTCCTATTCAGAACTGGAACGACGGTAAGAGCCAGGAGTACAAGGACAGAGTTGTGTACTCGAGGCTTGACGGCAAGCAGCCCCTTTACGAGAATGCAGAGAGCGTAGCGCAGGACGTAGAATGTGTAGAGGAGTGCGCAGCACCCGACAGACTTATCCTCTTTACCACCAAGACCTGTCCCAAGTGCCGTATGGCAAAGATGTTCCTCGACAACGCAGGACTTCAGTATGAGGCACTTCTTGCAGAGGAAAATTCCTCTCTTGCCGCTTCCTATGGCATCAAGGAGGCACCCACCCTCGTGGTAATCAAGGGGGACGGCGCAGAGGTTATCGCAAATCCCTCTAACATCAAGGGATACGTTGACAGCCAGTGCGTAAAGGCTTAAGAAATTCGAAATCATATTAAAAATAGCCTCTCTTCAAGCAAGGGAGGCTAAAAAATACTATATCAAAGGAAAAATTGATTTGTAATTTTCCTGAAAGGAAAAGCTTTGTACGACATTATAATTATCGGCGCAGGACCTGCGGGTCTTACCGCTGCAATATATGCAAGACGCGCGGAAAAACGCGTGCTTATTATAGAAAAAGAAAGCTTCGGTGGGCAGATGACACTCTCGCCTAAAATTGAAAATTATCCCGGCTTCCTTGAGATAAGCGGCAACGAGCTTGCCGACAGACTTATCGAGCAGGTGTTCAGCCAGGGTGGAGAAATCGAGCTTGATACCGTTACAGGTATTGAGGGTGAGGCAGGTAGCTATACCGTAAAGGGTCTCTCAAAGGACTATCAGGCCAAGACGGTGATTATTGCTGCGGGCTCGCACCACAGAGAGCTTGGACTTGACGGTGAGAAGAGACTTACAGGCTCGGGCATCTCCTACTGTGCAGTTTGTGACGGTGCATTTTTCAGAGGTCAGACGGTTGCCGTTATCGGCGGCGGAAACTCCGCCCTTGTTGATGCGGTGCTTCTTTCCGACGGCTGCGAGAAGGTGTACATCGTGCAGAATCTCCCCCACCTTACAGGTGAGGAAAAGCTGAGAAATATTCTTGCCGAGCGTCCCAACGTGGAGATACTTTATTGCTCTCAGGTTGATAAGATTATCGGTAATCAGAGCCTTAGTGCTATTGAGATAGTTAATACCGAGAGCGGTGAGAGACGTCACCTTAAGCTTGACGGTATGTTTGTTTGCATCGGACAGAAGCCCGAGAACGAGCCCTTCGAGAGCAAGGTTACTCTTGACGGCTACGGCTACATTTCGGCAAACGAGAGCTGTGTTGCCTACGGTGCTGACGGAGGCATTTTCGTTGCAGGCGACTGCCGCACTAAGTCGGTGCGTCAGGTTTCCACAGCGGTGGCAGACGGTGCGGTTGCAGCCCTCGCCGCTTGCAGATTCCTTGACGAGCATCACTCTTAAACGCAGAATGTCAGAGTAACGCTCTATACTGAAATTCGATAAAAAGCGAATATAAAAACAGCCAAAATGCGCACTAAAGATTGCATTCTGGCTGTTTTTCCTTATCTGCTGAGTCTTGCGTCCTTGCCCTCAAAGACAAGAACCTTGCAGTTTGTACCGATAATTCTCGAGAAAATTCTATCCTCGTACTTGTCCTTAAGCTCCTCGTAGGACAAATTTGTGGAGATGATTGTAGCAAGTCCCTTGTTCTGTCTCGCGTTAAGGAGATTATAGAGGGTGGAGAGGGTAAACTGGTTTGAGAATTCGGTGCCAAGGTCGTCGATGATAAGAAGTCGGCAATCCAGATATTTCTCCGCCTTGTTTTCCTCGCGGCCGTAATTGTTTCTGAAACGGTCGCTCTCAAAGTCCGAGATGATATTCTGTGTGGAATCGTAAATAACGTCATATCCCTTGTGGATAAGCTCTCTTGCGATAGCGGTGGAGATATGGGTCTTTCCTGTGCCTGTGGTGCCGATAAGCAGAAGGTTGTCCTGTTTTTTAGCAAAATCGCGAACATAATTCTTTGCGGTGGCAAGGTTGACCTTCATCCTCTCCATAATTTTCTGGTCATAAGCATACCAGTTAAGGTCAAAGTTGTCAAAGGACTGCTTCTCAAGAAGCTTGCCCATGGCAGATGCCTCGATGCGTCCCTTGATGATAAGCTCCTTAAGACAGCTGCAGGTCTTGGTGCCGTCGATAAATCCTGTGTCCGAGCAGGCCTGACAGGTGTATTTAAGGTCGGTGTAGTCGGCAGGGTAGCCAAGACCAACGATAAGCTCGCGACGTCTTGCCTGAAGCTGCTTGTTTCTCTCCTTGATAGGAGTGATATCACCACCCATGCAGGCGGTCTTGAAGATAAGCATACCCGTGGTGGAAAGCTCGGCATCGATGCTTGCGATTTCCTCGCTCTCGGCTCTCACTATCTCGTTTCTGCCGTCGGCCTCGGCTCTTGCGGCATTTCTTCTTGCCTCGATTTCGGCCTTGGCTCTCTCGTAAATATCATAACTGGGCATAATTAAACACCTCTTTCTTCATCGTCGTTTTCCTTGCCGTAGCTACGCTCCAGAGCCTTCATAAAGGCGTCCTTTGCGTCAAAGTTGCCGTATCTTGGGGTCTCGGGCTGAGACTTCTTTTTCTTCGCGGTGCCCTGGGCTGCGGTGGTCTTTTTTGCCTCGGCTCTTGCCTTGCACTCGTTTATGGTGCGACAGCCCGCCTCGTGCCAGTCGGAAAGGATTCTGTCCATATATCTAAGGTCGCCGCGTCCTGTATTGGAGTTAAGAACGGCCATATCGTATGCTACTGTGATTATCTCTACCGAGTATTCAAACTCCTCCGACCATTTCTTGAAGTAGCCTCTTTCACTTGGCGAGAGATTTCTGCCATAAATACCAAGCGCGCGGCGGATGTCCCACTCTGCCTCCAAATTATCCTCAAGGTCTTTGAGGTATGCATCAAGATTTTCGACCGATTGTATTCCCTTGCCTGACAGTCTTATCGCTTCGTTGCATAACGCTCTGACTGTGGTATGCCTTTTTCCTGTTCTGTATGCGGTTAGGGTCATTATGTATTCAGGGGAAAGATCATATTGAGTGGTGAGTGCGGTCAGCTGCTTGATTTCGGTGTTTGAAAGGCAGGCAATACCAAACATGGTAGCGCATTCCTCAAGCATAGAGGAAAGCCCCTCGTTCCTTATGCTCTCAGCCACCTTAACCGCAGGCTCCTCGTCTATCTCACCGCGTACAAGTTTTTCCTCAAACTCGTCAACGATGCTGGGGGTGCCGTCATCCTCGCGGATAACACCTGCCTCCTCCCATAATACGATAGCCGAGCGACATCTTGCCACAGAGACGTGGGCTATCTCGGAGAGAGTCTCGATGTCATCGCACTTGCCATCACACTCAATAAGTGCAATAAGGGTGCGAAGCTCCTCGGCGGTAGCCTCTCTATAGGAAGGGTTGGCTGTTACACGAAGCAGGTTAAGCCTATAGTTAAGCTTCGTCATTAGCGGTCTCCTCGTTTTTTGTTTTTATCGCATAGCTGAGTCTTAAGAGAGAGTCGCCAAGGTGTATGTTTTCAACCACAACGCCCTCGATGTCAACATCCAGCTCCATATTTGCGAAATTCCAGATTCCCTTTACACCTGCGTGTGCCATACTGAGTGCTACTGTATGAGCCGCATCCTTGGGGACGGTAAGCACACCGATGGTTACGTTATGCTTCTGACAGTACTCGTAAAGCTCATCAATGTGATATACGGGAATGCCGTAAATCTCTGTGCCAATAAGATTCTCATCCACGTCAAAGAGTGCGAGACGCTGAATTCCGCGTCTGCCAAACATTCTGGTAGAGGCAAGTGCCTTACCAAGGTTACCTGCACCTGCAATAACTGCGGTATAGCCCTCCTCAACACCGAGAAGCTCGCCGATCTTGCCGTGGAGATACTTGATATTGTAGCCGTATCCCTGCTGACCGAAGCCGCCGAAGCAGTTAAGGTCCTGTCTGATCTGGGATGCGGTAACGTTCATAATTTTTGCAAGCTCTGCAGATGAGATACGAAGTCTGCCGTCTGCAATAAGCTCACCCAGGTATCTGTGGTATCTGGGTAATCTTTTAATAACTGCATCGGATATGTTCTGCTTTGCCGCGTCGCGATTTTTCATTTCAAAGGTGCCTTGTACTTTTTCGATATGTTCCATCAAATCGTCCTGCCTTTTTCAAATTCTATTTTGTCAAGAGCACTTGCGTTAAGAGAAGAGTCTGCAAAATTGCCCTTTTTGTATTCGTAGTATGCGGCTGCCGCAATCATAGCGCCATTGTCACCGCACAGGTCAAGCGAGGGGATAAAGAGTCTAACGCCCTTTGCCTCTGCCACCTCCTGCAGTCTCTTGCGAAGGTGAGAGTTGGCTGCCACACCGCCTGCCATACAGAGGTCGTGACCGGGATAACGGTCAAGGGCGAGCGAGAGCTTTTTTGCCACCGCCTCAACTGCCTCGTAGGTGTATCTTGCCGCAAAGAGGGCGCGATCAAGCTCCTTTTCTGCCTGCTCGTAACGGTGAAGCAGATTTATCGCCGCCGTCTTGAGACCCGAGAAGGAGAAGTCAAGAGTGTCGTCATTAAGTGCGGGAGAGGGAAGAGTCATCTCCTTGTCCTTGTATGCGGGAGATTTCTTGTACTTCCCGTAAAAGTCCTTTTCGTCACCTGTAGCCTTAATGAAGCCCTCCTTGCTGAGAGCGTCAAATCCCTTGCCTGCAGGGTAGGGAATGCCGATAATTCTGCCTATCTTGTCGAAGGACTCACCGATAGCATCATCGCGCGTTGTACCGATAACGTAAAGCTCTGTGTAGCTATCCACTCTGTATATCGCGGTGTGTCCACCCGATGCCGCAAGCGCAATAAAGGGGGGCTTGGGAGTATTGCCCTTGCCACCGAGATAGCAGGATGCGATGTGTCCCTTGATGTGGTCTACAGCCACGAGAGGAATGTTGTTTGCTACGGCAAGAGCCTTGGCAAAGTTAACACCCACAAGCAGCGCGCCGATAAGACCGGGGTTGGCGGTAACGGCAATGAGATCAATATCCGAGAGGGAGAGCCCTGCCACCTCAAGCGCCTCGTAGGTGATGCGAGAGATAGCCTCGGTATGCGCACGGCTGGCAATCTCGGGCACAACTCCGCCATACAGACGGTGGGTTTCAACCTGAGATGCGATTATATTTGATTTTACCTTAAAGCCACCGCGAGTGGCCGAAACCACAGATGCCGAGGTCTCGTCGCAGGAGCTTTCAAAAGCAAGAATATTCATAGTAACTCCGTTAGTTTGAAATAAATGCAGAATAAGTGCGAAAATTCTGCGATGGTCAGAAAGACGTGCTATCCTTGACCATTACCACCGCGTCATCGGTGGGATTCTGATAGTAGCCTTTGCGGATACCCATTTCCTTAAAGCCATAGGCTTTATAGAGGGATCTGGCAGGGAGGTTTTGGCTTCTCACCTCGAGGAAAACCGTCTCCACACCCGAGCCGTACTCGGTCTTAAGTGCGTAGGAGAGCAGACGGTAGCCAATGCCCCTCTGACGCTTGTCCTCACGAACGGCAATGCGGTATATCTCGCCCTCGGGCGGAATTTTTCTGCCTGTAATATAGCCTACCACACCGCTTTCGTCAAGGGCGGTGAAGCACATTCCTGTGTCCGAGCAGATGTAGGAGAAAATGTCCTTTTGGTTGAAGGGATCGTTGAATATTTTACCCTCAAGCTCTGCAATTTCTCCTGCATCGTCAGGACGCGCGCGTCTGATTTCCATATTATGCTCCATCGGTGCCTTGAAGCTGAAATTCAAGCACCTCGATTATATTTCCTTCGCGATTTCCTTGATAAATTCCTTAAGCTCGTCGGCTGTCTCGGGATGAGAGAGACCCTTAACGATGTTGGCCTTAAGCAGACCAAACTTAGAGCCAAGGTCATATCTGTCGCCCTCAAACTCAAGCGCGTAAACGCCATCTGTCTGTGCCATCTTCTTCATTGCATCGGTGAGCTGATATTCTCCGCCTGCACCGGGCTCAAGGTTGTCGATAATATCAAACACATCGGGGGTGAGAAGAACGCGGCCGAGGATAGAAAGGTTGGAGAATTCCTCACCCTTCTTAGGCTTTTCGATCATATCTGTGCAATAGGTAACACCCTCGGTATCGGTGGGCTCTACCTTGAGAGAGCAATACTTGGAGAGAAGGGCAGGGTCAACGGGCTTTACACCCACAACCGCCTTGCCGTGCTGCTCGTAAACGTCGATGAGCTGCTGACATACGGGGGTCTTGGAGAAGATAACGTCATCGCCGTAAAGCACCACGAAGGGCTCGTCACCAACGAACTGTCTTGCTCTGCCTACTGCGTGGCCAAGACCCTTGGTCTCCTTCTGACGAAGGAAATAGATGTTTGCCATATTTGCGATAGCGCGAAGCTTGTCGATTTCTGCCTGTCTGCCCTTGGCTGCGAGAGCCTTCTCGTACTCGGGAGAAAGGTCGAAGAAGCTTTCCATAATCTCCTTGCCGCGGTTGGTGATAATGAGAATATCGGTAATGCCGCTGGCAACCGCCTCCTCAACGAGATGATATATAGCAGGGAGGTCAACGATAGGAAGCATCTCCTTGCATACTGCTGCGGAAATAGGGAGCATTCTGGTGCCCAGACCTGCCGCGGGAATAATTGCCTTTGTAATCTTTTTCATTTTAGTTGTCCTCGTTTTCTTCTTTTTTCTCGGTTTTGGTCTGCTCGAGCAGCTTTGCGATCTTTGCACCGTGCTCAATAGAGCCGTCCTTGATAAATCTGAGCTCGGGAGTAATTCTCAGGTTGAGAGTAATCGCCAGGTGATGACGGAGAATGCCTGTGCACTTCTTGAGTCCCTCGAGTGCCTCCTTGGAGTCACCCATACAGGAGAAGTACACGGTTGCATTTCTTAAGTCGGGTGCAACGTCCGCTCTTGTAATGCTCACGAAATTGTCGATAACCTTAGGCTCACGCACCTCGCGGAGTGCGATTGCCAGCTCCTGTGTTACCGCGTCATTTATTCTTCCTCTTCTATAGCTTGCCATTTTCTTTTTTCCTCCTAGCTTCGAAATCTAAATTCGAATTAAATGTATATAATCCTGCCACCTTCTCCGTGGCTTTTTTTAATAATCCTTGTAAGTGCCGCCGCCCCCTCTCTTGCAGGGCTGACGGTTTTGACGTTGCACCTCTTTTGTAGCTCACCCTCAAGATGAGAGAAGTGGGTGCAGCCGAGTATAAGTGTGTCCGCCTCGGCATCTGCTGTCAATTCTGCGATGCGACAAAGCTCGCGCTCGCACTCGGTATTTATCCTGCCGTCGCGACATCCTCCCTCTACAAGAGTCACCAGTCTCTGCGTCGGGAATTCCACAACCTTGGCATCCGATATTTTTGATATTTCCCTGCTGAATACAGCCGAGCTGACCGTTCTTTCGGTAGCAATGACGGCTATTCTTCTGCCCTCAGCAGCCATTTGTGCCGCAGGTCTTATTATGGGGAGTGATATCTCCCTTTCCTCTTTGTCGAGAAATTCGTGCACCGATGAGGCGGTGCAGCAGGCTATGAGGATTTTATTTACCTGATAATCCCGAAGTCTTTTTATATCCGCCTGTGTCAGGGCGATTATCTCTTCTTGACTCTTTGTGCCGTAGGGTGCGTTTTTTCTGTCCGCAAGGTAAACAATATCCTCGCTCGGCAGAAGCCTCTGTAATTCACGAAGGGCACAGAAGCCCCCGACACCGCTGTCAAATACCCCTATCACCGACCGTCGAGCGTAGACTCTATCAGTCCGCGTATCATCAGCTCGAGGGTTATTCCCGAGGCCTCTATCATTTTGGGGTAAAGGCTGGTCTCGGTCATACCGGGCATAGTGTTTATCTCGTTGAAGTATATCCTGTCACCCGACAGGAAGTAGTCTATTCGGGCAATACCCGTAACACCCAGCGCGCGTACAAGCCTCCTTGAATACTCTCGGATTTTATCCTGTACATCCTCGAGGAGATCTGCTACGGTAGAGGTATTTATGTGGCTTTGACCGTACTTTCCTTGGTAATCGTAAAAGCCTTCGCAGAGTATTTCTCCGCATTTTGTAAACAACTCTTTGCCTTTTATCTGCAAATATCCGCATTCGAGCTCTCTTTTTTGCTCTACGAGTGGCTCGATAATCACTCTGTCGGTAAGGCTGAATGCATTGTCAAGTGCCGACCTTAGCTCGTCTTTGTTATGCACCTCGGATGCACCCACCGAGCTGCCGAGAGAGGTGGGCTTCAAAAACAGGGGATAGCCTATTTTACCCTCGCACTCTGTGGCAATTTTGGGGAAATCCTCGCCCCTTACCGCAAGCACGCAGGGAAGGGTCGGTATGGACAGGCTGTCAGCTACAGCCTTTACAATAAATTTGTTGCGACATATTGCCCCCACCGCGCTATCGCATCCCACGTATGGGATAGACGCACAGTCGAGAGCTCCCTGCACCCGTCCGTCCTCACCGAAATCTCCGTGGAGCAGGGGAAGAGCACAGTTAATTTTGGTAAATTCTCCGTCAATAAGAATACCGCCATGGCAGAGCAAAAGCTGTCTGCCCTCGCTAAGCCACCGCCCCTCCTTGTCAATGAAAACAGGCAGGGTGTTATAGATTTCTTGCATCCTTGGCAAAAGGTGGTTGGCAGAGGAAACAGAAACGTCGCTCTCCAGACCCCGTCCGCCGTAAATAAGCATAACATTGGTCATTTGCACATACCTCCGTCGGTAGTATATGCAAAGCGGAGAATTAATTTCTAATCTTCAGCACCGCCACTCTGTCATTGCCTGACAGATCCCTCAGAATCTCGCAGGTCATAGAGCATTTTTCTGCAATTGCACGAAGCATATCTGCCTGATCGTAGCCTATCTCGTATGCGATAAAGCCGTCATCGGCAATGTAGTTTTTGTATATAGGGGTAAATCTTTCGTAAAATTCCAGTCCGTCAGCTCCACCGACGAAGGCCGCCTTGGGCTCGTGGTAAATCTCTCTTTCAAGAGAGGCGTAAGCTCTGTCGGTCACGTAGGGAGGATTGGAAAGCACAGCAAAAACCTGCTCCTCAATAACCTCGTTCATAAGGTCGGCGCGTCTTAGGTCGATGCGATTGCCGACACCGTTTGCCTCGGCATTCTCGGTGGCAACCTTAAGCGCACCCTCCGAAATATCAACGGCAACCGCGGTGGTATTCTTGGTGTTGCAAAGGGTGGAAATTGCCACACAGCCACTACCTGTGCACAGGTCCATAAAGCGTGCACCCTCGGGAATATGCCTTACGGCATAATCGACCAGAGTCTCTGTGTCGGAGCGGGGAATGAGACAGTCGGGGGTAACCCTGTAGGTCTCACGGTAGAAGCCCACCTCGCCGATGATGTACTGAAGCGGCTCGCGCTTTGCTCTGCGGTCTATTGCCTCGAGCAGCCTTGGGTCATCGCTTTCCACTCTGTGCATCAGATAAAGGGTGCTTCTTGAGTATCCACCGAAATGGCAGAATAGCTCCTCCGCATCATAGCTCGGTGAGTCAACACCCGCCTCGCTTAATATCTGTATAGCCTGCTCAAGCGTCATTTTCTTCTGTCAGCACAGGCTCTTCCTGTACGTCGCTTTCGCACTCCTCTGCCTTGGGCTCCCAGCCTCTGTTCTCATAAAATTCGCGGAATTCGGGATAATCGTCGCGAAGAGAGCACTTGAGGGAGATGATAGCACACTCGAGCATATCGTCGGTGGGCTCCTTGGTGGTTATTCTCTGCATCCAGATGCCGGGCGCGGAGAGCAGACGTGTAAACCAGTTGGGGTGCTTACCTGCGAAGCGGATAAATTCATATCCGAGACCCATAAGAACGGGAAGGATAAGAAGTCTGATAAGAGTATAGAGCAGGGTGTCAAGACCGGGGATGAGTGTCTTGATGATAAGACCTGCAAAGATGCCGAGAAGAATCATAAAGAACATAAAGCTGGTGCCGCATCTGGGATGGAAGCGTGTGTGCTTTCTCGCATTCTCGGGGGTCAGCTCCTCACCTGCCTCAAAGCAGGCGATAGACTTGTGCTCTGCACCGTGATACATAAACGTACGCTTGATGTCGGGCATAAGCGAAACGGCAGAAAGATAACCGACGAAGATGCCCATCTTTACAAAGCCCTCAACAATAGCGGTGACGGTGTCGGGCATTTTGTTAAAGGACAAAAGCTCCAGCAGAAGATTGATTCCTGCGGTAATCCAGATGGGGAGGAATACGAAGAGCAGAGCCGAGAGGCCGAGACCGAGCAGAAGGGCAACAACCATAACCACGTCGGTAATCTTTGCGCCGCACTTCTCAGCCAACCACTTCTCAAACTTGGAGGGCTCCTCTTCCTCGAGGCCGAGGGCATCAGCAGATGCACCGAGGGTCTTAAAGCTCATAATCATAGATTCTGCAAAGCTGACAACACCACGCACGAGGGGGAGGTCGAGAATCTTGTGCTTCTCTCTTGCAGAAACAAATTTATCGTCGTTAACCACAAGACTTCCGTCAGCCTTGCGACAGGTGGTAACCATACGGCTACCCGCTTTCATCATAACTCCCTCCATAACGGCCTGGCCGCCTACCTTACCCAGTCTGTCGGAAAAGGGGCAGGAGTTTTCTTTATTTTTCTTGCTCATAATAATAACCTTTCTTGTATGTAAACCGTAAAAACGGCATACTTTCACATTTTAATTACTATATTATAGCATACTTAAATAAAAAAATAAATAGATTTTTTAAAAAATTAACAAAATCTGTTTTCTTGTAAAGCTTTTCCCCTTAAAAACAGAGAAAAAAGAAAAAACAGGGCATCTCTTCTTGACATAAATATTTATATATGATATAATATACCTTAACAAAAATTCTGAGGTGTTAGTTGTGTTAACAGTAGATAAAATCACGGTTATGAATATGGAGAATGCCATTCGCGGTGCGAGAAATCCCATGAATAGCTGGGCGCGTATGGATTCTTATTATGATGAGGAGGGCAACTTTGTCCTTGGTGAAAACGACCTTAGCCTTGCCGCTCGACTTGTCAAGGCAGGTAGCGACCACAGAAAATATCTGCGTCAGGTTATTGTATCTATGGACATCTGCGCACCTCTCTATTGGTGGAAGGAGTTTGACACCTATAAGGTGGGCACCGTTGCCAACTCCTGCTCCACTATGCATAAGATTCAGGCCAAGGAGTTTACCCGCAGTGATTTCTCCTGCGAGAAGATGAGCGAGGGAGCTCTTTCTGTGCTTGACGGTATTATCTCCTTTATGGAGCAGGAGCGTCTTGCCTTTATCGAGACCAAGGATAAGGCACATTGGCACAATATGATTCAGCTTCTTCCCACGTCATATAATCAGCTTCGCACGGTTACACTTAACTACGAGGTGCTTATCAACATTTATCGCGCGCGCCGTTATCACAAGCTTGACGAGTGGAAGATTCTTTGCGCCGAGATAGAGAAGTTGCCTTACGCCAAGGAGCTTATTTTGCTGAGAGAGATGGACGATGAGTGATATTTTTGATTTATTTAAGAAGATAGAGCGCAGCTCTGTGAGCTCGGAGCCTGTCAGCTTTATTATAGTTGGACTTGGTAATATCGGTAAGCAGTATGAGCTTACCAGACATAACGCAGGCTTCCTTGCCATAGACTATATTGCGGAGAAGTACGGTGCAAAAATTGACCGTGTAAAGTTCCACTCCACCGTAGGTGAGTGTAACATCGGTGGCAAGCGTGTGCTTCTTATGAAGCCCTCCACACTTATGAATAATTCGGGTGTGGCTGTGGGTGAGGCTGCCGCGTTTTATAAGATTCCTCCCGAGTGCGTGCTTGTGCTCCACGATGAAATCAGCTTTGATGCAGGTGTTATCCGCATTCGCCGTAAGGGTAGTGCAGGTGGACACAACGGACTTAAGAGCATTATTGCAAGACTGCCCGGTGAGGATTTCCCCAGAATTAAGATCGGTATTGGCAAGAAGCCTAATCCCGAGTACGACCTTGCTGATTGGGTGCTTGGCAAAATGCCCGAGTGCGACATCAAGGCTCTGAAAAACAGATTTGATGATATTGCTACCGCATCCGAGCTTATCGTTAAGGGTGACATCGACGGTGCGATGGCGAGATTTTCAAAATAATTCGTAATTCGAAATCTAATATTCGAAACGGAACAAAATATGCAAAAAATCACAAGCTTAATCAGGAGCGAGGTCGAGTTCAAGGCTTTTCTGTCCTGTATGAGGGGTGTGTACTCCTCTGACGAGCGATTGCCGATTGCGGTTAACGGTCTGACGGGTGGAGCAGAATCCGTCTTTGTTGCCGAGGCTGTGCGAGAGGCTAGGGATTTATCGGGTGCGCCTGTTCTTCTTTTGGTGGAGAGCGAGGCCGAGAGGCAAAGGCTGACCGATTATCTTTCCTCCGCAGGGCTTAATGCCGTCGGCTACAAGGGACGCGACCTTGTGTTTCATAATATCAGAGCCTCCCACGACGTTGACCGTGAGAGGCTTTCGGTGCTTTCTATCGTTATGAAGGGCGAGGTGGACGTTGTGGTTTCCACACCCTCATCTGCATCTATGCTTACCCTTTCTCCCGATATGCTTGCATCCCTTACCAGAGATATAAAAATCGGTGATTTCATTGCCCCCGAGGAGCTTTCGGTGATTCTTGTCACCCTCGGCTTTGCACGTGTGGATACGGTTGAGAGCTCGGGACAGTTTTCACGCAGAGGTGGAATTGTGGACTTCTTTGGCGGTGAGTCCGACCGACCTGTGAGAATAGAGTTTTTTGGTGATGAAATCGACCGTATGTCCTATTTTGACCCTATCACCCAGCGCGCCACCGAGGTCTGCGATGGCATAAAGCTTCTCCCTGCCACCGAGGTTATGGTTTCGGCTGAGGCAAGGGGCAGAATGCTTGACTCCTGCAACAGACTTTTGGCTTCCGTAAAGGATGAGAATGCAAGGGCGAGACTCCTTCGTGAGAAGGCTGTGCTGGAGGGTGATTCCTCGGTTGATTTCCGCGACAAGTACCTTCCTATCATCTATCCCGAGGGGTCAAATCTCTTTACCTATCTTGAGAAAAACGGTCTGTATATCCGCTTTACTCTTGGCACAAACAATTGCCTTGAGGAGCTTAAAAAACAGATAAATTATATTGAAAATGAAAAGCAGAGTTTACAAAAAGAGGGATTAATCGAGGATAAATACTCTGAATTTCTGCTTACAGAGGACGAGTACAAGGGCAAATTATCCTCCTCTCCTACCGTACACGTAAACAGCTTTGCAGGCGGTGTAGGCTCTATGAGACTTGCAGGTCTCTTTGGCTTCAGAGCACGCAGATGCGTCAATTACGGCGGCAATTTCTCTATGCTGCTCGAGGACATCCGCGGTCTGCGTCGCAGCCTCTGCCGTATTCTTCTTTTGACAGAAAACAGAGCAGGCACAGACTCGCTTATCAATGCGCTTGCAGAGGCAGATATTGCCTCGACCAGACTTCCCGAGGGTGATTTTGACCTTGCCCACGCAGAGGGCGGTCGCATCTTTATCACCGAGGCTCATCACGAGGGCTTTGAGCTTATCAACCAAAGGATTGCCGTGCTCTCTATGGCGGAGGATACAGGCAAGGCGGTTATGCAGCACCGCAAGCGTCAGCGTATCCTGAGAAAATCGGGCGGCAGCCAGAGAATTATGAGCCACGCCGAGCTTTCTGTAGGTGACTACGTTGTTCACGCAAACTACGGTATCGGTCTTTTCGAGGGCATTGAGACCGTAAGGGTTGACGGAATTACCAGAGATTATATTACCATAAAATATGCAGGCACCGACAAGCTCTTTGTACCCTGCGACAGACTCGAGATGATCGGCAAGTACATCGGTGAGCGAGATAAAAACGGTGCTGTCAAGCTGTCCAAAATGGGTGGCGGTGAATGGCAACGCACGAAAAACAGGGCAAAGGCGGCTGCCAAGGATATTGCCAAGGAGCTTATCGCACTCTATGCTGCCCGTCAGCGTATGGGTGGCTTCCCATTCCCCGAGGATTGCGACCTTGAGTATGCGTTTGCCGACTCCTTTGAGTATGAGGAGACCGAATCGCAGATTCAGGCTATAAATGAGATAAAGGCCGATATGATGAAGCCTGTGCCTATGAACAGACTTCTCTGCGGTGACGTTGGCTTCGGCAAGACCGAGGTGGCTCTTCGTGCCGCATTCAAGGCGATTATGGGTGGCAAGCAGGTTGCGATTTTGGTGCCCACCACCATTCTTGCAATGCAGCATTACCAGACCGCTCTCAGCCGTATGCGCTCCTATCCCGTAACTGTGGAGATGCTTACCCGATTTAAGAAGCCGAAGGAGCAGGCCGAGATTATCCGTAAGGTCAAGCGCGGTGAGACCGACATATTGATCGGTACGCACAAGCTTTTGTCGAAAAAGCTGGAATTCCGCGATCTTGGACTTCTCATCGTAGATGAGGAGCAGAGGTTTGGCGTGGCACAGAAGGAAAAGCTGAAGGAGCTTGCAAAGAACGTTGACGTGCTTACCCTTACGGCTACTCCTATTCCCAGAACGCTTAATATGGCTATGAATGGCATCAGTGACATCTCGGTGCTTGACGAGGCACCCGAGGACAGACGTCCTGTGCAGACCTACGTGCTTGAGCACGATGACGGCATAATTTACGATGCCATCCGCCGTGAGCTTGACCGCGGAGGTCAGGTTTTGTACCTTTATAATAAAGTTGAAACTATAGACCTTGTGGCGGCAAGACTTGCCCATGATATGCCCTCTGCCAGGGTTGCTATTGCACACGGACAGATGGATAAGGATGAGCTGGAGGACATCTGGCGACTTCTCTTTAACGGAGAAATCGACATTCTCGTTTGTACCACTATTATTGAGACGGGTATTGATTTGCCTACCGCAAACACCCTTATTATTGAAAATGCCGACCGCTTTGGCCTCTCCCAGCTTCACCAGATTCGTGGACGAGTAGGCAGAAGCGAGAGACAGGCATACGCGTATTTTACCTACCGTCCCGGCAAGGCACTTACCGAGGTGGCCGAGAAGAGACTTTCTGCCATCAAGGAGTATGCCGAGTTTGGTGCAGGCTTTAAGATTGCACTCTGTGACCTTGAGATACGCGGTGCAGGTAATCTTCTTGGAGCAGAGCAGCACGGATATATCGATGCTGTGGGCTATGATTTGTACGTAAAGCTGCTTAATGAGGCTGTGCTTGAGGAAAAGGGTGAGACCCGCGGTCCTAAGACCGAGGCACAGATAGATATGAAGATATCTGCACATATTCCCGAGGAATATATCCCCACCTCTGCAGGCAGAATGGAGATGTATAAGAAGATTTCTCTCATCGGCTGCTCTGCCGACGCAGATGACGTTTACGATGAGATGACCGACCGCTACGGCAATATGCCAAGATGCGTGGAGCGACTTATCGAGGTTGCACTTTGCAAGGCTATTTGCGAGCAGGTTGGCTTTACCAAGGCCGAGGCGCGCGGTGATATGCTTATCATTACGGTAGGCAGACCCGACCTTGCACTCTGGTCGGAGCTTTTCTCGAGCTACAAGGGTATGCGCTTCTCCCCCTCGGGTGACAGCGTGACCTATAGATTTAAGGGGGCAGAGCCCTCACGTGTGGCAAGGGCTATTTTGCTTGATTACTACAAGGCTTATATTCAGGAAATCCATAAGGAGAATTAAAATGAAGGATAAGGAAAATATAGTTAAAATAATTGCGTGTGTTTTGATAGCCGTTTTGCTGGTTATCGGCACGACCGTTGGACTTGCCTACGGTGCAAGACATGTCAGGGCGGTAGTAAAGCTTGGAGACATCACCGTAGACTGGAGCACCGTAACCTACGTTGCCTCCTTCTATAAGATGAAATATATTCAGATTCATGACCATGCGGATGCAGGTGATAGCATGAAATTCTGGCAGTCGCAAACCGATGAGGGTATAACTCACGCAGAGGATTTCACCGAGAAATTCAAGGAGTATATGCGACTGACAGTTGCCAAGGCTTATCTCTACATAACTCTCCACGGCTACACTCAGGAGGACAAGCTTACCGTGGCGCAAAACAGCGACAGCGTGCTTCGTGAGTATGCAAACGGCTCTATCGAGGAGTTTAACCGCGTTGCCGAGCCCTACGGCTTTGATTACAACGATTTCCAGAATGCAGACGCGCTGTTTTATAAGGCAAACAAGGCGGACCAGCTTTTCCCCTCTATGATGGGAGAGGATGAGTATGCAAAACGACTTGAGGAGGCCTGCAAGTCGGTGGTGTTCAACGATTATTATGATAAAATCGACATGGTAGAGGTGCCTATCATTAACGATTACTACTTAAGATAATAGAAAAAGAGAAGATAGCGGGCTTGTCCCAATATCTTCTCTTTTTATTTTGAATTTACTTTTCTAAAGGCTCCTTTTCCTTGCGGCGGATTTTGTAAATCTCCTCGGCTGCAAGTCTGGTCTTGCATACTATATCACCCTCGATTTTGGGGAAGCAGTAGAAGAGATGCTCCTGATTACCGAAGGAAACAACGTCACCCATCTGGTAGTAATAGAAGTCGGAGTTTACTGTGTGGGCACAGAGGGGCTTGTGCTCGTAGTGGAGCTTGCCCTCGCAGCCGTCAAGCACGAAGCCGTCAATATCGTGACGGAGTCTGCCCTCGCCAACGCGGTAGAATTTGTAGTCGGTGAGAGTCATAAGGATTTCTACGGGAATGTCAAGCGAGTAGTCACCCGACTTGATTTCCTCCTTTACGCACTCTCTTTCCCAGTCATACCAGTCGGTGATGCTTGTAAACTCGGTATCACCCTCCTTGGCAGAGAGCTCGCCGTATTCGTCCATGTGATAGGACTTTCCGCACTCCTGACAGGTGATGTCTGTACCCTTTCCGAGCATCTTTCCCTCTGCCTTGCAGTGGGGACACTTGTAGAGAATACGGTTGAGTCCGTCGGCGCGGAAGGGCTCGTCAATCTTAATTTTGTTCTCTTTTTGCCAACTAAAGCTGTCAAAACTGAACTCTTTGAGTATAATTTCCTGGATTTGCTCGGGTGTCATCTCTGCAATTTCCTCGGCGGAGAGCAGGTATTTCATATCTGCGCTGACCTTAACCTTACGCTTCTGCAGGTTGTTGTAAAGAGGGTCGCGGCTGAATGCACCCTTGGTGATGATGGTGCAGAGGGGAACACCAAGCATCTTTACCATCTTGCCGAGAGTATCGGGCATGGGTACGCATCTGCCGTCAAAAGAATATCCTGCCTCGGGGAACATTACCACCGAGCTCTTAAGATTCTTTACGGTGTGCATCATATCGCGAATAAGACTCATCTCGGTAACAAACTTGTTTGTGGAGATGCATCCTATCTGTCGCATAAGCCACTCCTTGCCGATGAAGGCATCTGTGGTGGCAACGATGTTGAAGGGACGGGGATAGAGCACCGAGGGCACTATCTCAAGGTCGAGGAAGCAGGAGTGGTTAACAAGGAAGAAGGCAGGCTCCTTCTTGCCGAGACGCTCCATACCTATTTTGTTGCACTTGAATTTTGTATCAATAAGGTCGGGCAATGACACCAGCTTCAAGAGTGTTCTGAAGAGCATATTGGGCTTTATGGGCTTTTTGTGTTTTCTCTTGGGCAGCGCCATTACCTCGTCGTAGCTTTTATTATATACCTTGGTTTTCATAAATTGTCCTCACCAAATTTTTTCATAGTCTACCATTTTGTATTTTACCACAGTAAAAATCCCTTTTCAACAGCATTAATCCGAATTTTAAAAAATAATTAAAAATCTTTGTTATTTTTGTTAATAAATATATTCTTAATTTGTCAAAAAACACCAATCTTTAGCCTAGACCTTGATTTTGCGCATTTATTTATGATATAATATAAAAAATATGCTCTATTTGGGAGAGGTTGCTATGCTATCGAAGATTTACAGCGCAGGTGTAATTGGAATAGAGGGCTTTGAGGTCGCCGTTGAGTGCTCTGCATGGGACAGAATGCCCAAGTTTGATCTTGTGGGTCTGCCCGATACTGCGGTTAAAGAGGCGAAGGGACGAATTCGCTCCGCCTGTGAAAATAGCGGATTTCAGTTTCCTCCCCTTGAAATAATGCTTAACCTTGCTCCTGCAAATATCAAAAAAGAGGGCTCTGCCTTTGACCTTGCCATGACGGTGGCCCTGCTTCAGTGCGACGGAAGAATTCCTCGCAGCCTTGATTTGTCGGACAAGTGCTTTGTGGGTGAGCTGAGTCTCTCGGGAGAGCTTCGCTCTGTAGGCGGTGTTTTGCCTATGACGGTTTCTGCAAAGGAGTCGGGCAGACGCGAGATTTTTGTTCCCTTTGAAAATGCAGGTGAGGCCTCTGTGGTTGACGGCATCACCGTTTATCCTGTGAAAACCCTTCGTCAGCTTGTGTTTCACCTTAAGGGTGAGGAGCTTATCACTCCCGTCAGCTTTGATGCATCGGCCTTTGACCTGTCCTCTCACGTTGGCGAGCTTGATTTTGCCGATGTACGCGGTCAGCTTAAGGCCAAGCGCGCTCTTGAGATTGCCGCTGCAGGCGGACACAATATTCTTATGATAGGCCCTCCCGGTGCAGGTAAATCTATGCTTGCCAAGAGACTGCCTACCATTCTCCCCGACCTTAGCTTTGATGAGGCGGTGGAGACCACCAAGATTCATTCGGTTACGGGTATCTTAAGGAGCAATCTTGTTACCGAGAGACCCTTCCGCTCTCCCCACCACACAGTCAGCTCGGCAGGTATGGTTGGCGGCGGTGCAAATCCCCGACCCGGTGAAATTTCCCTTGCTCACAACGGTGTTTTGTTCCTTGATGAGCTTCCCGAATTTCCGAAGAGCGTTTCCGAGTCTCTTCGTCAGCCCCTTGAGGACGGTGTTGTTACCGTTACACGTGCGGCCGCAAAGGTGACCTATCCTGCGTCATTTATGCTTGTGTGTGCAATGAATCCCTGCAAGTGCGGTTATTTCGGTGACCCCACAAGACAGTGCCGTTGTGCCACCGGTGCTATCACCAAGTATCTTGAGAGAGTCAGCGGTCCTCTTCTTGACCGTATTGATATAGAGATTGAGTTGCCTGCGGTTACTTATAACGAGATTTCAGGCAAGACCGCCAAGGGCGAGAGCTCTGCCTCCATTCGTGCGCGCGTAAATGCGGCACGCAGATTTACCGACGAGAGACTTAAGGCGGGCGGCGACAAGCCCGGCACTCTCAATGCCAGAATGTCCACCGAGCAGCTCCGTAAATACTGCACTCCCACCGAGGAGGGCAGCGCCCTTATGAAGCAGGCCTTCGAGAGCCTTGGTCTTTCTGCCAGAGGTCACGACCGCGTGCTTCGTGTAGCAAGAACAATAGCCGACCTTGACGGTATGGCTGAGATAAACGAGGATCATATAGCAGAAGCGATTATGTATAGATCGCTTGACCGCAAATACTGGAAAAAATGACGGTGATTTTTGGCTTATATTGCCGACTGTGACCAAGCTCGCAGTAGGTTTCTACAGCTTCGGGTCACATTCGTCAATCTAATCTCAAAAATCCCATCGTCAGCCCAAAATCCATTTTAAATTTGTTGACTTGTATTCTTTCCCACTCGACGTAGATTACTACGCCTTCGGGTAGCGAATCGCGAATTCTATCACAAAATCTCTTTGCCGATTGGAAATGCGTTTGGAGTCACATTGTCAATCTAATCTCAAAAATCCCATCGTCAATCAAAAAACGATTTTAAATCTTCTATGAAAGGAGTACCAAAATGTTTAGAAAAGACCCCCTCCCTGAGCTGTTAGCTCCTGCCGGTGATATGGACTGTCTTTATGCCGCTGTGGCTGCAGGGGCGGATGCCGTATACGTGGGCGGAAAGCGCTTTGGTGCTCGTGCCTTTGCCAAAAATTTTGATATAGACGAGCTTTCCCTGGCGGTGCGCTACTGTCATCTCCACGGAGTAAAGCTTTACGTTACTTTAAATACACTTATCGAGGACAAGGAGCTTGCCGATGCCATTGCCTATGCGGCGGAGCTTTATCGCATAGGTGTTGATGCTCTTATCGTTGCCGATTTGGGTGTTATCGCATCTATCCGTCGTCTTGTGCCCGACCTTGAGATTCACGCATCTACACAGATGTCTGTGCACAGCTCTCTCGGTGCTTTGGCTGCTTCTGAAATGGGTATCACACGCGTTGTGCCTGCCAGAGAGCTTTCGCTTAAAAATATCAAGAGCATTGTTGAAAACTCCCCCTGTGAGATAGAGGTATTTTTGCACGGTGCTCTCTGTGTTTGCCATTCGGGACAGTGCCTCTTCTCCTCTCTTGTGGGGGGTAGAAGCGGAAACCGCGGTGAGTGTGCACAGCCTTGCCGCCTGCCCTTCAACAACGGTAAATATATTCTTTCCTTAAAAGACCTTTCGCTTGCTAACCATATTCCCGAGCTTATCGAGTCGGGTGTTGCCTCCCTTAAAATCGAGGGACGTATGAAGTCTCCCGAGTATGTTTTTGCCGTAACTCATGCCTACCGTCAGATGCTTGACGAGTACCGTGTGGCTAACGCTCGGGAAAATGACCTTCTTCGTCGTGCCTTCTCTCGCGGTGGATTTACCGACGGCTAT
Organism: Eubacteriales bacterium; assembly: GCA_045632145.1. Taxonomy (GTDB): domain Bacteria; phylum Bacillota; class Clostridia; order Oscillospirales; family CAG-272; genus UBA1740. Next base: position 76,291 of record JAZQWB010000015.1, on the reverse strand, counting down.
TTTGTTGGAAAGACAGAAAAGGGTGTGACGGGTGTACGCTCGGATGAGGACAAGCAGCAGACCAAGTCTATGGGTCGCACCGAATATGTGGCAGAGAAGCTGCCCGTCAGGGCAGAGGTGCGTCTCGCCCTCGGTGAGCCCTCGGAAATGCGTATTATCGGTAATGGCAGAAGCGTATCCGTAAAGGGTGCTGTGCCGATGGTGGCAGAGAATTCTCCCCTCACTCCCGACTCGGTCAAGATGAGACTTGCCAAGATGGGCAATACCAATCTTATACTTTCTCCCGATGATATCACTCTTTCACTTGATGAAAATATAAATCTTCCTCCCTCGGCCCTCAATGCCTTAAGACGTGAGGCGGCAGAGGCCTTTGAAAACTGTAGCAGAGAGCTTCCCTGGGTGAGCTATACCCCCTCTCCCGACGTTAAGGGCGGGGTAAAGCCTCTTACCACCGCACAATTCTTCTCGGAGGAGAGCTATCTTGAGGCTCTTGATTGCGACAGCGAGCTTGTGGATTCCTTGGATATGGCATTTATTCCCCTCTTCTCGTCGGTGGAATCACTCTCTCGCTCACGTGCGGTTTACCTGCCTCCTGTCATTTTTGACAGCGAGCTTGACGAGGTGCGCGCGGCACTTGAAAAGGCAAAGAATAGCGGCGTAATGTACGCTTTAGTTGGCAATATCAGTCAAATCGAGCTTGTTAAGGGCTATGGATTTACTCCTGTAGGTGATTTCCGACTCAACACTACCAACAGCGAAAGTGCCCTGGTTTACAGAAAAATGGGCATATCGCATCTTATCCTTTCACCCGAGCTGACTCTGCCTAAGGCAAGAGACATTGGTGGCGGCCTTATCACCTACGGCAGATTGCCTCTTATGATTACCGAGAGATGCTTTATCTCCGAGAATTTTGGCTGTGACAAGTGTGGCAGGAGCGCTCTTATTGACCGCAAGGGTGAAAAATTCCCAATGATTCGAGAGTTTTCTCACAGAAATCTTATATTTAACAGTATTCCCACCTATATGGGTGACAGAGGTGAGGAGCTTCGCGCACACCGTTTAGGCTCGCACCACCTTCTGTTTACCGTCGAGAGGGGCAGGGAGATATGCTCTGTGCTTCGTGCTCACAGATTTGGAGAGGAGCTTCCTATCCGAGTACGCAGAGTGGGCAGAAGATGATTTTTTGGCCGCCCCTGCCAACGTTTATACCCTTTGGGAGCTTTGCTCCCATTCATTAGAGGAGTTTTTATGGTAAAAAAGCAGATTAAACAATTTGAACTTAAAACAGAGGGTGGCTCATACCCCTGCACGTTGCCCTGCAGAGTAGGAAGGGTGCTTTCCTCCGCGGGTGCTTCCTCCTCCGAGCTTGGTGATTTTATCAGCTTTGACGGAGTAATCAGTGCAGATGAGGTTGCCCTTTCAATTAAATATTTTTACCTGCGCATTCGTGGTATAAACCGTCCTGCCGAGATATTCCTTAACGGTCAGTCTCTCCTTAAGTGCGACGGCTTTACCCCTGTTTATAACATTGATATTTCAGGTCAGGTTACCCTTGGTGACAACATCCTTTCCCTGCGTTTCTATGCCGCAGACGGCGATCTTTCCTACGCGGAGATTACCGAGCTGCCTGAAATCGTGCGATTTAACAGTGCTATCATCGATGGCGTAGCTCTTACCCAGCATCACGAGGACGGTGCGGTTAACCTTGGCATCAAGCTTTCTCTCCTCGGTGACACCTCGTCTGTGCGTGCGGTTGCTACCCTTGTTTCCTCTGCAGGTCAGCTTTACTATGCCGGTCTTACAGGCGGAGAGGGAAGTGTTATTCTTCGTGACCCTCTTTACTGGTGGCCTCGCGGACTCGGTGTGCAGAATCTTTACCGCCTTACCGTAAACCTTTACGGTGAGATAGACATTGAGGATAGCTATGAAACCCGTCTTGGTCTTCGAAAGATAGAGCTTGGCGAGGGTGCAACCCTTACCGTTAACGGTAGCAAAATGATACCTATGGGAGCGGTGTATTATGCCGACTCCGACCCCGACAGCACCGTTGCTGACGATAGGACAAGCAAGCAGGTTACCGCCGCTACAATGGCAGGCTACAACTGTCTTGTTTTGCCTCTCTCCTCTCCCGCTCCCTCAGAAAAGCTCTATGAGCTTTGTGACGTCCAGGGCATTCTGCTTATCGAGGAGCACAGGGCTGACGACAGTCTTGTTATTCCTATGCTTAAGGCGAGAATCGACCACCCCAGCCTTTGCCTTGTTGACCTTATAACCGATGAAAATACCGAGGCCGATGCTTCTTTAATCAAGGAGGCTCTCCCTCAGCTTAATATTGTATCCGTATCCGAGGGCGTAAGCTATATTTCTAAGCCTGCTCTCCCTTCGATGAAGAGCATTTGTGCCATTGTCCCTGAGGGCGAGCGCAACCTCTTCTCCCGTCATATCGAGGCTATTGCCGAGGACGGTTCTATTAAAAATATGCTTATGTCGGTGGCAGACAGATACCCTTATCCCAGAGACCTCTCCGCCTTCGCATACGCGTCTGCACTTGCCTCCGCACACGCGGTTGGTGAGGAGATAAAGAGCTGTCGACTCTCCGACGGTAGCACAGGTCGTGCGGTATTCAACCGTCTGTGTGACTCCTCCTTTATGATTTCCCCCTCTGCTATCGATTACCGTGGCAGATGGAAGCCCCTGCAGTATTATTGCTCCAGATTCTTCGCACCTCTCGCCCTTTATGCCGAGATGCAGGGTGACGAGCTTGTATTCTCCGCCTCCAATCTTCGCAGATTTGACTTTATCGGTAACCTTGAGTATCGTGTGGCAGATGCCAACAATTATACCCTATTCAAGTCCTCCGAGCCTCTGGAGATAAGCGGTGCAAGTCAGGGCAGAGTGTTCTCCACTGATATTTCCGAGGTCATCAGTGGCCACGAGAATGAGTATTATCTTGAGTATTGTCTCAGAGAGGGCTCGTCTGCACTTGCACACGGTGTGCTTCTCTTCGTACCCGAAAAGCACTTTGATTTTAAGAAGGCCCTTATCGATACCAAAATTACAGGTCAAGACAAGAATTTCAGCCTTACCATCTCGGCTGATAAGTTTGTGAAGGATCTTGAAATAGACTTTGAGGGTGTGGACGGAGTATTCTCGGATAACTACATCAACCTTACCAGTGGAGCTCCTGTAAAGATCGGCATTAAAATCACCGATCCCACCAAGAGTGCAGAGCAGTTAAGCCAGCTTCTCAGAATCAGAAGCGTACAGGATTTGAAATAAAAACAGAATAAAGAAAAGAGCGCCTATCACTTGATGAGCGCTCTTTTTACGTATAGAAATATTAACCTTAAAGGCTAGGCTTCATCTTGTTTTACCGAGATGGAGCTTTTAGTTTTTAAGCGAGTGAATGGGTGCGGGGATTCTGCCTCCGCGCTTGATAAAGTCGGCACAGCTCTCGCCCTTGACAGGTATAATCGGAGCATATCCAAGGAGTCCGCCGAACTCAACCTGCTCGCCAACACCCTTGCCGCACACGGGGATAATTCTCACCGCGGTGGTTTTGTTATTTACAACACCGATGGAAATCTCATCGGCGATGATGCCCGAGATGGTCGCGGCCGAGGTATCACCGGGAACGGCAATCATATCAAGACCTACCGAGCAAACGGCGGTCATAGCCTCAAGCTTGTCTAACGTAAGAGTTCCGCACTCCGCCGCGGCAATCATACCTCTGTCCTCGGAAACGGGAATGAATGCGCCCGAGAGTCCACCCACGTGGCTGGATGCCATAACACCGCCCTTTTTCACCGCATCGTTAAGAAGGGCGAGGGCTGCTGTTGTACCGTGAGTGCCGCAGCGCTCAAGTCCCATATTTTCGAGAATCTCTGCCACCGAGTCACCTGCCGCAGGTGTGGGAGCAAGCGAAAGGTCTACGATTCCGTAGGGAACACCGAGTCTGCTTGCCGCCTCTGCCGCGATAAGCTGACCTACGCGAGTGATTTTAAACGCCACCTTTTTTACTGTGTCCGCAAGGGTGGAGAAATCGCAATGACCCACCTCTTTAATAGCGGCGGCAACTACACCGGGACCGCTGACACCTACGTTGATAACTCTGTCGGGCTCACCAAATCCGTGTACTGCACCTGCCATAAAGGGGTTATCCTCGGGTATGTTTGCAAAAACAACAAGCTTGGCACAGCCGATAGAATCTCTGTCTGATGTGAGTCTTGCCGCCTCCTTTATAATCTCACCCATTTTGCCGACAGCATCCATATTGATGCCTGCCTTTGTGGTGGCAACGTTAACCGAGGAGCAAACTCGCTCGGTCTCGGCGAGGGCGGTGGGAATGGAGTAGATAAGTCTGTCTGCACCTATGATAGAGCCCTTCTGCACGTGGGCAGAATATCCACCGATAAAGTTTACACCAAGCTCCTTTGCCGCCGCGTCAAGAACCTTTGCCAATCGAACAAAGCCATCGGAGGAAAGCCCTGCACCAACGTAGGACACGGGAGTTACCGAAATACGCTTGTTTACGATGGGAATACCGTAGGTTCGCTCAAGGTCCTCGCATACTTTTACAAGGTCCTTTGCACAGGAGGTGATTTTGTCATATATCTTCTGCTCGAGTCGCGCAGGATCATCGGAAATGCAGTCGAAAAGCGAGATGCCCATAGTGACCGTTCTGATGTCCAGATTTTCATCGCGGATCATTCTTATTGTCTGTAAAATATCGTTAGTATTAAGCATAGCTGTTTGTCCTTTTGTGAAATATGGCCGAGGGTGATTTTAGCATCAAATTCTATGCATCGTGTTGAAAATATCCTCGTGCATAACGCTGATTTCAACACCGTTTTCTCTGCCTGCGGTCTTCAGCTTGTCTGCAAACTCGACAAAATCTACATTAAGTCCGTCAAGCTCGGTGAGCATGATCATAGCAAAGTATTCCTTCATTACGGTCTGGCTGATGTCGATGATGTTTGCACCGTATTTTGCACACTCGTTGCTTGTCATCGCAATAATACCTACCTTGTCCTTACCTGTAACGGTTATAACTGCTCTCATAATAGACCTCCAATGTAAAATATGTGTTATTTTATCATAAATTTTGTTTATTTACAATAGATTATTGAATTTTTAAGCAAATTATGATAAAATATCCTTAAAACACTTTGAGAAAGAGCCAGGCTATGAAAAACGGCGTAATTATTATAAACAAAGAAATCGGCCCCACCTCTCAGGGGGTGGTCAACCGCGTGAAAAGACTGCTTGGCATTGCCAAGGCAGGACATACAGGCACTCTTGACCCTATGGCAACGGGTGTTTTGCCTGTGCTTGTTGGCAGGGGTGTAAAGGCCAGCGAGTTTATGCTTACCTCCGACAAGCATTATGTTGCTACTCTGCTTTTGGGCATCACCACCGACACCGAGGACGTGACGGGCGAGACACTCACCGAGAGTGATGATATTCCCGATGAGACGGCTGTTACTGAGGCCGTTAACTCCTTTGTCGGCAGTTATCTGCAGACTCCTCCTATGTATTCCGCCCTTAAGATTGGTGGCAAAAAGCTCTGCGACCTTGCAAGACAGGGTGTTACCGTAGAGCGTGAGGCTAGAGAGGTGACTATCCACAGTCTTTCTCTCAAAAAAATATACGACAGAGAATACACCCTTGACGTCGTTTGCTCAAAGGGAACCTATATCCGCACCCTGTGTGCAGACATCGGTGCTCGTCTCGGCTGTGGCGGCTGTATGAAAACGCTTCAGCGTGCCTCCGCATCGGGCTTCAGCCTTGCGGATGCTCACACCCTCACCGAGCTTGAGAATATGACCGAGGAGGAGAGGGAGGCCTGCGTATTCCCCGTGGAGCACATCTTTATGAAGTATGACGAGGTAAAGCTTCCTGCCTTTTTCTCGAGGCTTGCCCATTCGGGTCTTGAGATTTATCTCAAGAAAATCAATCTTGATCTGCCCCTCGGCACCCTCGTGCGTCTTTCGGACAAGGACGGCTTCTTTGCCCTCGGAGAGGTGAGAGAATACGAAAACGGCCTCGCCATCAAGCCTATAAGACAGTTTGAGTAGGATAAATTCCTAATTTGAAATTAGAATTTTCTTGACAAACTAAATATTTTGATATATAATTATAAAGTTAGAAAATTTTACTAAAAAGGACATAGAAAAATGCAAGTTAGAATTGAAGAGCTTAAGAATAGCTTTGCCCAGGCACTTGCTGAGGCCACCTCTGCTGAGGCACTTGAGGCTCTGCGCGTAGAATATCTCGGTAAAAAGGGATATATCGCAGGTCTTATGGCCGAGCTTCGCTTTGCTGAGGACAAGAAGGCCGCAGGTCAGCTTATCAACGGACTTAAGGTTTACGTTGAGGGCGAGATCGAGCGTGCTACCGAGGAGCTTCGTGCCGCTGCAATCGCTGCAAAGGTACGCTCTGCAAAGAAGTACAATCCCACTCTCGTAGCACCCAGAGAGCTTGGTAGCTACCACCCCATCACTCTCGCAACCCGTGAGGTTGAGGACGTGTTTATCTCCATGGGCTTTACCATCGAGAACTACGACGAGATCGTTGACGACTACAAGTGCTTTGAGGCTCTTAATATACCCAAGCACCACCCCGCAAGAGATATGCAGGATACCTACTATCTTGACAACGGTCAGCTTCTTAAGACCCATACCTCCGCGGCTCAGAACTATATTATGAAGAAGTATGGCGCGCCCCTTCGTGCCATTTTCCCCGGCCGTTGCTTCCGTAACGAGTCCACCGACGCCTGCCACGAGAACACCTTCTTCCAGCTTGAGGGTATGATGATTGACGAGAATATCTCTATCTCTAACCTCATTTACTTCATGAAGACTATGCTCTCCGAGGTATTCCACCGCGACGTTAAGGTTAGACTCCGTCCCGGCTTCTTCCCCTTCGTGGAGCCCGGCTTTGAGCTTGACATCAGCTGCGAGATCTGTGGCGGCGACGGTTGTCCCTCCTGCAAGAACTCCGGTTGGCTTGAGCTTTGTCCCTGCGGTATGATTCACCCCAACGTACTTCGTGAGGGCGGCATTGATACCGAGAAGTATTCCGGCTTTGCATTCGGTCTCGGTCTTACCAGACTTGCAATGATGAAGTATGGCGTAAAGGATATCCGTGACTTCAACTCGGGTAATCTTAAGGCGCTTTCACAGTTTAAGTCTAACTAATGAAAGGAGAGGTACAGTATGTTTTTATCTATGAATTGGATAGGCGACTTCGTTGACCTTTCCGGCCTTGACAAGAAAAGTCTTATTAAGAATTTCACTCTTTCTACCGCAGAGGTAGAGGATATTATTGAAAAGGGTGCTGACATCAGCGGCATCGTTGTGGCGAAGATTCTCTCTGTTGAGAATCACCCCGAGTCCAAGAAGCTTCATCTTCTTAAGGTTGACAAGGGTGATGAGGTTGTGGACATCGTTTGCGGTGCACCCAACGTCAGAGAGGGCATGAAAGTTGCTCTTGCTACCCTCGGCGGTCACATCGGCGACATTACCATCGCTCCCCGTAAGCTTGCAGGCTATACCTCCTACGGTATGTGCTGCTCCGAAAGTGAGCTTGGTATTTCCGATGACAACTCAGGCCTTTGGGAGATTACCGACGATATTCCTCTCGGCACCGACATCAAGACTGTTTACGGCATTGATGACATCATCTTTGAGGTAGATAACAAGTCTCTTACCAACCGTCCTGACCTCTGGAGCCACTACGGTATTGCAAGAGAGTTTGCTACCATCACCGGCCGTGAGCTTAAGTGCCCCGACCTTCTTGATGCATCTCAGTTTGACAACCTTCCTCCTGTGCTTGTAGACGTAAAGGCTACCGACCTTTGCTACCGTTACTCTGCTATCAAGGTTGAAAACGTTACACGTAAGCTCAGCCCTGTTGATATGCGTATCCGTCTCTACTACTGTGGCAGCCGTGCTATCAACTTCCTTGCCGACCTTACCAACTACGTTATGATGGAGCTTGGTCAGCCTATGCACGCGTTTGATAATGCCAAGGTTGATAAGATCGAGGTACAGACCTTCCCCGAGCCCTTCAAGTTCCAGACCCTCGACGGTGTTGAGAGAAGCATCGACGAGAATATGCTTATGATTACATCCGGCAACCAGCCTGTTGCTATCGCAGGTGTAATGGGTGGCGATGCATCCAAGATTGATGATGATACCACATCTCTCCTTCTTGAGTCTGCTACCTTCGACGGTGTTTCCGTAAGAAAGACCACCACAAGACTCGGTCTTCGTACCGACGCGTCTCAGAGATATGAGAAGATGCTTGATCCCGAGCTCTGCCGTGTGGCTACCGAGCGTGTGCTTAAGCTTCTCTCCGACCTTGACCCCCAGTCTCGCGTGATTTCTTCCTTCACCGACTCTTACGTAAAGCACTATCCCACCATCACTCTCGAGTTTGACAAGAGATATGTGGACAGATACACCGGTATTGACATTTCTACCGACACTATCGTAAAGACTCTTACATCCCTCGGTTTTGGCCTTACCGTAAAGGGTGACAGCTTTACCGCCGTTGTTCCTTCCTGGAGAGCTACCAAGGACGTTACCATCAAGGCTGACGTTATCGAGGAGATTACCAGAATTTACGGCTACGATAACTTTGACATCTTTACTGCAGAGAGCCCCATTCTCCCCAAGCGTAAGGAGATTCTTAAGTCCGAGGAGGACAGAATGAAGGATCTGCTTGTAAAGAGCTACCGTATGCACGAGGTACACTCTTACATCTGGTCTGATATTAAGAAGAACGAGGAGCTTGGCATCACCACTCCCGACAACGTGCGTGTTATCAATGCACAGACTCCCGACCACGCAATTCTCCGTCGCACCATGATCCCCACTCTCCTTGCGTTTGCAAAGGAGAACAAGGCTTATGCCGATGATTACGGCATTTTCGAGATCGGTCACACCGTTGAGGGTCTCCGCGAGAATGGCGAGTGCGATGAGCAGAACAAGCTTGGTGTTGTTCTTTACTCCAAGACTCAGAGCGAGGAGGCACTCTTCGGCCGCGCTGCTGATGCTGTACGCGAGCTTTGTGCAGACATTCTTCACAAGAATTGCGAGTTCGTTTCTGCAGAGCCTGAGTATGAGTTCTGCCACCCCGTAAACACCTTTGATATCCTTCTTGACGGTGTAAAGGTTGGCTTCCTTGCCGTTCCTCATCCCACCGTGCTTGAGAATATCGACAAGAAGTGTGCTGTCTCCTTCTTTGAGATCAAGACCGAGAGCTTTGCAAAGACTCCCGTTGCTGCTCTTAAGTATGCAGAGCCCTCTAAGTTCCCTGCAATCGAGATTGACGTTACCTTCGCGAGCGACCCTGCTGCTATGGTATTCGGTCAGCTTCTCTCTGCTGCAAAGAATGCTGCAGGTCAGCTTCTCTCTGATATGTGGCTTCAGGACATCTACCAGGGTGATGACGGCTATGCCGTAACCCTCAGATTTGCCTTCCTCTCTACCGAGAGAACTCTTACCAAGCAGGAGCTTGCTCCCTCTATCGAGGCTATCACCAACGCCTTCGCAGAGCTTGGAATTAAGGTAAAATAATAACTTATGTTTACAAAAAGACCGCTTCAGCGGTCTTTTTTGCTTGTGTCATATTTTCTTTTTATGAATATAATAAGAGTGTGCACTAATGCACGACTTGTATTTTAAAGGATGAAACCATGGAGATAAAGACCTTTGGCGGTGGGGGAAGAATGCGTGAGTGCCTTGGATTGCTTCGGGGTGTTCTTTCGGAGGATAGGGGTCGGCTTATCCTTTTACCTATCCCCACCAGCCGAGATAATATATTCATAAATAATACAGAGGTCACCGTGTCTTACGTGATGGACCTTATCGATGAGGGGAATATTGTTGTGGGCTACTCTCTGCCTCCTGCAATAACCGATAGGGCAAAAGATGTTGGAGCCACGGTGTATGATGCCTCGCTTGACGAGGAGTTTCTCCTTGCCAATGCTAAAATAAGCGCCAACGGTGCGCTGGGATACATTCTTACCCATAGTGTAAAGGATGCTCAGGATATGAGGATAGGCATTGTGGGATACGGCAGGATAGGTCGGGAGATGACAAGACTCTGCCTGCTTTTCGGTGCTGACGTAACTGTATATACCGCAAGGGAGAGCGTAGTGCTTGAGCTTTGCGAAATGGGTGTAAAGGCAGAGCTTATTGATGATATAACTAGCCTAAATACTCTTGATTTGCTGATAAACACCACACCGAAAAGGCAGATAGAGGAGAGAAAAATTCCCGAGGGGCTAGAGATTATCGACCTTGCCTCGGGTAAAATCTTCGAGCCAAGTGACCGATTGATAAAGCTTTCTTCTATCCCCGATGCTTTTTATCCGGAGACGGCAGGACGGCTCTATGCCGAGGGGGTGCTCCGATTTCTCGGTAAGGAGGGCAGACTATGATAGGATATGCTATCTGTGGCTCCTTCTGTAGCTTTTCTCGCTCTCTTAAAGCTCTCGAGGAGCTTACCAATGCAGGTTATCAGGTGCAGCCAATAATGAGTGAGCGCGCCTATTCCACAGACACAAGATTTTGGCTTGCCTCGGAGTTTCGCGACAGGGTTGAGGCTTTGGCAGGTAGAAAAATTATCCATACGGTTGCCGATGCCGAGCCTCTTGGCCCAAGGACACCCCTTGATGCTCTTATCATCTGCCCCTGCACAGGCAACACCCTGGCAAAAATGGCTCACGGCATCACCGACACCGCTGTCACAATGGCGGCCAAGGCACATTTAAGGCAGGACAGACCGCTTCTTCTTGCCCTCTGTACCAATGACGGTATGTCGCAGAATCTCTCTAATATCGGAACTCTTCTCTCGCGAAAGTCGGTTTATTTTCTGCCTATGCGACAGGATGACCCGATAGGAAAGCCCCATTCTCTTGTGGCGGATTTCTCTCTGCTCTGCGATGCTCTGACGGCTATGACCGAGGGGCGTCAGCTGCGACCTCTCTTCTTGGAAAAATAAGAAAAAACCACCGTTTTTACGGTGGTTTTGTGTTTTAGGGCTTCTTTATGCTGAAATTCATTATTAATGCAACTATCGACAGACCAAGCAGAAGAATAAAGGGTGCCGTATATCCACCGCTTGCGGTGAGCAGAGCCGAGCAGGCTGTTGCTACAAAGGATGCGAGCATCAGGTTGAAATTCATAATGCTGAAGTTGGTGGAGAAGTGCTTTGTGCCGTAGAATGCAGATGTAAATGCGCTGGATACGGTGGGAGACGAGCCGTAGGAAAGTCCTGTGAGACAGAGACCTATAATGCACAGAGGCAAAGAATTCATATAAACCGAGAGAAGTGTCACTCCTGCGGCAAAAACGGTGATGATATTAGCCGCCAGCATGGTATTTCTTCTGCCAAGCAGGTCAAAGCATCTGCCTGTCAGTATTCGGCCAAGGCCGTTGCATACAGAAAGCACACCCACGAGAGTGGTGGCAATCGAGCCGTTTGCACCTACCGAGATAGCCAAATCTCTTGCAAAGCTGATTACCGAGCTGCCTACTGCGGTGAGGCAGATGAGCAGAATAAAGGCACGCCAGAAGCTGAATCTTTTGAGCATCTCTATGGGCGAGAGGTCAACTCGCTCAAAGTTTTCCTCTGCGATGGCGGTCACCTTGGCCTCGGGGAGAGTGTCCTCTGCGGTGGGACGCTCAAGCAAAAGACCTGTCAGGGTCAGCGCAATGCCGAGGGCAACACCGAGGATAACGTAGGTGCTTCGCCAACCGATAGAGGGGATGTCAAAAAGAATGGATGCAAGATTACCGAGAATAAGGGTGCTGGAGCCGAATCCCATCATAAGACAGCCCGAGCAGAGCCCCTTCTTGTCGGGAAACCAGGCATTTACCGAGGAAATGATAAGGTTGTAAACTATGCCGATGCCACCGCCTGCCATAAGTGCGTAGGTAAGATAGAGGAGTGGGGCATTATCGGTGGTGAAAAGTCCTGTGAAAATGAAGCCTAGACCTGCCACAAGACCCGATAGGATTACCGAGGGCTTAAGACCCAGCTTTTTGATTAAGAGGCTGCCGCCAAAACCGCCCACACAGAAAAAGCACATGGTGAGTGTGTAGTTAAGCGAGAGCGCAGATTTGCCTAGCCCGTCGGCAAGCGGCACCTTAAGTATGGACCAGGCGTAAATAATTCCTGCAAAAAGCATAGAAAACACGCCTAAAATAAGCATAAATGTTCGTTTTCTTATAGTTTTCAATGGTTTTTCTCCAAATGTTTTCTAACATTATAACACAAAGGGGCAAAAAAAGCAAGAAAAAAAGCGAGATGCTTTACACCTCGCTACAAAATGTTGATTTATTCCTCTTTGCGATATTCTATTATATCCGAAATGCTGCAATCCAGCGCAGAACAGATTTTCTCAAGAATATAGCTGTCATATCTTACAACCTTGTTTTTGTAATAATTGTCGATAATATGAAAACGTATGCCGGTGCGTTTGGCAAGCTCATATCTTGTGATGCAGGCATTGTCAATATATTCTTTTACGGTAAGTTTAATCATACAATCACATCCCTTCGATATATATTCTAATAAAGATATACCCTATTGACAATTCCTTCAAAAAGATATATACTTATATAAGTATATAACAAACGGAGGATTTTATGAAAACTATAACAGAGTTGTACCGAGAGGGAAGATATAATTTATGGGATAAGAACCGCACAGCAATAGAAAGCTATAAAATCGATGAAAGACTTGAGGAATTTATGAAAAGCTTGACACCAAAAGACAGAAGAATTCTTGATGAAATTGTTGATGATATGCTTGTAAAGGCAGATAGTGAGGCAGAGAATGCTTTTAGTGAGGGCTTTTCTCTTGGAGTAAGATTAACTGCCGAATCCTTTGAGGGGAATCAAAGCAAGAAATAAGAGATCCAACAGCCTTCACTATGACCGGGAGGCATAGAAAAAAGGGAAACTTTTTGCTTCCCTTTTATATTTAAGGTTAAATTATCTCTGGATTCTGCCGCTTCCGTCGCCGCCTGCGATAGCCTTCCCCTTGGGGAAGGGGGACCGTCGTAGACGGTGGATGAGGTGCTTGCAGAAAAAAGTGGGACGAAAAATCATCCCACTTGAAAGTTATGAAATTATCTCTGGATTCTGCCCGAGCCATCGCCGCCTGCGATAGCCTTCCCCTCGGGGAAGGGGGACCGTCGTAGACGGTGGATGAGGTGCTTGCAGAAAAAAGTGGGACGAAAGATCATCCCACTTGAAAGTTATGAAATTATCTCTGGATTCTTCCTGAGCCGTCGCCGCCTGCGATAGCCTTCCCCTCGGGGAAGGGGGACCGTCGTAGACGGTGGATGAGGTGCTTGCAGAAAAAAAGTGGGACGAAAGATCATCCCACTTGAAAGTTATGAAATTATCTCTGGATTCTGCCCGAGCCGTCACCGCCTGCAAGCTTCTCTACCTCTGCAAGAGTAACCATGTTGTAGTCACCCTCGATAGAGTGCTTAAGAGCAGATGCTGCAACTGCAAACTCAACAGCAGCCTGAGTGTCCTTGCCTGCAAGGAGAGAGTAGATAAGACCGCCACCGAAGGAGTCACCGCCGCCTACACGGTCGATGATGTGAAGGTCATACTTCTTGGAGAAGCAGTACTCGTCCTTTGCTACGTTGTAGAGCATTGCGGACCAGCCGTTGTCAAATGCAGAGTGGCTCTCACGAAGGGTGATTGCAACGTACTCAAAGCCGAACTTGTCAGCGAGCTGCTTTGCAACAGACTTGTAGCCCTCGTGGTTAAGCTTACCACCGTAGATATCGGTAGCCTCAGCCTCGATGCCGAATACGTCCTTTGCGTCCTCCTCGTTGGAGATACATACGTCGATGTACTGGCAGAGCTCGGTCATAGCCTCTCTAGCCTGATCTCTGGTCCAGAGCTTGCCGCGGTAGTTAAGGTCGCAGGAAATCTTGATGCCCTTAGCCTTTGCAGCCTTACAAGCCTCCTTACAGATCTCAACAACGTTTGCGCCAAGAGCGGGAGTGATACCGGTGAAGTGGAACCAATCAACGCCCTCAAAGATAGCATCCCAGTCAAAGTCGGAGCAGGAAGCCTTTGCGATAGCGGAGTTTGCTCTGTCGTAGATACATACAGAGCCACGCTGAGAAGCACCCTTCTCGTTGAAGTAGATACCAACTCTGTCGCCGCCACGAACGATCTTGGTGGTGTCAACGCCATATCTTCTGAGAGAGTTAACAGCTGCCTGACCGATTGCGTGAGCAGGAAGCTTGGTTACGAAGGAAGCGTCCATACCGTAGTTAGCGAGAGAAACAGCAACGTTAGCCTCACCACCGCCGAAGGTAAACTCAACGTGGTCGCACTGAACGAATCTCTCATAGTTATAGGGCTGAAGTCTGAGCATCAGCTCACCGAAGGTTACAATTTTCATTTTAGAAAATCCTTTCGAATTTATAATTTTTTCAAATTTCTTCACATACATTGTAACATAACTGTTTTTGAAAATCAAGTATGTTTTTTTGTTTTTAAATCTCTATTATATAGATTTTATCTCCGAAATACACTTTTTGCAGATGCTTTTATCCTTGAATTCGGTAACACCGTCAACGTTTCCGCAGAAGTGACATACGGGAGAGTACTTTGTGAGTATGATTTTATCTCCCTCGGAGGAGATTTCAACAGGATCGTTTGCCCCGATTCCCAGCTTTTTGCGAAGCTCCTTGGGTACTACGATACGGCCAAGCTCATCAATGTTTCTAACTATGCCTGTAGATTTCATAAGGTTACTCCTTTTTGGAATTTGTGAGCATATTTTACCATATTATGGTATAAAAGTCAATATAATAAATAAAAAAGAAGGAAAAAGACGTATTATGGAAAGGCTAAAGGAAAAATCTGCGGTAGAATACGTGCTCTCGCTTCTGCCATCTTCTGTGATGGGGGAGATAAAAAGGCTCTCTCTTGGCAGGCGTGAGGGTCTCTATGGCATACGCGAGATAAGAATAAGACGGAGCGGAGTCAGTAGCTTTCTGATAGGCAGGGAGGAGATAAGCCTGCTTTCGGGAGTGAGAGGGGAGGATATGGAGGCTCTTTTCGGTCGGCTAATCGGTGGGGCGTTATATGCCCATCGGGATAGCATAGCCGAGGGATATATCAGCATCGGACGAGGTGTCCGCGTGGGAGTGTGCGGTAGGGCAAGCTATGATGGCTCGGCTCTTGTGGGTGTTAGCGATATGACCTCGCTCGTCTTTCGCATTCCTACGAGGGAGTGTCTCTTTCGCGATGAGCTTTATAGTATTTTTGCCTCGGGCATAGGCAGGGGTATGATAATTTACTCTCCGCCGGGAGTGGGGAAAACTACAGCGATAAGAAGCCTTGCTTATATGATAAGTGGCGGAACGGATGCAAAACGCGTTACTATAATTGATGAACGTGGGGAATTTGACGAGAGTGACTATCTTGGCCGAATGGTTGATATTCTCTGTGGATATAAGAAGGCAGCAGGGATTGAGATAGCCACAAGAACACTCTCACCGCAGATTATCATGGTGGACGAGATAGGGGTGGAGGATGCAGAGCCCATCCTTTCAAGCATCAGATGCGGTGTGCCCATAATTGCCACCGCCCATGCAGGTAGTGTGGAAGAGCTGCTCTTACGAAAGCCCTTGAGGGGTCTTTTTGAGGCTGGTGCTTTTGAGGTTGCGGTGGGGATTTCGCTTTCTCCTTCTGGGTATGACCTGAAGGTGGATAGGCTATGAGCGAGGTGTGGAAATTCCTCGGAGGAGGTCTTGTGCTCCTCTCGGCCCTGATAGCCTCGGGAGAATATAAGCTGTATGCAAAAAGACGTATTCTGCAATACGAGGGTTTAATATCCCTTTTTACACATCTTGAGGCTATGATAGGTCGCTATCTTGCCTCGGGGGACGGGCTTTATCGCGGCTTTGAGAATGCCGAGCTTGAGAGGGTGGGGCTTTTGCCTCTAATCCGTCAGGGGGTGAGCCTTGCTGATGCATTTAATGAGTGCGAGATGAATTTACCCAAGGATAGCTTTAAGGCTATTTCGGAGTTTCTCTCGGGTCTCGGTCGGGGTTACAAGGACGGTGAGCTTAAGTCTCTCTCGGATTTTCGCACATCACTTGAGAGCGAGAAGGCTACCGAGGCCGATAGGCTTGAGAAGAGCGTAAAGGTTACCACCGCCCTTCTTATAGGAGCTGCTCTCGCCTTTTTGATTATGATAATTTAGGAATAAGGTAAAACAATGGACATAGATCTTATATTGAAGGTTGCCGGTGTGAGTATGCTGATCACCGTCATCTGCCAGATAATGAGCAGGGCAGGAAGAGATGAGCAGTCTACTATGGTGTCTTTAGCCGGAACCGTGCTGATACTGATACTTATAGCCGAAAGGGTTGGCGAGCTTGTAAGCACCCTTCGCCGTGTTTTTGGCCTATGATACCGAGGATATGTGCCATAGCACTTTTGTCGGCCGTTTTATATGCGGCTCTTGAGAGCCTTGGCTTTAAGTCACGCGGCCTTTATGCCACCCTTTGCTCACTTGTCGTTTTGTCGCTCTTTGGCAATTCTCTTGGTGAGCTTTTTGGCAGTCTTACGGGCATTGCCGATAGGACGGGAATTTCCGAGGTGGCCTCCTGTACTCTTCGTGCCGTGGGCCTTGGCTACGTGTACGGATTTACCTCGGACGTATGCACCTCCCTGGGTGAAAAGACGATAGCAAATGCCGTCACCCTTGTGGGTAGGGTGCAGATATTTCTCGTTGCAATGCCATATTTTGAAAAAATAATTTCACTTGGAATTGAGCTTTTAGAATGAAAAAACTCTGTGTTTTGCTAACTATAATTGTCATTATGTGGCTTTTTGCTCTACCTGCCTCGGCTGAAGAGAGCGTTGACGGCCTCTTATCTGACTTTGAGGACATAGTGCCCGAGGATATGCAGGGCATCAGCGAGGATAGTAACATACTGATAGAGCACTTTAGCATCAAGGGGCTTGTTGAGATACTTACTGACTCTCTTAACGGTGAGAGGGGGAGCTTTATCTCCTTTTGCCTTTTGCTCCTCGGCTCTGTTGGGGTATATTTTCTTGCCTCGGGGTGTCATAGCGAGTTTAAAAAGCAGACTCAGGCTGTTGTCTCGTGCGTGATTTCTCTTGCCATTTTTCCCACTGTATTTTCGGCCCTTTCCTCGGTCTCTGAGTCTCTATCTGCCCTCAGCCGGTTTTTTGCCGCCCTTACACCTATTGCGGTGGGAATAACCGCCCTTGGCGGAGGAGGGACAACCTCGGGTGTGCAGGCAGGGGGAATGTACACCGCCTTCACTCTTATCGGTGGTGTGGGTAGCCGATTTTTTCTGCTTATATCTACCCTTGGCCTCTCTCTTGCTATGCTTTCTGCCCTCGGAACTCCGTCGGTAAAGGCGGTTGGTAAGGGTGTAAAGGGGCTTTTTAGCTGGACGGTAGGCATTTTTACCACTATTATAACGTCGGTTTTCACTCTGCAGACTCTGGTTGCCTCAGCCGTCGATTCTGCCGCTATGCGTACTGCCAAATATATGGCAACAGGACTTATTCCTGTGGTTGGCTCTGCGGTTTCGGGCGCGCTTGCTACACTTGCCTCGGGGCTGACCTATGCTAAGGCCATTGTGGGCGGTGGATCAATCTTCGTTATTGTCTCGCTTGCTATTTCTCCCCTTGTGATGTTGCTTTTATACAGACTTGCCCTCACTCTGGGCTCAAGCATTGCAGGGCTTCTCGGTGCGGACGGACTCTCGGATTTGTTTATCTCATACCGCTTTGTTATGGATATGACGGTGACGGCCTACGTGCTCTCGGTCATCGTCTATCTCTATCAGCTTATACTATTTTTAAGGATAGGAGTTGCACTCTCATGACCGAATATGCTCTTGCCACCTTTGGTTTTCTTGCTCTATCGGGTATTCTCTCGCTCATTTTATACGGAGAGGGTAGGGCAGAGCGGGGAGCTATTGGTATTATTGCCGCCTTTATTATCATTTCTCCGCTTGTCACCTTTTTCACGGATATGGATTTTTCTTTTCTTGATGATATTGCAAACGGCTCAAGATATGAGAGCGAGCTTAGTCCCTCTGAGATTGCCGAGAGGGGACTTATTGAGGGCATAAAGAGTGCTGTGGCAGATAAATTTATGATAGACAAGGAGGATATAAGGGTGAAGACCGAGGGCTTTGATATGGAGAAAATGTCCTGCGAAGGCATCAGGGTATATCTGTCAGGGTCGGCCGCCCTTGCCGATTATCGAGGGATAGAGCAGTATGTAAACAGTCTTGGAATGGGGGAATGTAGAGTTGAAATTCAGCTTGGACAGAGTAACTAGCCTTTTTTCGTCAATGAAGCCGCAGCTAAAGGTGGGTATCCTGCTCACACTCGGTCTGATTTTCATATTTCTTTCCACCTTTGGTGGAAAAGAGGTCACCGAGGCAAAGGGAGAGGAGGAAAGGCTCACCGAAATATGCTCTATGATAGAGGGGGTTGGCGACTGTAGGGTGATGATGACCTATCGTGGAGAGGGTGATGAGCGCACCGTCTACGCCGTGCTTATAGTCTGCGAGGGTGGAGAGTCTGTTTTTGTGCGCGAGAGGATAACCGACGTGCTTTGCTCTCTTTACGGCATCGGTGCTAACAGGGTGGAGATACAACGACTTTACTCAGGGGAGTAATATTCAGATTCCTTGCCGCATAGGATTTACCGTGTAACAAATTTTAAGGAGAAAGCATACAATGAAAATCGACAAAGAAAAAATTCAAAGCTTTTTTAAGACCCGCACAGCAAAGAGCATAGTGGTGGCATCCTCGGCTCTTCTTATCGGCCTTGCCGTTTACTTAAACTACGTTTGGTTTTATAACCCTGCGGGCTCTCTCGGCTACGGTGACAACAATATGGATGACAATTATTCCGACAGCCAGAATGCCTCGGGTGATGCGCAAAATCAGAATGATTACTTTACCTCCACCGCACTTGACCGCAAGGAGGCTCGTGACGAGGCTCTTGACGTGCTTAAAATGGTGACCGAGAGCGATGAGGCTACCGCGGAGGCAAAGGCTGAGGCACAGGCAAAGATATCCAAGATTGCTGTGGATATTCAGAATGAGGCAAATATCGAGACTCTCGTGAAGGCAAAGGGCTTTGAGGATTGCGTGGCAATAATCTCGGACAACGCGGTCAGCGTTATTGTAAGTGCAGAGAGCCTTCAGGCTGCAGAGGCGGCGCAGATTCTCTCCATCGTTTATGAAACCACAGGCATCAGCCCCGAAAATATCAGCATCATCAGCAAGAGCTAACAAAAAAATCGGCAGGTTTACTGCCGATTTTTTATCATTTAAATTAGTCCACGTCCTCAACAACACTCTCGGGTATCTGGTCGAGCACCTCGGGATGATTTAAGTATCTCATCATCTGCTTGAATGCAGATGCGTAGTAGAAACCGTCGCAAATACGCTCGTCGGTTACAACTCTGAAGGAAACAAAGTGGTGATTTTCCTTCTCACCGTTTGCATTAGTAACCTCCTTGGTGTACATCTTTCCGTAGGAAAGGAAGAGGGGCAGATGACCGAAGTCATAAAGGTGGTGATAAATTGCGTGGATACCGAGCGATCCCATTGAAGTAACTATCATAGAGCCGTGGAAGGGGCTGATGGCGTGAAGAGCCTTGGGAAGCATACCGAAGTAGTCAAGCAGCTTGAGTCCTCCGACAGCCGTTCTCAGCAGGAGGCCGGGAATTTTAATAAGTCCGCCGATGACAGACTCAAAGTCGCCGTCCTCATTCTTGGCCTCGATAACGGTTTTCTGGAATTTTTTGTATACGTTGTAAATATTATCTCTGGGGTCAAACTCAACCTTGATGCAGGTATCGGGGGATTCGATGGTCATATCCTTTTTAATGGTCATAAGACATTCGATCTTATTTCTGTGATAGATCTTCTGACCTGCGATGAAGCGGTTAATACCGGGGCGCTCGCTCACAACTCTTACGTAGGAGGCAAGGAAAACGTGCAGAAGGCTCATGTCGGTGTAGCCCTCTTTCTTTTTAGATGCCAGATACAGCTCTGCGTTGTGTATATCAACCTCCGACTCAAAGTGATTCTGCGCATCGGATCTCTTCTTCATAAGATAGGGCATCAGCTTGTTTATTGCGGGCAGCGATCTTAAAAGTCTGCCGTCGTAGCGATCACCAAAGCGTCTTTTACGGGGCTTGTAGGCCGGTGTATCGTATTCGATAATGCCTTCGTATTTTTCGTTTTTATCAACCTTTTGGATAATCTTTTCTTCTGTTTTTTCTTTAAGATTTGTACTCATAAAGTTCTCCGTTTTTCAAAAATTGACAGCCCATTTTAACATATTCTTGACATTTTGTCAATATATGCGATTTTTCGCAGATGGCCCAAAGCCCCGAGTTAACACAAAAATTTCCTATTTTTGTCAATTATCTTGCATCTTTTTCGTCGAATATGCCAAAGACCTGCCATAAACCTTGTGTATTGTGTCCACGAGAAACGAAATATATGGCACTTTTCACAAATTTTAGATATGTTTTTTATAGAAAATGCAAAAAACAAGTTGACTTGCGGCCTGAAATATGATAAAATAAATGTACTAATAATGAATTTTGATATAAAGAAAGTTAGGTTTTTATATGGAAAAGCTTAAGGTTGGTATAATCGGTGCTACCGGTATGGTAGGCCAGAGATTTATCATGCTCCTTAACGAGCATCCCTATTTTGAGATTTCTGCCGTTGTGGCAAGCCCCCGCTCTGCAGGTCAGAAGTATGGCAAGGCTGTGCTTGGCAGATGGAAGATGGCAGACTCCTGCCCCGAGCGTGTTCTTAATATGGAGGTTATTTCCTCCGATGATATCGAGAGAGTAAAGTCGCTTTGTGACTTTGTGTTCTGTGCTGTGTCTATGTCCAAGGATGAGACCAAGGCGCTTGAGGAGAGATATGCAAAGGCGGAGATTCCCGTTGTTTCCAACAACTCTGCCAACAGATGGACTCCCGACGTACCCATGGTTATTCCCGAGATCAACGATTCTCACCTTCAGGTTATCGAGGCACAGAGAGCACGTCTTGGCACCAAGCGTGGCTTTATCGCTGTAAAGCCCAATTGTTCTATTCAGTCCTACGTGCCCCTTCTTACTCCCCTTATGAAGTACGGCATCAAGGAGGTTGTTGCTACCACCTATCAGGCTATCAGCGGTGCGGGCAAGACCTTTAACGAGTGGCCCGAGATGGTGGATAATCTTATTCCCTTCATCGGTGGCGAGGAGGAGAAGAGCGAGAAGGAGCCCCTTCGCGTTTGGGGTAAGGTAGAGGACGGCAAGATCGTACCCGCAACCTCTCCCGTTATCACAACCCAGTGCCTTCGCGTTCCTGTGACCGACGGTCACACCGCGGCTGTTTTCGTTAAGTTTGAAAACAAGCCTACCAAGGAGGAGATCCTTGAGGCGTGGAAGAGCTATCAGGGTAAGCCTCAGACACTTGGTCTGCCCTCTGCTCCTGCACAGTTCATCACCTACTTTGAGGAGGATAACCGTCCTCAGGCCAGACTCGACCGCGACATCTATGGCGGTATGGGTATCACCGCAGGCAGACTTCGTGAGGATAGCCTCTACGACTATAAGTTCGTTGGCCTTTCCCACAACACTCTTCGCGGTGCGGCAGGCGGAGCGGTGCTTATTGCCGAGCTTCTTTACAGAGAGGGATACTTTAACTATTAATGCAGAATGCAAAATGCAGAATTCAAAATGCAGAATTCAAAATGCAGAATTAAAGGGCGAGATTTTTCGCCCTTTTCTTTTTTTACAAAAGCAAATGATTTTGCTTTATTTTCTGCGTTTTTAATGTCGCATTTTGCGTTTGATTCCAATGTGACTAAGTCACAAAAAAATGTGTTGACTTTTTTGGATTTGCTGTGGTATAATATCATCGTAAGGCACAGTCCTTCGAAAAAATGAATTTTTTTACACAAGGAGATATTAATCATGAATCTTAAGGGATCTAAGACAGAACAGAATCTTTGGACTGCTTTCGCAGGCGAGTCTCAGGCTAGAAACAAGTACACCTACTTTGCATCTGTAGCAAAGAAGGAGGGCTACGAGCAGATCGCAGCAATATTCGAGGAGACTGCAAACAACGAGAAGGAGCACGCAAAGCTTTGGTTCAAGGCTCTTGGCGAGCTTGGTGACACCGCTACCAACCTTCTTCACGCAGCAGAGGGCGAGAACTACGAGTGGACCGATATGTACGACACCTTCGCAAAGGAAGCAGAGGAGGAGGGCTTCAAGGCTCTTGCTGCTCAGTTCAGAATGGTAGCTGCTATCGAGAAGACCCACGAGGAGAGATACAGAAAGCTTCTTTCCAACGTTGAGATGCAGCAGGTATTCGAGAAGGCAGAGCAGACCATCTGGGAGTGCCGTAACTGTGGCCACCTTGTAATGGGCAAGAAGGCTCCCGGCGCATGCCCCGTATGTGCTCATCCCCAGAGCTTCTTCGAGGTTCGCAAGGAGAACTATTAATTCAAAACAATTTAAGGCGGAGAGTGATCTCCGCCTTTTTTATTTAATAATATTTAAGATTTAATTATTGAAATGAAAAATATTTTATGATATAATATTATTGGATAATTATACAACAAGGAGGCATGGCTGTGAAAATACTTATAGTAGATGATGAGATAGAGATCAGAAAGGTCTTAAGACTTCTTCTTGAAAATTCGGGGTACAGCATTCTGGAGGCGTCCGACGGCTTTAAGGCTGTGGAGTGTGTTAAGGCAGACCCCTCTATCGACCTTTGTATAATGGATATTATGATGCCCACCATGAATGGCATTGAGGCTGTAAAAAAGATACGTGAGTTTTCCACCATTCCTGTGCTTTTCCTGACGGCAAGATCGCTGGAGAGCGACAAGGAGGAGGCATACTCGGGTGGCGGTGACGACTATCTGGTAAAGCCCTTTTCCTCTCGCGAGCTACTTATGAAGGTGGAGGCGCTTACACGTCGATACAACAGCTATAGCATAAAGATTCGCTCGGGCGGTGAGATTAATCTTGGCAACGGAATAATTCTTAACCCCGAAAAGCGCGAGGTAACTAAAAACGGCACTCCTCTTGACGTGCGTGATAAGGAAATGGATATGCTTATCTTCCTTGCAAAGAACAAAGGTAAGGTTGTCAGCCCCAGAGAGCTTTATCAGGCGGTATGGGAAGAGATGCCCCTTCCGTCATCCAACAACACCGTAACCGTACATATACTTAACCTGAGAAGAAAGCTGGAGGATGACTCCTCCTCGACCAAGGTAATCCGTACTGTATGGGGAAAGGGCTACCAGATTGACTGATAATAAGAAAAAGAGCAAAGCACGCGGTCATCGCTCGCTGTATCTCGGCTTCCTTTACAACATTCTGATAGGTGTCCTGCTTGCGGTTTTGGTCTTTGGTGCTATCTATCTGCCTGCCTGGTATGTAATTGATAATTATTATACCTCTCCCGAGATGCAGAAGGCACGCAGAATGGATTATCTCAGCGACCTTCAGCAGTATGTGCAGAGAAGATCGATTTATATGGAAGACACCGACCAGATAGGTGGATGGGTAAGAGATAACCCCTATGTTTATCTCTTGGTTTATCAGAAATCAAATCAGGGAGAGCTGACCTCGTATATATCGGTTACACCCGGAAAACCCAGTGAGAAGGATAAGCTCCGCGAGCTGCCCGGCTCAAGAATTGACGAGACTCTTAACCGTGATCAGCTTATTGCCGATGCGCAAAAGAATGGCTATTATACAATACAGCTTATGGACGGCAACGTTACGGTTGCTATAAGCGAGTATACCGAAAATCTTTATTATTCAATTTTTACCATTTCCAGCATTTTTGCTGCAATATTGACCTTCGTGCTTGCGCTTGTAAGATACATCAGAATTCTTATCGAGCGTATCAAGAGATTTGAGAGTGACGTAACTATAGTATCCGAGATAGATATGAATTACGCCATTGTCAGCGAGGGTCAGGACGAGATGTCCAACCTTTCTGCCCGTGTTGAGGGTATGAGATGCACCATGCTTGACCATATCAGGAGCGAGCAGGAGGCCAGAGAGGCAAATACCGAGCTTATCACCTCCATTTCCCACGATATCAGAACTCCTCTTACCGTTCTTATGGGCTACATCGAGATGATGAAGGAGCATGCCGAGGGTGATATGCTGATGCAGAGCTATATTGATGCCAGCGAGAGCACCGCCTTAAGACTTAAGCAGCTCTCCGACGATATGTTCAAGTACTCGCTTGCCTTCGGTGATACAAAGAAGTCGGTAAAGCTTGAGGAGTACGACTTTATCACCCTGTACGAGCAGATTTTTGCCGAGCATATTCTGCTTTTGCGAGAGACCGGCTACGACATCAGGACACTTGCTACAGGTGGTGAGGTTAAGGAGGGTACAACCGTGTACACCGACGCACCCAACCTTATGCGTATCGTTGATAACATTTTCTCCAACCTTAAAAAATACGCCGATAAATCTCATCCCATCACCATCACCACGCACGCAGAGAATTCTGTTATGGCGCTTGAGTGCAGGAACAAGATTCGTATTGATACCGAGGGTGCGGAGAGCAACGGCATCGGCCTTAAGACCTGCGTGCGTCTTGGCTCGCTTGTTGCAAAGAAATTTGAGTATTCTGTAGACGGTGATTTCTTCGTTTGCCGACTTGTTCTTGATATCAAGCCGCCCCGCGAGATAGCCGAGTAAGGAAAATACTATGCTTTCATTTAAGATTATTGACAACGACAACAGGGATGAGGTCATCGACCTGATTACTCTTGGAATAGAGGACGTGGACCTTGAATATATTGATGAGATAGTTGATTCTCTCCTTGAGGATACCGACTCGGAGTATGCTCTTGCTGTCTCAAACGGCTGCCTTCTTATCAGAGTTTTTGACTCGGAGTACAGCTTTATTTATCCCGTCGCAGTATGCGAGGGGGCAGAGGAGAGTGCTGCCGCCTATTCTATAAGAGAGTATGCGGTAAAGCAGGAGATTCCTCTTGTATATACCGACATTCCTGCCGAGGAGATTGGCAATATTGCACCCATCTTCAGGCACGTAAGCATCGATGCACAGGATGAGGAGGGCGAGTCCTACCTGCTCCGCGTAATGAGTGAGGTGATGCTTCTCGAGGAGCTTCCCTCTGTCGAGATGGATTCGGTCACCCTTGATGCTCTGTGCGAGGAGGATGACGAGGCATACGCAAGACTCTGCAGGGATGAGGAGACCAACAAATTCTGGGGCTACGATTACTCCTGTGATAACGATGACCCCGAGGACTCATATTTTAGAGAGATGGCAGAAAACGAGCTTGACCGCGGTGTAGCCTTGGCCCTTGCCGTAAGGCATAATGGCAGGCTTGTGGGAGAGGCCGCGCTCTATTCCTTCGACCTTCTTGGCGGCTGCGAGTGTGCGGTGAGGATTCTCCCCGAGTACAGAGGTCGGGGATTTGCTAAAGCCTCGATCGCGGCGCTTCGCGAGATATGTGCAAAAATGGGGATTGTAAATCTCTATGCAACGGTAGATAACCGTAATGTGGCATCCATTTCGCTCTTTACTAAGTGCTTTGGTAAAGGTGTGGAGAGTGGAGAAAAAACCAATTTTCATATAAAAATGTAAACTAATATTAACAAAAAGGAAGGAGAAGGCGATGAAAAGACTTACTGTAGGCATACTTGCTCACGTTGATGCAGGTAAGACCACACTTTCTGAGGGCCTTCTCTTCTCCTCGGGCACACTTAAGAGCTTTGGTAGAGTGGATAAGAAGGATGCCTTCCTTGACTCCCATGCTCTTGAAAGGGAGAGGGGTATTACCATCTTTTCCTCTCAGGCTATGATAGAGTTTGGTGATACTCTTATGACTCTTATCGACACCCCGGGTCATATTGACTTTTCCTGCGAGACCGAGCGTGCCCTTTCCGTGCAGGACTATGCCATTCTGGTGGTCAGCGCCACCGACGGTGTTACCGCACATACCAAGACACTCTGGCATCTTCTCTCTGCGAGAAATATTCCTACCGTTATTTTCGTAAACAAGTTGGATATTTCCGAGCGCCGTCGCGACGCACTCCTTGCCGAGCTTAGACAGATGCTTTCTACGAGAGTGGTGGATTTTACCGACGATACTACCGCCGATTTTTACGAGAGCTGTGCCTCTAATGACGAGCGACTTATGGAGCAGTTTTTTGCCTCCGACAGTCTTAACACCGAGGACATCAGCCTTGCTATACAAAGACGCAGGATTTATCCCTGTCTTTTCGGCTCTGCCCTGAAGCTTAAGGGAGTCAGCGAGCTTCTTGCTTTGATAGATAAATACGGGAGGCAGAAGAGCTATTCCGACAGCCTTTTCGGTGCAAAAATATATAAGATTTCCAGAGACCCACAGGGCAAAAGACTCAGCTTTCTCAAGGTGACGGGCGGAGTACTTAAGCCTAAGGATATTATTGAGATAACAACACCCTCTGGTGAGATCCTTCGCGAAAAGGTGGAGGAAATCAGACTTTACTCGGGTGATAAATATAAGAGCGCTCAGCTTGCACCTGCAGGCTGCGTGTGTGCCATTCTCGGCCCTACGTCTACCAAGGTGGGTATGGGTCTTGGCTTTGAGAGCTCGGATATGCAGACCCTCTCTCCCGTGCTTGACTATCGCGTTGTGCTTCCCAAGGGGGCAAACTCCTATGAGATTTATATGCGTCTGCTTGCACTTGCAGAGGAGGACCCCAGCCTTTCTCTTACATACGAGCCCACCACCCACGAGATTCGTATCAGGCTTATGGGTGAGATACAGATAGAGGTGCTTCGTCGCGTGATAGCCGAGCGTTTTGCTGTAGAGGTGGAGTTTGACGAGGGCGAGATACTCTATAAGGAGACTGTGGGTAGCACCGTCTACGGTGCAGGTCATTTCGAGCCTCTCCGTCATTATGCCGAGGTGCATCTCCGTATTGACCCAATGCCTGAGGGTAGCGGTATAGTTACCGCCACCGAGTGTCCCACCGATACTCTTGCTCTTAATTGGCAGAGGCTTATTATTACTCACGTGGAGGAGAGAGCCCATCGCGGAGTGCTTATCGGTGCACCTCTTACCGACGTGAAGATTACTCTGACGGCAGGTAAGGCCCACCTTAAGCATACCGAGGGCGGAGATTTCCGTCAGGCCACCTATCGCGCGGTGAGACAGGGACTTATGAAGAGCGATGCTATTCTTCTTGAGCCCACCTTTGACTTTAAGATTGAAGTGCCGAGAGATAATCTTGGCCGACTTATGAATGATATTACCTCTATGCAGGGCAGCGCTTCTGCTCCCGAGATAAATGAGCATACGGCGATCCTTGAGGGCAGATGCCCTGTGGCAACCATGCGCTCCTATGCCCAGGAGCTTCGTGCATACACCAGAGGAGAGGGCAAGATTG
Source organism: Eubacteriales bacterium (assembly GCA_045632145.1). Classification (GTDB taxonomy): domain Bacteria; phylum Bacillota; class Clostridia; order Oscillospirales; family CAG-272; genus UBA1740. The sequence goes on along the minus strand of JAZQWB010000015.1, from coordinate 48,774 downwards.
CTCTGTCTGTTGGTCCTTATCAGCCCTGCCACAATACCGAGGAGGTTATGGCGCGCAGAAATTATTCTGCCGAGCTTGATGAGAGAAACCCTGCGGGCAGCGTATTCTGTAAGGGTGGCTCGGGCTATGCTGTGCCTTGGGATGAGGCAGACGAGCTGATGCATATTACTCCTACGGGTGTGCCCAAGGACCTGGCCGAGCAGACCTCTCCTGTGAGGGTGGCAAAAAAGCTTGATTACCATGGCACCGTAGAGGAGGATAAGGAGCTTATGCGTATCTTCGAGAGCACCTACGGTAAAATCAAGAAGCGTACGGTAAGCGAGAAAAAGGAAAATTCTGCCCCCGACCAAGCGAAAAGGGAGAGACCCAAGAAGCTGAAGCCTAGGGGCGAGGAATATATTATTATTGACGGATACAACTTCCTCTTCGGAGTGGATGAGATGCGTCGCGCGGCTGAGAGCGATATTGCGAGAGCGAGAGATTTGCTCACCAGACTTATGTGCGACTATGCCGCCTTTCGTAAGTGTCGGGTAATTATTGCCTTCGATGCTTACAAGAGACAGAATGGAGAGGGAAGTGTAGAGGAGATTGGCCCTGTAACTGTGGTGTATACCAAGGAGAAGCAGACTGCCGATGCCTATATTGAGCGCGTTACCTATGAGATTGCCGAGGAGCATACCGTCAGAGTTGTGACGGGTGACTACCAGGAGCAGCTTATCATACTGGGTAGCGGCGGACTCCGCGTAAGTGCAAGAGAGTTTTATCAGGAGATTATGGATAATCTCAAGCTTATACGCGAGAAGATTGAAGGCTATATGAACAAGTAATTTAAACTGTAGAGGAAAATAAATTGAACCTTATTAAAGAAAAACTCAACGAGTCGCTACGGTCGGTGCTTCCCATTGCGCTGATTGTCCTTGCGCTCAGCATTACCATAGTACCCATATCCACAGGAGATATGTTCCTGTTTTTGGTCGGTATTGTCTGCCTTGTATTTGGTATGAGCCTCTTTACCGCAGGTGCAGAGATGTCGATGCAGCCTCTCGGCTCAAAGATAGGTGCTACTGTGGGTGCTTCTAAAAATATATGGATAATCACCTTTGTCAGCTTTATCATCGGTATTCTCGTTACCATTTCCGAGCCCGACCTGGTTATCCTCGCCGAGCAGATAGACGGCCTTGAAAATATGCTCCTCATCCTTACCGTATCGGTGGGTGTGGGTGTTTTCCTTGCTATCGCGGTTATGCGTATCGTTTTCGGCTGGAGCCTTACCGCCATTATGATTGGCTTCTATACGGTGGCATTTGCACTTGCCTTCTTCGTTGACGAGAGCTTTTTGTGTCTCGCCTTCGACTCGGGCGGAGTAACCACAGGACCTATGACCGTTCCCTTTATTATGTCCATTGGTGCAGGTGTATCTATGTCCAAGGTATCAGGTGATGACCGAAACGACTCCTTCGGTATTACGGGTCTCTGCTCCATCGGTCCTATCATATCGGTGCTTGTGCTTGGTATCGTAATGAAGGTAGAGGGTACATATACTCCCACTCTTAACGAGAACGTTGCCAATACCAAGGAGGGCGTATATAGATTCCTCCACGGCTTCTCCGAGCATATTATCGACGTGCTTATCGCTATTGCTCCCATTATTGTCTTTGCACTTTTGTTCCAGCTTATTACCAGAGCATTTAACAGGAGTCAGCTTATCAAGATGAGCGTGGGTGTGATTTACGTGCTTATAGGTCTTGCGGTATTCCTTACAGGTGCTAACGTTGGATTTATCCCCACAGGCACTGCTATCGGTGAGAGACTTGCAGGCATTGGCGGTGGCTGGATTCTTATCCCTGTAAGTATGCTTCTCGGCTACTTTATCGTTAAGGCCGAGCCCTCTGTTTACGTGCTTAATAAGCTTGTTGAAACTATGTCGGCAGGTGCTATTTCGGGCAAGACCACAGGCCTCGGTCTGTCAATCGGTGTGTCTGCCGCTCTTGGCCTTGCCGCTCTCCGTATCGTTACGGGCATAAACATTCTTTGGTTCCTTATCCCCGGTTATCTTATTGCCCTGACCCTTTCGTTCTTTGTACCCAGAATATTTGTGGGTATCTCCTTTGACTCGGGTGGTGTTGCCAGCGGTACAATGATGTCCGCCTTTGTTCTCCCTCTCTGTATGGGAGCCTGCAACTCTCTCGGTGGCAACGTTATGACCGATGCCTTCGGATGCGTGGCCTTTGTAGCCATGGCACCTATTATTGCTATCCAGATCTGCGGCTTTGCCTATAAGGTAAAGGCTGAGGACAGAGTGCGTAAGTTTGTCTCCGCAAGCGAGAGCTTTATTGACTACGAGTACGCACGTGACGTTCGCCGCAGTAACGTATATACCAAATTTATGACACAGGAGGAAAAGGCAAATGGCACCAAGAAAGAAAACTCCTGAGAAGAACCGTGTAAAGCTCCTTGTGGGAATCATCAATAAGGAGGACGAGGTACGTCTTACCGAGGTGGTAAACGAGTGTGCCACCGCCGTACATTTTTCGGGTATGGGTCATGGCACCGCAAGGCTTGCCTATATGAACTACTTTGGTCTCGGTGAGGTGGATAAGCGTGTTACAATGTCTCTTATTCCTGCCTCCGCAGAGCACAACATCCTTGAGGCTGTAGGCCATGGACTTAAGCTTTATCTGGTGGGTCGAGGCATTGCCTTCACCGTTCCCCTCTCGGGTATTTCCAACATCATAAATGATGCCATTCTCTCGGGGGTTGAAAAGCCCGATAAGCTTTCTGCCCGTCGCTCACCTATTTCAAAGACAAAGGAGAAAAAGATCATGCACGAGCTTGTAATTGCTGTGGTTGATACTAAATATACAGATATTGCCATTGAGGCAGGAAGGTCTGCAGGAGCAACAGGTGCTACCGTTTTGCATACCAAGAGCATCGGCAACGATCCTGCCGAGCAGGCTATCGGTACGTCCATCAGCCGCGAGACCGACACCATCTTCTTCCTTACTACCCTTGAATACAAGACAAGAATTATGGAGGCTGTCCGCGATGCGGCAGGCCTTAAGACCGAGGGCGGAGCGCTTATCTTCTCCCTCCCTGTAGACGACCTTGTAGGCATCGGCAGATTTGAGGATTTTAACGAGGAATAAGAAAATAAAAAAGAGCCATAGGGAAGTTATCAAACCCTATGGCTCTATTTTTATTCAGCATCCTCTACTGCAGGGCAGAGCTCCTCATCCGAAATGGGTGTTTCTTCCACCTTGTCGGTTATCTCGCAGAAGTCCTCTGTCACGATATCCATTTTCTCGATATCCTTCTGATTCTTGCGTCTTTCTCTCTTGTTTTTGAAGCTGTTTATTGCCTTCTTGGTTGCGCCTGCGATAAGTGAAACGATAATATCAATCACTATTCGGAGCAGCAGGAATGCCGCACCTATTACAGGGAGTATCATCGCGTAGGGAGATACGGTGGACGCGGTAATCAGCGAGTAAATTGCTGTTATAGAGGTGAATAGCTTTGTTACCAGCTTAAATCGCTTGTAGAATTTCTTTGTTTTTTTAATATTGCCCACACCTATCAGCTGCATAATCAGGTAGGCGGCTAAAAATACCGACGTGCCTATGATAAGCACAACGTTTACGGCCTTGATACCAACGTCGCTATTAAGCGAGTAGGCAAGATATGCTATGTATGATAAATGTATGATAAGCGTTATTATTACCGAAAGCATCTTGAATTTTCTCTTAAGCTTTGCGAAAAATCCGTTTTTCTTGTTTCCCATTTTCACTCTCCTTGTTTTTGTAAAATTTTATCATAAAACCGAAAAAATATCAAGAGTATTTACATATTTTTCTTTTTGGGGGTAATAATCTAATAAAAAAAGGAGAGAAAAATGTGTACTGCAATTTATCTTAAGGAGGGGCTTCTCGGTCGCACCCTTGACTATGAGAGGAGCTTTGGCGAGGGGGTGGTCTTTACACCCAGGGAGAGAATGCCCATCGGCAAGGCCAAAAACCGTTATGCTATGCTTGGCATCGGTGTGATAAAGGGAGAATACAGCCTGTACTTTGACGGGCTTAACGAGTGGGGTCTTTCGGGTGCTGCTCTTAATTTCCCCGGATATGCCGTCTATAAAAGCGCACCCGAATCAAAGGAAGGTGTGCCCTCGGCACTTTTGATGTCCTATGCTTTGGGTCTTTGCCGAGACGTTGGGGAAGTGAGGGAAATGCTTGCCAATATTTCCATATGCAGCAGCTCTGCTATCGGGATTCAGGACTCCAGCCTGCATTGGATTTTTGCGGATAAGAGTGGCGCGATTACTGTTGAGGCTACCGAGAGGGGACTTGAGGTATGGGACAACCCCTACGGTGTGATGACCAATTCCCCCGACCTTTCTTACCACAAGACCCACCTTGCAGATTATATGCATCTGCACTCGGGATACCCCGAGAATTATCTTGAGCTAACTAATCTTGAATGTTATTCCAGAGGGATGGCGGCGGTCGGCTTGCCGGGTGATTTTTCTTCCTCCTCAAGATTTGTCCGTGCGGCTTTTATCAGGCAGAATACTATAAGCTTTGACGGTGCAAATTCCGCTGTTTTAAAAATGAAGAGCATTCTTTCAGCCCTGTCTGTGCCACTGGGGTGTGTCTCTAGTCGAGAGGGCGAGGCGGTGTCGACTCGCTATCTTTCGGTTATGGATAGTGAAAATCTGGTCTATTATTTCTCCTCCTATCAGAGCTTTGGACTTCGCGGGGTGCGACTGTGTCCCGAGGATAGAGAGCTTAAGACCTACCCTGTATATCAGGATGATAAGGTTAAAATGCTGAACTAAAAAGGGGCTGTCGTCTGACAGCCCCTTAAATTATTTAAGCAACTCTTTTGCCTTGAGTATAGCAATCTGCGTTTTCGCGTCGGTTATCTCACCCTTCATTACCATGGTGAAAAGCTCATCCAGGGTGTAGTAAACCACGTCAAGGAATTCACCCTCGTCAAGCTCTGATTCACCAAAGCTTAAGCCCTCGGCCATATATATGTGAATGACCTCGTCAAGCAGGGCGGGTGAGGGGGCAATGCTGCCAAGATAGGTGTACCTTTCTGCTACAGCACCCGTCTCCTCGCGAAGCTCGCGCTTTGCGGCCTCAAGAGGCGGCTCATCCTTGGTGTTAAGCTTTCCTGCAGGAATCTCCAGCATAACTCTGCCGTGAGCATATCTGTACTGTCTTTCCATAAGCACTCTGCCATCGGGGAGAATGGGTATAACGGCCGATGCACCGTTGTGCAGACTTATCTCACGCACACTCCTCTTGCCGTCGGGCAGGAGTATATCATCCTTTACCACGTGCAGAGCCACACCCTGAAATATCTCTTCTCGGTGCAGCTGCTTTTCAATAAGATCACTCATATTTTCACCTCTTTGGCACAAAATGTAAGCCTTAGTTGTCTTTTTTCTTTTCTTTAAGCCTTTTTATAAACTCCGCAGCATCAAACTGAGAGATCAAAATTGCCACAAATACTATCACACATCCAATGTATTCACGTGTGCTCATTTTTTCACCCAGAATCATAGCACCGCCGATTACGCCAAACACCGACTCAAGAGAGAGAAATACCGAGGATACGGTGGGATCGGCATCCTTCTGGCCAAGTATCTGCAGGGTGTAACCCACGCCGCTTGACAGTATGCCAAGGTAGAGCAGAGGACCAAGGCCCTCGATAATAATGCCGAAATCGATAGGCCCCTCAAATATGAGGGCGACAAGACCGTTAAGTATAAATGCTACGGTAAACTGTACAAGCGAGAGTCTCATACCGTCACACATGGGTGAGAAGTGGTCTACAGTTATAATATGTAGTGAGAACACAAGTGCGCACAGTAGTACAAGCAGGTCGGACAGCTGTAGGCTGACCTTCGGTCCGAGACAGAGAAAATAGAAGCCAAGCACCGCCACAGGAACGCTGATAATTGCATTGAGATGTGGCTTTTTGCCGATAAACGACGATATGATTGGCACCATAACGACGTAGAGCGCGGTGATAAATGCAGCCTTGCCTGCATCCGAGCCCTCGATACCTATCTGCTGAAGCGCGCTGGCCACAACAAGAATGACACCGAGAATAGATCCACCGATAAGCTCGCTACGGTTAAGGTCGAGTGGCAGATGCTTTTTTCCTTCTGTTACGTTTCTGCCGTTTTTAGTCAGCCTATCGGTCAGGGGAATCATAGCCGCCAGGAATATCATAGCCATTATGGATCTGACAGCTCCCACAGTAAAGGCGGGAATGGTGGTCGCCGCCTTTTGCGCTACGAAGGCAAAGCCCCATACTACCGTGGCTATGAGAAACATCAGGTTAGAAATTCTTTTTTTCATATTAAGACTTTTTCCAGGTCGCAGGGCTCATGAGAATGAGCATAGGGAAGAGCTCAAGTCGGCCTGCAATCATATTGAAGGTTAATACTATCTTAGAGAAATCAGAGAAGTCTGCAAAGCTGGAGGTAGGACCTACCGCCTCAAGACCGGGACCCATATTGTTGATGGTGGCAAGCACGGCGGTAAAGTTGGTAACCAGGTCCTTACCCTCAAGGCTGATGAGCAGAAGCGAGGTGGCAAACACCACTACAAAGCAGGCAATATACGCGTTGACCGAGCGTACTACCTCCTTGTTAACAGGACGCTTGTCAAGCTTGATCTTCTTAATCTGCTTGGGGTGGATAAGGGTCTGTATCTCGTTTACAAAGCCCTTGAATAGTATGAGTATTCTCGACACCTTGATACCGCCACCCGTACTGCCTGCACAGGCACCGATAAACATTATCAAAACAAGTATGGTCTTGGAAAGGGCTGGCCAGGCATCAAAGTCTGCGCTGGCAAATCCTGTGGAGGATACCAGCGATGCAACGTTAAAGGCCGCGTGACGCATAGCCTCCTCGATGCTGCCGTACATATGGGAAATATTAAGAGTGATGATAGCTATTGCCGCCACAACGATGAGCACAAAGGTTCTTACCTCGCTGTTAATCGCATCCTTGAACTTAAGTCTCAGGATGAGATAGTAGGAGTTGAAGTTTACGGCAAAGAGCAGCATAAAGACGGTAACAATAATCTGCTGTACAGGGGTGGCAGAGGCAAAGCTGTCGTTTCTGAATCCAAATCCGCCAGTGCCTGCGGTCGCAAGCGCTGTGTTAACCGAGTCGAAAAGATTCATGCCCGAGATGAGCATTGCGATAAACTGAATAACAGTAAGACCGAGGTAAATGGAGTAGAGGATAAGTGCGGTCTCTTTTACCTTGGGTACAAGCTTGGATACGTCAGGGCCGGGGGACTCTGCACGCATGATGTGCATATTCTGTCCGCCGCAAAGGGGGAGGAATACCATGAGGAGTACAAGTACTCCCATACCGCCTATCCAGTGTGTAACGCTTCGCCACATCAGTATTGCGTGAGGAAGAGACTCTACCTCCTTGAAGATAGAAGAGCCTGTGGTAGAGAAGCCTGATGCCGACTCAAAGAGTGCATCTGCAAAGCTGGTGGTTGCTCCGCTGAATATGAAGGGGAGCGCACCGAAAAGCGACATTACTACCCAGGAGAGTGATGCTATTACAAAGCCTTCTCTGGCAAAAATAACTGTGTTTTCGGGCTTTTTGTAAACCGAGAGAGCACCGAGACCCAGACATATTGCAGCCGAGAGGAGGAAGGCCAGAAGCGACTGCCACTCAAGGTAGCAGACCGCGGTGATAATAGGCAGAACGAAGAATGCCGCCTCAAACACCATGATCCAGCCCAGGGTGTATTTTATCATTTTGAAATTCATATTTCGATTTCCTTATTTTAAAATATCAGTGATATCGCTGAGGTGAATGTCCTTGGTAACGATAACAACAAGATCTCCCGCCACGATTACGTCCTGACCTCTGGGGGTAATCTGTGTTCTTCCGCGCTGAATCATTGCTACCAGCACGTTGGGCTTAAGATCAAGCTCCATAAGAGGCTTGCCGATGATGGGAGAGCCGTCAAGCACGGTGAATTCCGCCGCCTCTACCTTGCCCTTGTTAAGGTGGTAAAGTGTCTCGATGCTGGAGCTTCCGCCCGCGTTGCTCATACCGCGTACATATCTTACGATAATCTCTGCGGCAATGTTCTTGGGATGTACAACACAGTCAAGATCAAGCTGATTTGTAATATCAGAGTACTCAATGCGGTTTACGTTGGTAATTACCTTACGGCTACCCATACGCTTTGCAAAAACAGAGAGCAGAATATTCTCCTCGTCAAGGCCTGTGAGAGCGATAAAGGAGTCTGCACTGCCGATGCCCTCCTCACGGAGAGTGTCCTCATCTGTGGGATCACCGTTGATAACCATAACGTCGTCAAATTCCTCGGCCAGCTCAACCGCGCGCTTGGTGTCCTTCTCGATAATCTTAACCGATATGTCCGACTTTTCAAGCAACTCGCAGAGATAGTGGGTGATTGCACCGCCACCGATAATAAGTGCGTCCTTGATGGGCTGAATCTTATAATTGATTTTCTTGAAGAAATTCTTCGCCTTTCTGGGAGATGCGATGATAGAGATAACGTCTCTCTCCTTGAATACGAAATTGCCGTTTGCAATATATGCTACGTCGTCTCTCTCAACGGTACAGAAGGTAACGCTGGCTCTGAGCTTGGTAGCAACCTCCTTAACAGACATACCTGCCAGACGGCTGTCCTCGGGAAGTCTGAAGGTGAGCAGGTCCACACGCGCCTTGGTGAAGGTATCTATCTCAAGGGCAGAGGGGAAGTTGATAACTCTGGAAATCTCTCTTGCGGTCGCAAGCTCGGGGTTGATGATCATTGCAAGACCAAGCTCGTTTTTAATGTACTGCGCGTCGTTGCTGTACTCGGGATTCTTAAGTCTTGCGATGGTGCGGCAGCCTGCCGACTTCTTTGCTACAAGGCAGGAGAGCAGGTTAAGCTCGTCATTACCTGTAACCGCACAGAGAAGGTCTGCGTCATCAACGCCTGCCTCCTTTTGGGTCGTTCTGGATGCACCGTTACCGATAACACCCATGATATCAAGCTTTGCCGCTATATTCTTTACCTTGTCTGCGTTCTGGTCAATAATAGTAACGTTGTGTCCCTCTTTATTGAGCTGGCTTGCCAGGGCGATACCTACCTTGCCACAGCCTACGATAATTATGTTCATTCGGAATACCTCCGTTTAAAATGTTATATGTATACAGATACATTATAAACCCTTTAAAATATTTTGTCAAGTAAAATATAGGATAAATGGGTAGTGTAAAAAATCCGCCCCGGAAAAGTACCGAGGCGGTAGGTTGTTATTCTGTTGTGTAGTTGTCGAAATATCCCTGGATGTATACGATAGGAGTACCCTTGTCACCCGAGCCGCTGGTAAGGTCACAGAGCGAGCCGATAAGGTCGGTAAGACGTCTGGGGGTTGTACCCTCGGATGCCATGTTGCCAACAAGGTTTTCGTCCTTCTTCTGAATTTCCTTCTTGATAGCCTCCTTAAGCTCCTCGCCGGAGAGGGATGCGAAGGCATTGTCTGCAAGGTACTTAAGCTTAAGCTCGTTGGGAGTACCCTCAAGACCTGCTGTGTATGCAGGAGAAACAACCGGGTCTGCAAGCTCCCAGATCTTTCCTACGGGATCCTTGAATGCACCGTCACCGTAAACCATAACCTCAACAAGCTTGCCTGTTGCCTCAAGCACGCGGTTCTGAATGTCCTCTACGAGAGCCTGGCTGTCGCGAGGGAAGAGCTTAACCTGCTCCTCGGTAGCCTTGTTAGAGCCGAGAAGACCGTAGCTTGCATTGTAGCCCGAGCCGTTAACGGGTGCGGAAAGAATATCGTCAAGACCGTAAACGATCTCTGCGCCTGCCGCTTTCAAAATACGCTTGGTGCGCTGACGGGTGTGAATATCGCAGGTGAGCACGTTCTTGGTGTAGTCAAGGATAGCTCTGGGGTTGTTTGCAAGAATAATCTCGCACTCAGCGCCCTCTTCCTTGATGAGAGACTCGTAGTATTCAACGTAGTCGATACCTGTGAAGCGGTGCTTCTCGTAGCCGAAAAGCTCGCGGTATTTTTTAAGGTCGAGCACGTCCTTGTAAGGATCAACGCCCTTTTCATCAAGCTGATCAAGGCTGATGAGATGGTTCCCAACCTCGTCGGAGGGGTAGGAGAGCATAAGAACGATCTTCTTTGCACCTCTCGCAATACCTCTTAAGCAGATTGCAAAACGGTTACGGCTGAGGATGGGGAAGATTACGCCAACGGTCTCACCGCCGAATTTTGCCTTAACGTCGGTAGCAATATCGTTTACAGACGCGTAGTTGCCCTGTGCTCGGGCAACAATAGCCTCGGTCATAGCAATGATATCTCTGTTTCTTATCTCGTAGTTATCCTCCTTGGCTGCAAGAAGAATGGAGTCGGTAACAATCTTGGCAAGGTCGTCACCACTCTTGATGATGGGCGCACGCACGCCACGGGAAACTGTTCCTATCATGCGGCTCATAAGTAAAAGCTCCTTTTGCTTTTGAATTAAATACCTTAGTATTATAGCAAAATATTTATATCTTGTAAAGTGGTTTTTATAAAAAAATCTAAAATATTTTACATCCCCAATTTTTAAAAAATCAAAAAATCAGGGTACGAGGCCTTGTTTATAATCGCAAAAACCAAATAAAAAACGACCAAAATGCAAACAAACATTTGCAAATTAGCCGAATTTTATATAAAATTACTTCTCTGCAGCTTTCTTGATTGCCTCAAAAGATACGTCGCTGATGTGATGCTCAATCTTGCAGGCATCTGCCGATGCGATCTCTCTGTCCACACCGAGGGACACGAGGAAATCGGTAAGCAGTCTGTGACGGTCGTAAATCTTGCGTGCAACGGCAAGACCGCTGTCGGTAAGCGAGAGGTAGCCGTCCTTGTCCATACTAACGTATCCGCCCTGCTTCAAAAGGCCGATAGCTCGGCTTACGCTGGGCTTGGAGAAGCCCATATATTCGCACACGTCGATAGAACGCACGTGAGTGTTTTGCTCAGAAAGCACCAAAATGCTCTCGAGATACATTTCTCCCGATTCCTGAAGATTCATACAAGCCCTCCTTTTTATCAAGTCTTTTATATAGGATAGCACAAAGATGGCAAAAAATCAAGTAAAATGAATATTTTTGCAAAAAACCTATAAAAAACTTAAAAAAACTACTTGACAAACCAAATCTTTTGTGGTAAACTAATTGAGCATTAAGCAGATAGCGGAATTGTGTAACGGTAGCACAGCAGACTCTGACTCTGTATGTTGGGGTTCGAATCCCTATTCCGCTGCCAAGAAAAGCAGATCATCATTTGATGATCTGCTTTTTCTTTTTCTTGGCAGCAGGGGTTCTAACCTCAACATATGCGACGAGGAGCCTGCCTTCGCCAAAGGCGAAGTTAGCAGACTATGCATACCGCTAAGGCGGTATATTGCCATGCGAGGAGATGTAAGCTTGTACCCGCACAACAAGCGTAATTATCGAAGACACGACCCCGAGCGGCAAACTCTGTATGTTGGGGTTCGAATCCCTATTCCGCTGCCAAAGAAAAAAAGACCATCATCCGATGGTCTTTTTTCTTTCTTTTGACAACGGAATATAGGCTTCTCACCACAGCGCCAAAGGCGCGGGGTTCGCATTTGAGCGAAAGCCGTCGGGGAGCTCGCTCACCAGCGGCGAAGCGAAAAATCTTCGTGTCTCGCACGAATACCCCTATTCCAGATCATCATTTGATGGTCTGCTTTTTCTATTCTTGGCGATGGAGTAAGAATTTATTTTTCCTCTTGCGAATTTTCTCTTATTGTGCTACAATATATTAGAATAAATATAAGGAAGGCTTATATGAAGAAGAAAACAAGCTTATTTGAGATGTTTGCCACCTTCTTTAAGATTGGTCTCTTTACCTTTGGTGGAGGCTATGCTATGCTTGCTATTATTGAAAACGAGCTGGTAGAGAAGAAGGGGTGGATAAAGAAGGAAGAATTTCTTGATATGGTGGCTATTGCGGAGTCCACTCCGGGCCCTATAGCCATAAATTCTGCTACATATATCGGATATAAGGTGAGAGGCGTGCTTGGCTCTACATTCTCCACTATTGGTGTTGTGCTCCCCTCGTTTATCATCATTTATATCATTTCTCTGTTTCTCGATGCCTTTTTGACCTTCGAGCTTGCGGCCTACGCCTTTCGCGGCATTCAGGCTTGCGTGGTTTATCTCATTATTTCCGCAGGTCTTAAGATGCTTAAGGGGGCTAAGAAAACCCCTATGTCAATCGCAATTCTTTGCACCGTAACTATTCTGATGGTTCTGCTTTCTGTATTTGCCATCAAGATTTCCACAATTATTTTCATCATAATCTCGGGTCTTGTCGGCCTTGCAGTATACTTCGCCGGTTTGATGAAGGATAAAAGAGGGGAGGGTGAGAGATGATTTTTCTTGAGCTTTTCCTTGCCTTCTTTGAGATAGGTCTCTTTACCTTCGGCGGTGGTTATGCAATGATTTCTATCGTATTTGATAAGGTGCTTGCTCACGGTTGGCTTACAGAGGCTGAGCTGCTTAATATGATTGCCGTTTCTGAGTCCACCCCGGGCCCTATTGCGGTAAATATGGCCACCTTCGTTGGCTCTATGGCTGGCGGTGCGGAATACGGTGAGCTTGGCGGTCTGTTTGGCTCTCTTTGTGCCACTCTCGGAGTTGTGCTCCCTGCCTTTATCATTATGCTGCTTATCTCTGCGGTAATTAAGAACTTCCTTCAGTATAAGGGGGTTCAGGCGTTCCTCAGCGGAGTGCGTCCCTGTGTTGTTGCACTTATTCTCGGCACGTCTCTCGATCTTTTTATGAGCAATCTTTTGAGATTTGAGAGCATTTCGGTTGGTCTTCCCAGTCCCGATGTGGTTGGACTTTTGATTTTTGGTGTGGTTGCTCTTGCATCCTTTGGCTACAAAAAGCTTAAGGGAAAAAAGCCCTCGCCCATCATTCTTATTATTCTTTCTGCCATACTCGGTATGCTCCTTTATTCTCTTGAAAAGCATATCGCTTGATAGCCACAAAAAGCAAACAATAGTTTACTAAAACACAATACAAATCAAAAGGCGTCGGATATATCCTGTAAAATCCGACGCCTTGATCATTTTTGGACCTTAATTATTGCGCACGCGTATGTGCGTATTTTATATAATGTAGCGAAATGAAAATTTGACCTGCCGAGGAAGGGGATTTGTGTGGCGTAACCGCCATAACCAACACCCACCGCATGGCCTGATTTTCCTTGAAAAACCTAGAGAATTGGGCGTTTTATCCCTTAAAACGCGTAAACAAATATTTACATATAAACAAATGTTTACATTATTTATCGACGGATAAAATTGGTTCTGGAGCTCTTCTCGGTTACGGGAAGGCCTTCCTTTTCCTTGCCGAGTGCGATGCTCTTCATCAGGAAGGCGGTGTTTCTCGCCAGATTTCTCATGCACTGCATACCCTCCTCGTCGAGAGCGGCATCCTCTGCGTTGGCACCGTGCACCTGATTCCAGTATGTTGAGCTTACAACAGGCATACCCGAGATGGTGAAGTATTTGTTAAGTACGTCGAAGGCCGCTGTGCATCCGCCTCTTCTGGCACATACCACAGACGCACCAACCTTGAATCTCTTGTCGAATCTTGTGCTGTAAAACAGTCTGTCGAGGAAGCAGATAAGTCCTCCGCTGGGTGCTGCGTAGTGGACGGGTGAGCCAACTATGAGACCGTCGGCTTCTTCAAAGCTCTTTGCCACCTGGTTTACCTCGTCATCTATGATGCACTTGCCCGTTTTGTAGCATGCTCCGCATCCAAGGCATCCTCTGGTCGCAAGATGACCTACCTGAATAATCTCGGCCTCTATTCCCTCCGCCTCAAGGGTGGTTTTAACCTCGCTGAGTGCGGCATAGGTTGTGCCTGTCTTGTGAGCACTTCCGTTGATCAATAATACCTTCATCTCTGTCTCCTTTTTGGGGTTATTATACGTTGTTTTTCGCTTTTTGCTACGACCTTGCCAGTCTCTTTTCTTCGATTATATCACGTTTTGATGTCATTTTCAACTAATTTTTTGGGCGGTTTACTTAAAATTTTCGCCTTATTTTAAGCATATTACACAAATTTTTGAAAATGTTAAAAAATATTTAATTTTTGCTTGCAATACTTGACCGGGTGTGCTATAATATTTTCGTGGATTTATATTTATACGCGTGTATATCTTAAAATTTTGTGCATTGAGTGGGGCTTTGTATGAAATGACGGACATCACGGGTACAGCAAATTTTCGGATGACTAAAATTGAAAGGACGGTATGCCCATGAGCGTTGTTATCGGTATAGATATTGGCGGTAGCACTACCAAGATTGTTGGTTTTTCTGCTAAGGGCAACGGCTGGGAGCTTATCGAGCCCCAAATCATCAAGGCTGATGATCCCGTCACCGCAACCTACGGCTCGTTCGGTAAATTTGTTGATGAAAATAATCTTAAAATTTCGGACATATCCAAGGTTATGATGACCGGTGTGGGCGCCTCTCACGTAAAGCATAGCCTTTACGGACTTCAGTGCGAGCGCGTCGCCGAGTTTGACAGCATCGGATGCGGCGGTACCTATCTCTCGGGTAGCAAGGACGCATTGGTTGTCAGCATGGGCACAGGCACCGCGATGGTGCATGCTTCGGCAGACGGTAGTATGAAGTATCTTGGCGGTACAGGTGTTGGCGGCGGTACGCTGGTCGGCCTCTCCAAGCTTCTGCTTAATGCCGAGACCATCAGCCATATTGAAAATTATGCAGAGGGCGGTACTCTTGATAACATCGACCTTCGCATTAAGGATATGACCGCATCGAATGCACTTAATCACCTGGAGGCTGATCTTACAGCGGCCAACTTCGGCAAGCTTTCTGACATAGCCACCAAGGACGATATTGCTCTCGGAATTATGAACCTTGTGTTCGAGACCGTTGGTATGGTTTCGATATTCGCTGCCCGCTCGGTTGGTGTCAAGGACGTGATCCTTACGGGCAACATTACCAAGCTTGCTCATTGCAAGCGCAAGTTTGATGAGTTTAATCATCTGGAGGTGGGACGCGGACTTAACTTCGTGATTCCCGAGCACTCCGAGTTCTCTACCGCGATTGGAGCTGCCGTTATCGGTATGCGTCAGGCAGAGAAATAATTAGTTTGAGAATAATTAATAATTATAATATAAACAAATGAGAAAAGGGGGGTAACTGATGGCAGATAATGAAAAGAATGTGCCAATGCAAGAACCCATTGATCAGGAAAACGAAATTAAAGACCTGCAGCCCGATCTCGTAGATGAAACCGAAGAGGTCGCAGAGCAGCCCTCCGAGGAGAGCGCAGCGACGGTAGAGGAGAGCGACAACGGATATGTCCCCACAGACTCCGAGTCCGAGCCTGAAGCCGTAGCTGAAGTATCCGAGGAAGCCGCTGAGACCGAGGCAGAGCCCCAGCCTGTTGAAGAAGCAGCAGAGGAGCCTACCGAGGAGATCTCTGAGGAGGTAGTTAAAGACCCTGCAGCCGAGCCTGTGGAGGAATCCGCAGAGGAGGCAACCGAGGAGCCTGCAGAAGAAAGCCTTGAGGAGCCCGTAGAGGAATCTACAGAAGAAGCTGTGGAGGAGTCCACCGAGGAAGCTTCTGAAGAGCCTACCGAGGAGCAGCCCGATGTTACCGAAAATTACGAGGAAGAGCCTAAGGAAGAAGAGCCTGTAGCTGAGCCTGTGGAGGAATCCGCAGAGGAGGTATCCGAGGAAACTACAGAAGAAGTCCTTGAGGAGTCTACAGAGGAATCTGTAGAAGTGCCTGTCGAGGAGGCTGTAGAGGAGCCTGCAGAAGAGCCCACCGAGGAAGCTTCTGAGGAGCCCGCAGAGGAGCAGAAGCTGGAATTCACCGTAGGTGAAGACGGAGAGCTTGAGCTTGTTAACGATGCTTCCGAGGAGAAATCCGATGAAGAGGCAGAGGCAGAGCAGCAGGACACCGAGGATGAGGATTTTGTTGATCCTGATGATCTTGTAATTCACGACGAAATCGTTAAGGCGATCAAGGCCGAGGGTGCCAAGCTTGAAAACAACGAGCTTAGCCTTAGAGCCTACATAAAGCACAGTAAAGAGGCAATCAAGAACTTTGAGACCTCGCTTGCAATCGGTCAGAAGGCCTATGATGTAAACAAGGACGAAAAGGAAATACCCGTTATACTTGCAGGTATCATCAAGATCAGCACACAGCTTCTTGAGATCAAGTGCAACAACCTAGAAAATATCGTAAGAGTAAAGGCTTACAAGTACATTAAGGATATGCGTACCGCTCTCCACGTGGAGATCGACAGATATAACGACCTCGTTATTGAGTACGCCTCTGTTACCGGTGAGCAGCTTACAAGAATGTCCACCTTCCTTCCCGAGAACATTTCCTCGGGCAAGTCCTTGGCGGTAGTTCCTGAGCTTACCTATTACGAGAGTTACGTTCAGGTTAATTTCGGTGAGGAGCTTAACCGTGACGATGTTGTAACCACCATGGTTGTCAACACTCCCGTAACAGCCGATCTTCTTCTTCACGATATCGCGGCTCCTCTTACCAGATCCGCTTGCTCCTCTTACATCAGAAAGATTAAGAGAGCAACCGCCAGACTCAACGAGGAGAGCAAGAGAATCAGCAAGCTTCTTGCAGAGAACAAGGTCGCACGTAAGAGATACGAGAGCGAGCTTGCCAGCCTTGAGAAGAGAACACCTCTTGCGGACCGTGCTACCAGAGAGTATAAGAACAAGGTGTTTGCCATCAACGTTAAGTACGGCAGACGCATTGCAGGTATTGATACACTTAAGACCAGAAGCGCATTTGCAAGAACCAAGCTTCGCTTGCTTGTTAACCGCTTTATGGTTGAGAGAGAAAAGCTTGTTCTCGCTTACGAGTGCGTGCGTGCCGTTTACGGTGTAGGCAATCGCTCTAAGAGAAAGGCTGCAGAGGAGCTGTTTGCTGCCGCGGTTGAAAATTACAACCAGAGTGCAGAACGCTGCTCTAAGGCAACAGGCATTGCGATCGAGAGACTTCCCGTTGCTATCGTAGAATATGCTAGCCGCGGTGAGCGCATCACATTCCCTGTTATTGCATATAAGCGTGAGCTTGTAGAGCGTCTCGGCTGTAACGCAAGAGCGATCAGTATGCATGTCAACAGCAATGTTGCTCCCAACGAGGAGGCATACGCAGAGAGCTCCGACAAGATTCTTGGCAACAAGGAAAGAATCATCAACACCTCTACTCTTAACGAGGAGTCGGCTATGGCTGACAGAGCCTCCGCAATTGCCAGAGTTGTGATTGAGAATCTTAAGGAATCTGCAGATCTCGTTCTTACTATTGATGAGTTTGAGCAGTTTAACGTTAAGAGCAAGAAGGCTATCAGATACTTCAACAAGGCTCTTAAGAATACCGAGAAGGCGATGTCTCGGGCCTTTGACGAGAACGGTGTTGTTACCGCACTCGTTGAAAACCTGAGAGTAATCTCCAACCTCATTGAGGTTAGACGTCTTTGCGTTTCCGTTTGCGTAAAGCTTAAGCGCAACGATCTTGCAAGAAATCACGGTAGAGCACTTTACAAGAATATCGAGCTTTATAACGGTAGAGCAATAGACTATATGTCGATCGTAGGTGAGCAGTTCGCCCGTATCACCACTGCAACATCCAAGGAGCTTATTGACTCTGCGGATAAGATCAGAGTTCCCGTTATTACCTATAAAGATAATTATATAGAGGTATTCCCCAAGGATCCTCTTAAGGAATCTGTTTACGAGAAGCCCAAGCTGTGGCGCTCCGGTGTTTACACACCCTTGTTAATGCAGCACTACAGACTTACCGAAAACCGCGCTGTTGAAACAACGGTTATTAACTCTCCCTTCGTGTTTGACGTTATGACCGACGATATGCCTGCGGTTTCCTGGTGGCATCCTATCGGATTCGTTGATCATCTGATGATTTGGTCCCAGCCCATTCAGGCTTGGTGGAACAGAATTTGCACCAACATCGACATCTGGTTCGTTGATGAAACTCTGTTGCTTTCCAGAAGTGGCCTTACCAGCAGACAGATCAGAAATGATAGAAAGAAGGCTAAGTTCGAGCGCAAGCTTAAGAAGCTTAATGCAGAGCATGCAGCTAGAATCGTTGCCCTCGAGACGGTAGTTCACGAGACAGACCGTCACTCCGCTTCCTACCAGAAGCAGCTTTACGAAATTAATACCAAGTTCAGCCGTAAGATCTACAGACTCAAGATGCGCTGGATGCGTGAGTGCACCGGCCTTAATGCAACAAGACTTCTTCTTGAGCGTCTTGTTCTTGAGAGAGAAAGACTTACAGGTATTAACCAGGTACTTATTAAGTACCGTAGCTACGGTAGAATCACATTCACCCGTAACATTCTTACTACATATAAGAAGAGATTCATCAGCGCAATCAACGCTCACAACAGTACCGCAAGAAAGCTTTCTGAGGTGCTTGGAGTTCAGTTTGCTGAGGTTTCCACCTCTGTTGCTGATGAGATCATCAGATACGGTAAGATGATTAAGTTCCCTGAGATTGTATGCTGCAGGGAAGTTATTGAAACAATCGACGGTAAGCAGAGAACCGTAGGTGACAAGTGGCACGGATACGGACTCTATACCGGCACCTCCGGTGCAAGCGCAGCAGCTAAGGGCGATTCTCCCATCATGTCTGTTGGAGCTATGGGTTACGCAACCAATATGGGCGTTCCTTATCTCAAGGCAGACTTTGACGGTATGACTATGATCGGTATGACTGCTGCCGGCGTACCTCTTATTGGCTTCAGCGCAAACGGTGAAACGGCTATGCCCTTCACAGGAACTCCCATGATGCTCGCGGGTGTCGATGGCGGTATGGTTCTTGATGCAGGTCTTCACGGTCAGGATTCACTTATACTCGGTGCGGCCAACGTTACCGACCCCTACTCCGGTATCAACAAGAGGGGCGTTGACGAAAACTACAACGACGAAACAGAAGATGACGCAAAGGATCTTCGCTCCGGTTGTGAGGTTGAAACTCCTCTCGATCTTGAGTCGAAGCTGATTGAGGAAAGATTCACTCGTGCACTTCGTGCAAGAAGTATGACCTCTGTTGACAATGTTGCAAACTGGTGGAAGCTGGTTGGTAGCGAGATCAACGTGAGATTCATGAGATTCCTCGTTCTTAATCCTCACGGATTCCTTCGCTTCCTGCTTCCTCCCAGAGATCCCTTCGTGGAGACTGTAAATAGCAAGGTTAGCAAGGAGGATTCGCTTCTTCTTCAGAATATCGCCAAGGTTGGCGGTGTTGTTGAAATTGAGTGCAAGCGACTTTACTCGGCAACAAAGACCGGTATCAGACGCTCGCAGAGAGTATGGAGCGCATGGCTCCACGAGGATATCGAGCTTTATAACAAGCTTGTTAAGGAGTACAACTCCCGTCACGAGCGTTATATGCACATCGAGCCTCTCTCACTCAATATTACCGATACTATTATCTTCAGAAAAACAGACAGACCTCCCACACCTCCTGTTCTCAGCCTTCGTAACAGAGTTAAGATTGATGAGACAAGAGCATCCATCACTACTGATGGCATCTATGACAAGCTTGTTGAGTATGCAAAGTCCGGACTTCTCAGATATGCTAGTCCCTTTGCACAGTTCTGGGCTGAAAAGTTCACTATTCCCAGCTTGGAAAAGCAGCAAAAGAAGGGTAAGCCCGGTGCACTTCTTCCTAAGATCACAGGAATGATCCAGAAGAGATCCAACAGATCCTATTCAAGACGTCAGAGTAATGAGCTTAGACACCTCCTTATCAGATACGAGAAGGCTCGTGCAATGAAGCGTTATAACAGACGCACCATCCGTGCTATCGGTGTTGCAAACGATCCCATTAAGTATCAGACCAGGGTGCATAAGGTTCTTAGAGATTATCTGTCAACCAACTTCCGCATTGATTACAACATGCGTATTTACCAGCTCATAACCAGAGCGCTCAGAATCGATCTCAGTATCTACTGGATTGTAACTCTCGCGCTTGCAACCATCATCGCAGTTGCTGCGGCACTGTTTGCAAGAAGTCCTGGACTTCAGGTTCTTGTGATGATCGGAATTGTATGGGCTGCGCTGCCTATTGTACTTCTTTTGTTAAACATTGTTTACAATTTGGTGATGTTTGTGGCTCAGTTCTTCCTTATCGGAAGAGGTATCGTATTGTTAAAATACGGTGCAAGAGACATCGAGCGTAACCGCTATGGCGCAATTCTTGAGTGCTTTGTAAGCGACCAGTACAAGCTTCTTCTTGACTGTGAGAAGCTCCGCCTGAAGCCTAAGAGCAATAACGCAAGAAAGAAGCTCATTGCTACAGTAAATGATTATAACAAGAGAGCAGAGGTTTATTCTGAGATCCTCAGAGTTCCGATCAGACAGGTAGAGCTTACCGATCTTATTGATAAGCTTTGCTCCGGTGAAAGCCACCAGCTTACCGAGCTTCAGAACTTTGTTTACGTAAGAGAGCTTGTTGAGAGAGTTGACAAGCACCAGAGAGGCAAGACCCTTAAGGATAAGGAGCTTACCGAGCTCGTAGGTGAGGTTAACCAGATTATCAGCAGCGTAAATCTTGCAGGATCTGACAACCAGATTGCAGTTGACTTCCTCCAGGGAGCAATGCAGAGACTGATAGCTCATCTCCAGATGAATATCAAGCCTACTCAGAATCAGAGATTTGAGCTTAAGCGTGATCTCATCCAGGGTATTTCCCAGTTTGATATCGGCGTGGCTAAGAAGGAACTCTTCGCACGTGACGTTATCAAGATCGTAGATCACATAGGCGGCAAGGACAGCCGTAGAATCATTAGTATCATTGCAGAAGATGATATGATTCTTTAATAGGATTGTTCCAAAAGGAATAGTCAAGCGTTATTATTTAGTTATCCAAAAAAATAAAAATAAAAAATTAAATTTGAAGGGGGTTAAGGACCCCCGGAAGGAGAATTACAATGAGTAATAAGCAGCAGACCAGAGTAGAACTTCTTGTGGAAAACATTGCTGTCGAGAAGCAGATTCTTATTGAGATCTGTGACGACCTTGCTTTCTGCCGTGACAACGGTGACAAGAAGGGCATCAAGGAGACCACCAAGGATCTCAACAAGCAGATCGGCAAGTACAACGGCCTTATCGCAGACTACAATAAGGCTACCGGTGAGAAGGCTCCCAAGGTTTCCACCAAGCTTGCAGACGAGATCGTAGCAGGCAGCAACAACTACGGCATCGAGGCAGTAGGCCAGCCCGTTACCACCGCAGCAAACCCCTACAACGCAAACATCACCATTCTCGACCAGAACGAGCTTAAGAAGTACCTCAGCAGAAGCGACAGAGCACTTCAGAACGTTAAGGTTAGACTTGCAAACACCGTTAAGCAGAAGGATGAGACCACCGGTTACAATAAGGTTCTCCTTATCATCAACTGCCTCACCTACCAGAGATACATCGTTGAGAGAATCGCTGAGAATCTCCACGTTGTAAACAAGCTTAACGACAGCAAGAAGGTTAAGGAGCTTCAGAAGACCCTTACCAACGAGATCAAGGCTTACAACTCCTTCGTTGATGAGTACGAGGTTCTCACCAGAGCTCGTCTTACCAGAGCTTCCGAGTCCATTCCTGCAGACATCATCGCAGGCAAGCCCTTCCAGGCAATTCCCGCTATCTCCTACACCGCTAACGACGGTACCTCTAGAAACAGCGATGCTGACGTTGCAGCAGTAGCAGCTGCAGCAGCTGCTGAGGTTGATAACGCTAACAAGAAGGCTAAGAAGGTTAAGGCTAACAAGAAGAAGGTTCAGAAGAGCGCTCTCGAGGAGAAGATCACCGAGCAGGCTAACAAGGACCTCACCGTTATCACCAAGGGCTACGACTTCAAGATTTCTCTCTTCGAGAATCAGAAGGATATGAGCTTCTACAGATTCAACAAGAACGTATTTGATATGAAGGCAGTTAAGAAGGCTGCTGACACCAAGATCAAGGCTGCTCAGAAGGATCACAAGGCTGCTCTTAAGTACGAGGAGAAGGATAACGAGCGTTACTACGCAGTTATCACCAACGACCCCGTTACCATGAAGACCAAGAAGCGCAAGGCTGACAGAGTTAAGATCGCATCTCTTCGTTCCCAGATGATGACTCTCCTTAACAAGAGAGATGAGCTCAACAGCAAGCTCCTTTCCATCTACAACGGTTCCGAGGTTACTCTTGACGGCGTAAGCGTTAACCAGCAGTGGCGCTCCGTAAGATCCGATGCAGCTGAGAAGTTCGTTAACAAGAACCAGAAGCTCGCTAAGCAGATCTTCCGTCTTCCTGCATCCAGCGGTGAGAAGCAGAGACTTTACGGTGTTCTTAATAGCAGCGTAGAGGCTTCCTCTAACCTTGCACTTTCCAAGTACAGACTTAAGACCAAGGAGTACAAGAATGCTGCAGAGAAGAAGGCTCTTAACAAGGACGTTAAGGATATGCAGAAGCTTATCAACCAGAACTCCAAGGATATCGCTTGGATCATCAAGAAGATTCAGAAGCGTAAATGAAGGGCAGATAAGACGTTCTGGTGGGTAGCACTCTACCTCATCGTGTTTCTTATGGCAATGGCCTTTGGTGTTCTTCACCTTACGTCTCAGAACGTTGATATTACCACGCTTATCAATAATTTATTGTAAATAATTACGGAGGATAAAATACAATGGCTAAAAGATCCACTAATGTAGCTCAGCTCGAGGCAGTAAAGACTCGTGCAGGTATGGCTGAGAAGCTTGAGAAGGAAAGACTTGAGCTCAAGGCTGAGATGGAGAACGTTATGAAGCAGTACGCTAAGGCTACTGGTCTCAAGAACCTTGGCAAGCGTCAGCACAAGGTTGGCAAGGCTCCTAACGATTTCAAGGCTTAATTTAAGCTAAAAAGAAATTTTAGGAAAACTATTGCATTTTCCTGAATTGTGTGTTATAATACATACAGAATATATGATTTATGGGGCTGTTGCGAAAGCAACAGCCCCTTCATAATGCTGAAAACCGAGCCGATTTTATTCTGACATTCGGTCTAAAGTATGACGCATATATTGATAAATATAATATAAGGAAGGAAACAGGTAATAATGAAAAAGAATATCAGAGATACTGTCAGAGATGCTATTTCACCTACCGTCACCGAGCTTGGTTACGATATCTGGGACATCACATACCAGAAGATCGGAGCCGACTATCACCTTGAGATCACCATCGACAAGGAGGGTGGCATTGATATTGAGGATTGCGAAAAGGTGCACCGCGCCATCGACCCCATTCTTGATGAGTGCGATCCCATTGAGGGCTTTTATTACCTCGACGTTTCCTCTCCCGGTATAGAGAGAGAGCTTCGTACAGCAGAGCACATCAGCCGCTCTGTTGGCCAGAAGGTGCTTGCCAAGCTCTTCGCCCAGAAGGATGGTAAAAAAACTGTTAAGGGCATTTTGTGTGCCTTTGAGGACGGTAAGCTTACTATTACCGAGCCTACCGGTGACGTGATTCTTGCACAGAACGAGATTTCAAAGATCAACACCGTATTTTTTGAGGACTGAGTCCGGACTTAAAGAGAAAGCGAATAAAATTAACATATATCATTAACTTGGAAAGGAACGTATTTTTATACGTGGTACAAAGGAAAAATGAACGCAGATTTCTTCGCCGCCCTTGACCTTCTCGAGAAGGAAAACGGCATTTCAAAGGAGTATATGATTGCCCAGATCGAGCTTGCACTTGCAAACGCATGCAGAAGAGAGGTTGGTCCTACCACCATCATTCGTGTACAGCTTGACCCCAACAAAAAGGATATGAGAGTTTTCCAGCAGAGAACAGTTGTTCCTGACGGAGAGGTTTACGATGACAATTGCGAGATCAGTTACACCGACGCAAAGGCTCTCTCCCGTCGCCACAAGCTTGGTGGTGTAGTTGAGACCGAGCTTAAGACCAAGGACTTCCGCCGTCTTTCTGCTCAGGCAGGTAAGCAGATGATAGTTCAGGCTATCCGTACCGCAGAGCGCGAGAGACAGACCAGAGAGTATGAGGAAAAGCGTGAGGAGATCATCACCGCTATCGTTGATAAGGTTGATACCACCAACGGTAACCTTATCCTTGACACCGGCACAGGCTATGCGACCCTTCTTCACGAGGAGCAGATTCCCGGTGAGCGCTATGATGTTGGTGATAGAATCAAGGTATTCGTTTCCGAGGTTAAGTCCGGTGAGACCCGCGGTCCTATCGTAACTCTCTCCAGAGTACATCCTCACTTCGTTAAGAGACTCTTGGAGCTTGAAGTTCCCGAGATTGCAGACGGCACCATCGTTATTAAGGGTGTTGCCCGTGAGGCAGGCTCCAGAACCAAGATCGCAGTTTACTCCAACGATGAGAACGTTGAGGCTGTAGGCTCTTGTATCGGTAAAAACAGCATGAGAATCAACAACATTCTTGCGGAGCTTTCCGGTGAGAAGGTTGACGTTATCAAGTACAGCGATGACACCTGCGAGTACGTAAGAGCGGCTCTTGCTCCTGCAAAGGTAACCGACGTTTATCTTGAGGATGAGCGTACCTGCCGCGTTACCGTAACTCCCGATCAGCTTTCTCTTGCCATCGGTAGAGAGGGTCAGAACGCAAAGCTTGTTGCACGTCTTACCGGCTGCAGAATTGACATAAAGGCATAAGGCCATGGAAAATTCTCCCGTACGCAAGATTCCGACCAGAAGATGCACCGGATGCGGTGAGCATTTTCCCAAGAGCTCTCTCATCAGAGTGCTCAGAACCCCCGAGGGTGAGATAGTACTTGATCTTACGGGCAAGAAAAACGGCAGAGGCGCGTATATTTGTAAAAATGCCGCCTGTCTTAAGAAGGCAAGAAAATCGAAGAGAATTGAGGCCTCTCTTGAGTGTCGTATTTCTGATGAGCTTTATACTAAAATGGAAGAGGAATTGACGGTTGGATAAAAACAATAACACACGCCTTTACGGTATGCTGGGATTTGCCATGCGTGCCGGCAAGGTTGTAATAGGTACAGAGCCTGTTTGCTCGGCTATTTCGGAGCGCGCTTCAAAACGCGCAAGGCTAGTGCTAATATCATGCACAGCATCTCAAGCAACTAAGGATAAGATCCTTCATAAAGCCGAGTTTTACGGAGTAAATGCTACCGTGATCAACATAGATTCAAGCGAGCTTGGCCGACTTCTCGGCAAGCTCTATGCCCCTGCCACCGTGGCTATAATCGACGACCGCTTTGCAGAGGAAATAAGTAAGGCTATACAGACTGACGACGGCAATTCGGAGTCGTAAACTAAAAGAAAGGGAGTTTCCCGTAAGGGAAACGGTGATTCTTATGACCAATTTACCCATTAAGATTACTCAGATTTCAAAAGATTTTAACATAAAGTCCAAGGACGTTCTTGATACATTCAAGGAGCTTGGTATCGACAAGAAGAGTGGCGGCAGCGCCGACAAGGATGAGTTTGAGCTCTTCCTCTCCGCTCTCACCGAGAAGCATCAGATCAAGGATCTTGAGGCATACAGAAGCGGTCGCACCAAGATCAAGAGCGTAGTGGAGAAGGCAGAGAAGCCTGCTCCCGCACCTAAGGCTGAAGAACAGAAGGCAGCTCCCGCACCTAAGGCGGAGGAGAAGAAGGCTGCTCCTGCTCCCAAGGCAGAGAAGCCCACTCCCAAGGTAGAGGAGAAGAAGCCTGCACCCACACAGCAGAAGCCTGCTGCACAGACTCAGGAGCGTAAGCCCCAGCCTCAGCAGAATGCTCAGCGTCAGGGTGACAGACGTGACAACAGAGATCAGCGCCCCACTCGCGACAACAAGAATGGCGGCTTTAATAAGTACAGCGCTTCTCCTCAGGAGAATCCCTTCGCAAAGAAGGCAGAGAATATGAACAGACAGGCACAGGGCCTTCGCAGCTCCAACTCTCAGTGGCAGAAGCCCGAGCAGAAGAAGTCTGCACCCACACAGCAGAAGCCTGCTACCCCTGTACAGCAGAAGCCTGCTGCTCCTGCACAGCAGAGACCCAATATTCCTACTCCTATCGGTAAGGTAGAGGTTAAGCCTACCGTTCTTCCTGCACAGAAGGCTGCTCTCGAGAAGCAGCAGGCTCAGGCACAGAAGGTTAGTGCTCCTGCACAGCAGAAGCCTAAGAAGGAGGAGAAGAAGGCTCAGAAGCAGCAGTTCAAGACTCTTACTCCTACCCATAATCAGAACGTTAAGGGCGGTGTAAATATCGGCACAGAGTACGTAAACGAGGCGGCTCCCAAGACCCGTATCGTTGATACCAGAACCGGTGACGTTGACCTTTCCAAGTATGATGACAGATACAATGATCACTACTACTCAATCCTTAACGGCGGTGACTCTGTTTCCCAGAAGCAGAAGCTTAAGAAACAGGATAACCGTGGCCAGAATCAGAAGAGCGCCAAGGATAAGGAAAGAGCAGCTCAGGAGAAGATCAAAAAGATGGAGGCAGAGCGCGCAAGAAACAAGCAGCTTGAGATCACCGTTCCCGATGAGATCACCGTTTCCGAGCTTGCTTCCAGAATGAAGAAGACTGCCGCTGAGGTTATCAAGAAGCTTATGTTCATGGGCGAGATGAAGGGTCTTAACGATCTTCTCGACTATGCTACCGCAGAGCTTATCGCTGACGAGTTTGGCGTAAAGGTAACCAAGGAAGTAGTTGTTACTATTGAAGAAAAGCTCTTTACCGAGGCAGAGGATTCCGAGGAGGATCTTGTAGAGCGCGCACCCGTAGTTTGCGTTATGGGTCACGTTGACCACGGTAAGACTTCTATTCTTGACGCAATCAGACACACCAACGTAACACGTGGTGAGGCAGGTGGTATTACCCAGGCCATCGGTGCGTATAGAGTAAAGGCAAACGGCAAGGATATCACCTTCCTTGATACCCCCGGTCACGAGGCCTTCACCGCTATGCGTATGAGAGGTGCAAAGTCCACCGATATCGCTATTCTTGTTGTTGCGGCAGACGACGGTGTAATGCCCCAGACCGTTGAGGCTATTAACCACGCAAAGGCTGCAGGCATTGATATTATCGTAGCTATCAACAAGATGGATAAGCCTACCGCAAACCCCGACAACGTTCTTAATCAGCTCACTCAGTATGAGCTTGTTCCCGAGGCTTGGGGCGGTGACGTAATTACCGTTCCTGTTTCTGCTCACACCAAGATGGGTATTGAGGACCTTCTTGAAAACGTGCTTCTTGTAGCCGAGGTTAAAGAGCTCCGTGCTAATCCCAAGCGCCGTGCGGCAGGTCTTGTTATCGAGTCCAAGCTTGATAGAGGCCGCGGTCCTGTTGCTACCGTACTTGTACAGAACGGTACTCTCCACCAGGGTGACTACGTAATCGTAGGTAACGCAGTTGGTAGAGTAAGAGCAATGGTTGACGATAAGGGCAAGAACGTAAAGGTTGCAGGTCCATCCGTTCCCGTTGAGATCATCGGTCTTGACGATGTTCCTCAGGCAGGCGATGAGCTTAATGCCGTTGAGAACGAGAGAATGGCAAGAGACCTTGCAGAGCAGAGAAAGGAAAGACTCCGTCAGGAGATTCTTGCTGCTAACTCCCGCGTTAACCTTGATGAGCTCTTCGGTCAGATTTCTGCAGGTATCCAGACTCTTAACATCGTTGTTAAGGCTGACGTTGCAGGCTCTGTTGAGGCTGTTAAGGCTTCTCTCCTTAAGCTCTCCAATGAGGAGGTTAAGGTTTCTGTTATTCACTCTGCAGTAGGTGGTATCACCGAGAGCGACGTTATGCTTGCGGCTGCTTCTAATGCAATTATCTGCGGCTTCAACGTTCGTCCTGACAGAAATGCGCTTGACAGTGCAGAGAGAAACAAGGTTGATATCCGTTGCCACCGTATCATCTATGAGATCATCGATGAGATCGAGGCTGCTATGAAGGGTATGCTTGCTCCCGAGTTCAAGGAGGTTCTCCTTGGCCATGCTGAGGTACGTCAGACCATTAAGGTGCCTGGTGTTGGTATTATCGCGGGCTGCTATATCCAGGACGGTAAGATTACCAGAAACGCGCAGATTCGTATCGTACGTGACGGTATCGTTATCTTCGAGGATAAGATCGCATCTCTCCGTCGTTTCAAGGACGACGTAAAGGAGGTTAACTCCGGTTACGAGTGCGGTGTTGGTATCGAAAAGTTCAACGATATCCGCGAGGGCGATACTCTCGAGGCCTTCATTATGGAAGAGGTTGCGAGATAAAATGCAAAATGCGAAACGCAGAATGCAGAACAACTTCTTCAAAAACGGCATAAAATGACAACTTAACATTACAAAACTCCTGTAAAATTGCTACAAATGCAAGCTTACAGGAGTTGTTTTTTATTATAATTTTGATTCGATTAAGGCGACAAGCTCGCTTGGCTTTGTGCCCAAGGCGTCGGCTATTTTAAATAAGGTCTCAAGTGTCGGCTTCCTTTCCCCTCTTTCAATGGCGCTGAGGTGAGTTCTGCCAATGTCCGCAAGGCCGCTTACAACCTCCTGCGATAGACCTCTTTTTTCTCGGTATTCCTGAATTGTTTTGCCTACAATTTTAGCATCTAGC
Source organism: Eubacteriales bacterium (assembly GCA_045632145.1). Taxonomy (GTDB): domain Bacteria; phylum Bacillota; class Clostridia; order Oscillospirales; family CAG-272; genus UBA1740. Next base: position 20,076 of record JAZQWB010000015.1, on the reverse strand, counting down.
ATAGCATTCTCCATTCCTTTTTTCAATATTATAGTATAGAAAATGAAAAAGTCCGAATACATATGTTGACAAAAGAACACAAATGTGTTATATTGTAATAAATAGTTGATTAATAACTCCGATTTATTTATATTTTTTAAAAATTAATGTAAAAAAGGTTGAAAAAATAATATTTTGTGTTATAATATTATTTGATTTTTATAGATTATATTTTTATATCATATTATTTTATATTTCTAAGCCTTATATTTCATTATGGCGGAGAAAAGAAAGGAAAGAAAAATGAATCTCACTTTCAAAAACGAAATTTTAAAGAAAGGTATGTCGCTCTTTGCAGCGGTGATGATGACCTTCGGTCTCATTCCGACTAATCTCTTCACCGTTACATCGTTTGCCGTTGAGGAAACCGACTATGTTGTTGGTGACACCGCAACTGTAAAGGGCGATAACACATCTAAGCCTTCGGGTACTATCCCTGCAGGAACGCATTGGGAAGGTCCTGTAAAGTCTGAAAGCATGACTTGCGGCAAGGACTACGAGCATACTCATTCTGATGCATGTATGACAACACCTAATATCACAAAATGTGCGCACTTCATTGAAAGCACTTTGCTTGGTCATCCAGAGACATGTACAGTTGTCGATATGACAGATCCTTGTACTTGCGCGTGGTACAAATTCTGCACAAATAACAAAACTGTTGATGGTGTTAAGTATCATTTGAAGTTTGAGTGTCAGCATACTCACATTGTAGACTGTTATACTCTTGGTTGTGATTATGCACTTAAAGGCGAGCACACCCACTCTGAACCCAAGTGCTACACCTACACCTGGACTGTAGCATGGAACACTCTTGACGTAACCGTTAGTGTAAGCGGTAAGGACGGCGTTACATACAGCAACCTCAGCGCTACAACCGTCAAGTACGGCGAGAGCGTATCCTTCACTCTTCCCGCAATGGATGATATTGGTTGGGTTGCAACAGTAAATGATGGCGGCATTGAGAAGGACAGCTTTCCACTTAGCACATCAGAGACTACCGAGATTACTGTAAATAACGTTACCGACGGTAATATCACCGTTGTGCTTTCTCAGCAGCCTATTTACAACGTTACTCTCGATAACGCAACTCCTGATTTTGGTTCCGCTTCTATTAGCATTAACAGAGGCCTTGACGGCACTGTTGTTACCGTTACCGCAGTACCTAAGGTTGGTAATGCAAACACCAGATACATTCTTGATGGTATTTATGTAAACGGTGTTAAGCTTGACGGTAACACCTTCGCTATTAACGGTGAGGATGCAGAGGTTAGAGTTGTATTCTGCGTAGAGACCTTGGCAGGTAATTCTTCCGCCAACGTTCTTTTCGATCCCTTCAAGTCTGCGGCTGATCAGCTTGACACTCTTAAGGCAAGCATCTTTAACTCTATAGTTGACTCCGGCGCCTCTATTCCTGAGAATATTACCGTTAACGACGTAGAAATTCACTATTATCAGTATCACGATGCTCTCATCGGACAGGACGGCTTCAACGCAGGTATGAAGCTTCTTGGCGAGGCTGCAGACGCAGATGATAACAGCCTTATTACTCACACCTACTACGACTTCGGTGAGCGCTTTGTAAACGGCGGCGATGCAATCGAAAAGGTTCGTATCACCGGTAAGGACGGCACATCCTGGGCAGGTCTTTACATCGAGGCTGAGGTAACTCTTATCGACTCCCGTGCCGAGTCCTACATCAAGGTTAACAGCGGCGTAACCGTTACCTACGGTCAGTACACCGAGGAGGAGCTTCTTAATCTCCTTGTTGACGGTCTTTACGATATGGACGGAAACCGTCTTGGCGGTGCAGAGCTTCTCAGCTTCGTTACCGACGTTACCGGTCTTTCCGCATCCGAAACCGCTCACAGCGTTGAGATCAAGTTCGCAGGTAATGCAACTCACAAGCCTGCGGTTGTTATAGCTAACGTAACTGTAAATAAGGCTCCCGTATCTATCGAGATTGATAATCAGATAGTTAAGTGGGGCGAGGAATATAACGAGCTTCCCATTATCACCACCCCCGCAGGCGTTGATACCATTCAGTTTGTTGTTGGTATTGACGTTTCTGATGCGAACGTAGACGGTGAAATTAAGGGCATTGTTGGTCATATCCAGCTTCTTCTCCCTGAGAATCTTAAGTCCGTGCTTGACACACTTGAGGAGTACGGTCCCCTTCTTGGCCTTGACATCAGCTTTGCTGACGGCGCTGCCATGAAGCTTAGCGAGCTTAAGAAGATCGTTGAGACTATTGACAGCATACCCACAAGCTCCGAATATGACGAGTATTTCAGAATTCTCGTTAATATGCTTGATACTCTTCCCACCGAAAGTTCCGATCTCGAGATTATCGTTGGCGGCGATCTTCCTACCAACGTGGGTGCTTATATTATCGGTGCTGTAACTGCAGATTCTAACTATGAGACTGCTGCAAACGTAGGCGTGCTTGCAATTTATCCCGACGGTATTAATGCGGAGCTTGCTTGGAATCAGACAGACGATAATTACGTTATTACCAATTCTCTTCTCGAGTCCGGCGCATTTGACGTAGAGGCTCATGCAACTACGGTTGGTGCAGGCGGCAATCTTGCAGATGCAACCGCTCAGATCGTAGAAATCTTTGTTGGCGTTGATATTGACGGAAACGTTATCATTGAGTCAGATCCCGCTAATCTTTACATTGGTGGCTACGTTGAGATCGCTATGATCGCAAACTGGGGCAATCAGATGTATTATTCTGCTCCTATCGTTCGTCCTGTAGTAGTTGCACCCGAGACCGTTGACGTAGGGTTTACCGATAACAACGGCAACGTAAACAACGACCGTGTATTCGAGTATGACGGTGCTACTAAGGATGCAATGGAGGGCAACCTTCTTATAACCTATAAGCAGGATGGCGACGGATATAACGCAGGTGATGCTTATACAGGTACATACAGTGTTCGTTATTACTACGTAGGTGTGCAGGCTAACGGTAAGCTTTATGCAAGCGAGCTTGCTCCCGTGCATGCCGGTGCATACACCATTTCTGCGGTTATCGTAATCCGTGATGCAGAGGGTAAGATAACTCACGTAGGTCAGGGCATTGGAGCTATCGTGATCGAGCCCACCGAGGCAGAGTTTGATATGACCGATAAGATCATCTCCGATGGAACAAAGCATACCATCGAGAGCATGATTACAAACAAGAATAATCTTCCCTATGCCATCTATATTATTAAGAATACCGCTAAGGGCGAGGTTAACGTAATTCTTCCTGCCGATTGGGAAATTACTCTTCCTGTAGGCGCAGGTGTTGACGCTCTTATCGAAGCACTTGAGATTGCTTCTGATTTTGTTGAAAACGAGCTTATAGAGACTCTTAAGGCTGCCCTTGAGGGCGTTGATATGCAGACTCTTACCGTTAACGGTGCTATACCCGAGACAGCAGGCGTTTACAATGTTACTGCCATCGCATTCGGTAACGGAAATTACAAGGTAACGTCTGATAGCGCAGTTCTTACCATTAAGCACCAGCTTGTTAAGACCGAGGCTACCGATGCTAATTGTACCGAGGCGGGAAACACCGAATATTGGACCTGTGAAAAGTGCGGTAAGTTCTTTGCTGACGGTGACGGCAACAATGAAATTGAAGAGAACTCTTGGGTTATTCCTGCTCTTGGACATGACTACGAGGCAGTGGTAACCGATCCCGATTGCACTAACGGCGGTTATACCACCTATACCTGTACAGTATGTGGCGATAGCTACGTTGACGATGAGGTGGACGCTCTCGGTCATAGAGATAATGACAAGAACCATCACTGCGATGCTTGTAAGGTATGCTTGAGTGCGCACAACGTTGAAACCGGTGTTCATTACTGCAGCTACTGTGGTGGTGTTGTTTACCCCGTTGCTGACAATGACAAGAACCACGAGTGCGACGTTTGTGGTTATGGCATGGGCAAGCACGAGGACAAGGATCTTGACCATAACTGTGACTACGGCTGCAATGAGCTTATTGGCGAGTGTGTAGACACTGACAAGGATCACAGCTGCGACTATGGATGCGGCGAGACCTACGGTGAGTGCGCAGACGCAGATAAGGATCACGACTGTGATTATGGCTGTGATAAGACCTTTGGATCTCACTCCGACGCAGATAATAATCACGCATGTGATTACTGTAACGGTGAGATCAGCAAGTGCGCCGACTCTGATAACAACGGCAAGTGTGACGTTTGCGGAATTAAGTATGGCGCATGCGTAGACGCTGACAAGGATCACAAGTGCGATAAGCACGGTGAGGAGCTTTCTTCTCACAATATTCCTAACGGCAAGCACGAGTGCGACTATTGTGGCACTGTAATGTCCGAGTGTGCAGACTTTGATAATAACGGTAAGTGCGACGTTTGCGGAGCTGATTTTGGCACAAACGTTGGCGCAATTGTTGCTGTGATTTCCGGTGTTGTTGCATCTCTCGGTGCTATAGGTGCAGCTTGTTGGTACTTCCTCAAGAAGCCCGGCGCACCTACCCCCACTGCTCCCGAGGCTGCACCCGAGACCAATCTCGAAGATGGCGCTTCTAAGGACGATATTGCTGAAGATGCAACTTCTGAGGCAGAGGATTCTGCTGAGCAGGAATCCGAAGGATCCTCCGAGGAATAATAAAACCTCAAAAAAACAAGTTAAAGTAATCTAACCTTAAAGTTGGATTGAAATAATAAACGAGCCCTGTTTAATCGCTTTAAAAGACGGTTTTACAGGGCTTTTTTATGTCAAAAAAAGGAAAAGCGAATAAAATAAAAAAGGAGATAAATTCTCCTAATGACTTTTTTAGGATGCTGACTTTATAATGAATTTACTGATACTGACCGCCTTAACGGTTGGTGGAGCTACGGTTTTTGGCGGTGCGATGGGGCTTGTTTTCAGGAGCACCACAAAGAAATTTACCGACGGTGTTTTATCTCTTGCGGCAGGGGTTATGCTTGCAGCGGCATTGGTTGGACTGATAATGCCGTCAATAGAGGGGGCTGACGTTTTCGTTGCTACTATCGGAATATTCCTCGGTGCTCTGGCGGTAAATCTTCTTGATTTGCTGGTGCCATTTACCGTGAAGGCAGGGAAATATACTGAGAATGACAGACTTCGCAGGGTGATACTCTTTGTTATGGCCATAGCCTTTCATAATCTGCCCGAGGGTATTGCCGCAGGCGTTGGTCTTGGAGCAGGGGAGGGGGCGGACGGATTCTTTATTGCCCTTGCCATAGCACTCCAGAATCTGCCCGAGGGACTTATCGTTACGGTTTCGATGCTTGGTGCAGGCATAAGACCCACGCGCGCCTTTCTTATCTCAGCTCTGACGGGTGTAATTGAGATATTCGGCACCTTCCTCGGCTACTTTGCCGTAGAAATATCCTCATATATGCTACCGCTTATCCTTACCGTTGCAGGCGGTGCAATGCTGTACGTTATCAACGAGGAGATGATACCCGAAACCCACTCGGAGGGAAGTGGTGTGCTATCCACCTATTTTATGCTGCTGGGATTTTCAATAATGCTCATCATCGGTGAGCTTCTTTAGGGGCTATATTGCCCCTTTTTTATTGAAATCTATTGCATAATTATAAAAAATAAAGTATAATATCCTTATAAAAGCCTATGGAGGACCTATGATTTCATTTAAGGATATAAAAAATAACGAGGAAATAAAGACCTATATTTCTGCGGCCGACAGTGCACTTTCTGCCCTCGGATTTACCGAGCACAGCTTTGCTCACGTGGGGCTTGTTTCTGCTCGTGCGGCGGATATTTTGCAGACGTTGGGTGCGGATGAGCGCACTGTAGAGCTTACCAGAATCGCAGGCTATCTTCACGATATAGGTAATCTTGCCAACCGCGTGGACCATTCCCAGAGCGGTGCCATTATGGCCTTTAAAATCCTTTCCGATATGGGGATGGACCCCTCGGAAACGGCCGTAATCGTGCGTGCTATCGGTAATCACGACGAGGGCACAGGAGTGCCTGTTGACTGGGTTTCTGCCGCCCTTATTCTTGCCGACAAGTCCGACGTTAGACGTAGTCGCGTGCGTAATGATGACCCTGTCACCTTCGATATTCACGATAGAGTAAACTACTCGGTTGTGGACTCGAGACTTGATATTAACACAGAGGATAAGACGGTAAGACTTACTCTGAAGATCGACACCTCCTCTGCACCTATTATGGATTATTTTGAGATTTTCCTCAACCGTATGACGCTCTGCCGTCGTGCCGCAAGCAAGCTCGGTCTTGCATTTAAGCTTACAATCAACGATCAGAATTTTCTTTAAGGAGTAAAATGAGACAGTTTAATATAAGTGGAATGAGCTGTGCTGCTTGCTCTGCAAGGGTAGAGAAGGCCGTTTCCTCTACCGAGGGTGTGGAGAGCTGCTCGGTCAATCTCTTGACCAATTCTATGACTGTAGATGGCTCTGCCGCCGATGAAATTATCATAAAAGCGGTGGAAAACGCAGGCTATGGTGCAAGCGTAAAAAGTAAAAATAATAGCAAAAATGTAAATAATAATAGTCAAAATACCACAAAAAACAGCGTTTTGCCCAGACTTATCGCGTCCATAGTTATCCTGATTCCTTTGATGTATATTACCATGGGATACCTGATGCTTAATGCTCCGATGCCCGAGATTTTGACGGCCAATCCTCTGACTCTCGCACTTATCGAGATGCTCCTTGCAGGTGCGATACTTGTAATTAACCAGAAATTTTTCATCAGCGGATTTCGTGCGGTGCTTAACCTTTCACCCAATATGGATACCCTTGTGGCTCTCGGCTCTGGTGTGTCCTACGTTTATAGCATTGCCGTTGTATTTCAGATGATAGCTGACAATAGCGCCCATCATCTTCATCACCTTTATTTTGAGTCTGCGGCAATGATCCTCACACTTATCACCGTTGGTAAGATGCTTGAGGAAAGAGCGAAGGGCAGGACAACAAATGCTATCAGCAGTCTTATAAGCCTCTCGCCCAAAACAGCTACCGTTATTCGTGATGGCAAGGAAAGGGTTATCCCTGCTGCCGACGTGCGCGTGGGTGACGTCTTTATCCTTCGTCCCGGTGAATCTGTGCCTGTGGACGGCGTTGTTATCGAGGGTGAGAGTAGCGTAAACGAGGCCGCCCTTACGGGTGAGTCTGTGCCTGTGGACAAGCAGGTGGGTGACAAGCTGCTTTGTGCTACCGTAAATCAGTCAGGATTTCTTAAGTGTAAGGCCACTCGCGTGGGTGAGGACACTACTATTGCTTCTGTAATTAAAATGGTAGAGGATGCCTCTGCCACCAAGGCACCTATTGCCAAGCTTGCCGACAGGGTATCCGGCATCTTTGTGCCGGTGGTGATCGGTATTGCCACTATTACCTTTACTGTGTGGATGATTATTAACGGAGATGTGGCAAACGCACTCTCCCACGGTATTTCCGTCCTTGTAATCAGCTGTCCCTGTGCTCTCGGCCTTGCTACTCCCGTGGCAATTATGGTCGGCAGCGGTGTGGGTGCAAAGAATGGCATACTCTTTAAGAATGCCGAGGCTCTTGAGCTTACGGGCAGGGCAGAGGTGGTCGCTCTTGATAAGACCGGCACCATCACCAAGGGTGAGCCCCGTGTTACTAACGTTATTTATTCAAAGGAAAGCGATATAAACGAGCTTCTCTCTGTTGCATTTGCCCTAGAAAAGCATAGCGAGCATCCACTTGCTAAAGCTGTTGCCGAGTATGCCGAGGGCTACGGTGAGGAGGTAAAAATCACCGATTTCAAGGCTCTTGCAGGCAACGGAGTGTATGGAAGGGTTCAAAAGGCGGGCTATGACCTGCAAAATGAGGCCTACGGAGGCAGCTATAAGTTTATCTCCACCCTCTGCGACCTTTCGGGATTTGACGAGGACTATACCGCACTGACCTCGGAGGGCAAAACTCCCCTCTTCTTTGTTATGAATGGCAAGCCCCTCGGTCTTATTGCTGTGGCAGACACCGTCAGAGAGGATAGTGCCGAGGCAATCAAGGATATGAAGGCTATGGGTCTGCGTATTGTGATGCTTACGGGTGACAACAAGCGTACCGCAGAGGCTATCGGTAGGATTGCAGGTGTGGATGAGGTGTTCTCCGACCTTCTTCCTGACGGCAAGGAGGCATCTGTACGTGCTCTTTGTGAGAAAAACAAGGTTATTATGGTTGGTGACGGCATCAACGATGCACCTGCCCTGACACGTGCCCACGTGGGTATGGCTATCGGCGGAGGCACCGACATTGCAATCGAGTCGGCCAACGTGGTGCTTATGCGTGACTCGCTATCCGACGCGGTTAATGCTATCAGGCTCGGCAGAAGGGTGCTGCTTAATATCAGAGAAAATCTTTTCTGGGCATTCCTTTACAACACTATCGGTATTCCCTTGGCGGCAGGACTGTTTGGCCTGACCCTTAATCCTATGTTTGGTGCGGCGGCAATGAGCCTTTCTTCCTTCTGTGTTGTTACCAATGCATTAAGACTCAATGCATTCAAGCCGAAATATAACAAAACAAACAATAATGATAATAAACCTAGAGAAAAAGAGGAAAAACCAATGAAAATTACCATGAAGATCCAGGGTATGATGTGTCCTCATTGCGAGGGCAGAGTTCGTGACACTCTTAACGCGCTCGACTGTGTTGAGACCTGTGAGGTCAGCCACGAGAGAGACGAGGCTATCGTAACTCCCAAGGGTGATTGTCCCAAGGAAACTCTTATTGCGGCCGTTGAGGGCGCAGGATATAAGGTTATTTCGGTTGAGTAGTTTTTCTCTCAATGTGTATATATGTTCATAGCGAAAAACTATGATTTTTTATCAAACCTATCTATTCCCTTTGTCAAACAGAAAAGGCTGTCTCAAATCGAGACAGCCTTTTTATTAGCAGCTACTGTTTACTGCACCCTCAGTAAGTGCGGCTTCGTAGCATCCGGAAGAGGATAATGGAGTTCCCTCAAGAGGGTCTCCGGGATGAATTTCTCCTTTTTGTGCGGATTCGTTAAACCAGGGGTCTTCTTTTTTTGTTTCTTCTTTCTTCTTGAATTTCTCAAATAATTTACGAAAAATGTTCATATAGTCTCCTGTATTACAATTATTTTATTTCTTTGTAAAGGTCAATGTTGCCTTGCCGTTTTCGATAGAGTCAACGGTGAAGGTGTAGCCGAGGCGGTTGCCAAGGTCATCTGTCTGGCTAGGCAGACTGTCACCCTCTACGTAGGTAAAGTTGCCCTCCGCGCTCTTTATGAACTCGATAAGGTTGTCGTATGTGCCGTATCCGTACTCGTCGGTGTAGGCGGTGTTGTTGTTATAAACGTCGTAGTAGATTTCACCCTCGTATTCCTCACAGTAGAGAGATGCGTTTACGTGATAAACGATAACTCCCTCGCGTGAGAAGTATCCGTAATCTCCACCGTTAAGACCTGTCATGGTGTAGTAAACTACAACGTAGTATTCCTGATATACGCCAAGCCTTTCATTAAAGTTATTTGCAATAATAATGCTGTCACCCGTCTTGGTAAAGCTTTCAAGGGTTAGAGTCACGCTGGAGCTTGTGGTAACCAGTCTTGAGGTGGTTATCCAGCCAAGGTTAAACTTGGTGTAGGGGTTGTGGTCACCGGGCATACCGTCCATAATGTCGCAGCCGTCAAGAGGAGTTTCCTCGTTGTACTCCGAATCGTAGTAGTCGTCTGCACCGAGAATGTGACCAAATTCGTGGATATAGGTGTATGTATTCATTACGCTCTTGTCGGTATAATCATACTCACCGTCAAGTCCGTAGCTCTCGTGCATAAAGCCGTAGGATGCCCAGATATAGTCGTTTGCACTAACACCGTCATACTCGTAGTAATAGCCGTAGTCATCGGTGTAGCTGTTCCAGTATCTGTATGCCCAGTTGAAGTCACTTTCGCTGTCAACCGAGAGGGTGTTTATCATAACTACCGCGTCGATTATGCCGTTATTATCCGAGTCAAACTTGGAGAGATCCATAGTCTTTGAGAGGTAAGCCAGTGCTTCGTCAAGAATTACCTGATCACCGATGAAGTAGCTTTCACCGTAATAGCTCTCGGTAAGATTTGCGTAATAGCTGCTGTTTCTCTGGGGTTTAAACCACTGATTTACAACGGTAAACTCAAGGTCAAGCTGACCGTAGCTTGTGATGTAATAGTACTCCTCAACAGAGTAGTAATCTGTGTCATTGCCGGAGAATGCGCGCTTAATGGTATCAATGCTGTAGCCCTTGCTCTGTGCGGTAGCATCGCTGAATTCTACGGGAATAACAAGCACGGGCACCTTACCAACGGTGGGACATCCGTCAAGGTAATAGCCCTGATCGGTAACGTCCTTTACCTTATCTGCCTTGGTGAAATCAACCCTGTGTACACCGTTTGTGCCTGTGGGCAGACCTGCACCCTCGTTGGTAATAAGGCCGTCAACGTCGGGGGCAACATCGCTACCGCCGTTACCACCGTTTCCGCCATTACCTCCATTACCGCTATCGCTGTCGGTAAGATAGTAAACGTAAAGGTCGATAAGATAGCCTTCGCCGTCATTGTAGTAGCCAAGGTCTATGTAAAATCCATCATCAGAGGAGTAAAGATACCAGGTGTCTCCGTATTCGTCAACGTCTGTGCCGTCAAAGGTGTAGCCCGAGAAGAGTTCCTTGTAGCTGTTAAACTCAGCTCTTGTAAGGTCGTATGCGTAGAAGTTGAGGCCGTATTCAAGCTCGTCTCCGTAGTCATACTCATACTCCTCAAGGTAGTATTCGTTGTTGCTGATGAAGGGAAGCACCTCACCGAAGTATTCTATAAAGAGTGCCTTCTCGCTCGCCGTAAAGGCGGTGTAGGTATATTGTCCGTCATTATCCTCGTTACCGGGATTACCGCCGAGAATATCCTCGAGGGGATCGTCGGGCAACTCAAGATCGCCAAGCTGGTCCTGAATTTCCTGATCGATAATAATGAACAGAATATCCATCAGCGAGCAGGATGTGAGCATAGTAAATACAAGTGTTAAAACTATAATAAGTGAGAGTATTTTTTTCATACCATAGCCTCCTTTTCTCTTATTTTATCACATAAATTTACTAAATTCAATATATTTTTTAACTTGATTTTACGTTACGTACGTGTTATACTGTAAAAAAGTCTTTTTTGAGAGGGAAATATGAATACGGATAAGTGGATACTCAAAAATACAACCTCGCTTTCGGGCAAGAGAGTTGCTATCAGCGGATCTACGGGTGGCATTGGCAGAGAGCTCTGCCGTCATCTTGCAGGACTGTCCGCATCTCTTGTGATGATTGATCGCAACGAGGCAAAATCCTTGGCACTTGCCGAGGAGCTTAAGGCCGAGTTTAGTGGGCTGAAAACCGAATTTGTCAAGGCGGATATGTCGGACGTTGAGAGTGTAAGGGAGGCTACCGACCGTCTCTTAACGATGGAGATAGATTACCTCATACTTAACGCGGGTGCTTACAGTATTCCAAGATACACCACCGATTTGGGCTATGACAACGTGTTTACCATTAACTTTATTTCCCCCTACTATATGGCAAGAAGGCTTTTGCCTGGGATAAAGAGCAGGGGAGGAAAAATAGTTGCCGTAGGCAGCATTGCCCACAATTACTCGAAAATTGACATAGAGGATATTGATTTTTCTACCAGAAAGCAGGCTAGCCTTGTGTATGGCAACGCAAAGAGATATCTTACATATTCACTCTTTGCACTTGACGGTGAGTCGGTGTCGGTTGCTCACCCGGGTATATGCTTTACAGGTATAACCAATCATTACCCACCCCTGATTTTTGCCCTGATAAAGCATCCTATGAAGGTGATTTTTATGTCACCAAGACGTGCCTGCCTCTCCATACTTTCAGCCATGCTTTCGGACTGTGGGTCGGGTGAGTGGATAGGCCCCCGTCTCTTCGACGTGTGGGGTCTGCCAAAGAAAAAACCGCTACACACAGCCACCCCTAGCGAAGCGGCTAAAATAGCGGAAATTGCAGAGAATATATACCAAAATGTAAATAAATAAGTACAAAAAGAGCAGATGTTCGGGATAAAAACGCCTGATACCTGCTCTTTTTTATTACAACTTTTTAATCTTCAATGCCACGATCCGAGGGGGGTAGCTCATCATCACCTGACCGCCGTAGTTTATTTCTACGGTGTCTCCCACCTTAATATCGGAGAGCTTTATAGCATTGCCCTCGGCATCAATAAAGGTTGCATTTTCGGTGTGAACAATGTAAATTCCGTAGGCATAGTCGCTTTCTATTACCTCGACCTCGATTCTCTTGCTGTCATCTGTGTTTTTTACGATAGCCTTCAGGTTGAAGTCGCCTGTTATGGGGGTAGCATCTCCTCCCTGACAGCCTGCTAAAAGCAGGGTAAGAATGGCAACCGCCAAAGCAATATATTTCTTCATCAGATAAGCTCCTCAATGTATTTTCTTAAGTCGTCAAAATTGCCGTGCTTAAACTCATCTACGGCTCTGTCGGTCTTGTTGATAAGACAGTCGGTCAGCAGAAATACCTTCATACCCAAAGCCTCTGCCACCATATCATCCCCCACGTCGTTGCCCACCATAAGGCAGTCCTCGGGTGAAAGGCCTATCTCGGAAATAAGCTCCTCGTAATACTTAAGGTTAGGCTTACAGTATCTGCTGCTCTCGTAGGTAGTGTATATCTTAAAATCTTCAGGAGCAAGACCTGCCCATCTCATACGGCTCTCGGTCGCGATAGCGGGGAAGAGGGGATTTGTTGCCAAAACGGTGATGATTCCTCTCGCATTGAGCATATCCACAATCTGCTTTGACTGCTCATTGTATCCGCATTTGCTGGAAATCTGCTGGAATTCGGTGCGGTAAAACTCGTCTAAAGGGGCTACCTCATCTCTAACACCCTCACCGAGAATCTCAGCAAAGCTATCCCAGAAAACCTGCTCATTTGTTTTTGTGCCGTCATTGTTAACCATAGCATCAATGCCGCGAAGCAAAGCTCCGCCCACACCTCTTGCATCATATCCCTTGGGCGCAAGCAGGCCTACAAGACCGTGAAAATACGCCTTTACGAATACGTCCTGATCCATAGGCAACAGAGTGCCGTCAAGATCGAAAAATACTGCTTTTATCTTCATAGTTAAAACCCTTCATCACGTATAAGATTATTATATACAGTTTTCGGCGGTTTGTCAACAAAGCCTCAAAAATTTTTTAAGGTATAATGTTCGGGTATTGACAAAAATATATAATTATGGTATTATAATAAGGTTAAAATTAAAATGGGTATTATGCGGTTTTTACCGCGAAAGGAAGAAAATGGCTGATTTTGTATCTGAAATTAAAAGACGACGCACCTTTGCGATAATCTCTCACCCCGACGCGGGTAAGACCACCTTGACCGAGAAATTCCTTCTTTACGGCGGTGCTATTCAGTCTGCAGGCTCTGTAAAGGGTAAGCAGAATGACAAGCACGCGGTTTCCGACTGGATGGAGCTTGAGAAGCAGAGAGGTATTTCTATCACCTCCTCCGTGCTTCAGTTTGAGTATGACGGCTACTGCATCAATATTCTTGACACCCCCGGACACCAGGACTTCTCTGAGGACACCTACCGTACACTTATGGCGGCAGACTCTGCGGTAATGGTTATCGACGCGGCAAAGGGTATTGAGCCTCAGACCAGAAAGCTCTTTAAGGTTTGCGCTATGCGTGATATTGCCATCTTCAGCTTCATCAACAAGATGGACCGTGAGGCCAGAGATCCCTTTGATCTTCTTGACGAGCTTGAGAGAGAGTTCGGCATTATGACCTATCCTATGAACTGGCCTATCGGCTGCGGACAGAAGTTTAAGGGCGTGTATGACAGAGAGAAGAAGACCCTTCTTTCCTTTGCCGATTCTCACAGAGGACGTGACAGAATCCGCGGCATTGACCTTGATATTTCGGATACTGCAAAGCTTGACGAGCTTGTTGGTGAAAATCAGCGCATCGAGTTCTGCGAGCAGATTGAGCTTGTTGAGGCGGCAGGCGGTGACTTTGATCTTGAGAAGGTTCGTCACGGCAAGCTTTCTCCTGTGTTCTTCGGCTCGGCTCTTAACAACTTCGGTATTGAGCCCTTCCTTGAGCACTTCCTTAAGATGACCACGTCTCCTCTTCCCAGAGTGGCAGAGGGCAACGTTATAGATCCCTTTGACGAGGACTTCTCGGCCTTCGTATTCAAGATTCAGGCTAATATGAACAAGGCACACCGCGACCGTATCGCATTTATGCGTATCTGCTCGGGTAAGTTCGAGAGAGGCAAGGATTACTATCACGTTCAGGGCAACAAGGCCTTCCGTCTTTCTCAGCCTCAGCAGATGATGGCATCCGAGAGAGAGGTTATTGACGAGGCCTATGCAGGTGATATTATCGGTGTATTCGATCCCGGTATCTTCTCCATCGGTGACACCGTATGTGAGAAGGGTAAGAAAATAAAGTTTGAGGGTATTCCCACCTTTGCTCCCGAGCATTTTGCTATGGTAGAGCAGGTTGACTCTATGAAGCGTAAGCAGTTTGCCAAGGGTATGAACCAGATTGCCCAGGAGGGTGCTATCCAGATCTTCTTCGAGCCCAACTCGGGTCTTGAAAGAGTTATCGTTGGCGTTGTAGGTGTGCTTCAGTTTGAGGTGCTTGAGTACCGTCTTAAGAGCGAGTACGGCTGTGATCTTCGCCGTACAAATATGGGATACAGCCAGATTCGCTGGATTGAGAACGAGAATCTTGACCCCAAGACCTTAAGACTCTCCCACGATACCAAGTGGGTGCAGGACTTCAGAGGCAAGAACCTGCTTATCTTTACCAGCGAGTGGGCAATCCGTTGGGTGCTTGAGGACAACCCCGAGCTTCGTCTCGCAGAGTTCAGCACAAACGATAACTAATCAAATCTCTTGAAAACAGGTAAAAATATATGAGAATGAGAAAAAAGAAAAATTCCGAGTCAAGACTCTTGGCTTGTGAAAAATATCTTTTCAATACCGATGGTGGCATTATCGATCCTAACACCGCGATGGGTGAAGGGTACGGTAAGGTATTCCTCGAGATAGGTGCAGGTAAGGGTGGCTTTGCCTGTGCTATGGCAGAGCGTCATTCGGACACCGCATACTATGCTATGGAGAGAGTGACCGACTGCGTTGTTCTCTGCGCGGAGAAGGCAAGCTCGGGCGAGTTCGGTGAGCTTAACAACCTTCGCTTCCTTATCGACACAGCAGACAATCTTATGCACATCTTCCCTAAGGGAAGCATTGATGCAATTTACTTAAACTTTTCCGACCCCTGGTCTAAGAAGGGATATGCAAAGCGCCGTCTTACTCACAGAAGATATCTCTCTATGTATATGAATCTTCTTCGTGACGGTGGCTACATCCGTTTCAAGACCGACAACGTTGGTCTTTTCGATTTCTCTCTTGAGGAGATCGAGGCGATGGGCCTTACTCCCGAGATAGTTACCCGCGACCTCCACGCGTCCGAGTGGAATGAGGGCAACGTTATGACCGAGTACGAGCGTAATTTCTCCGAGCAGGGTATGGCTATCAATATGCTGGTTTTGAAGAAGCCCCAGGGCTTTAACCCCGAGATTGCTCCCGAGTTTTTGAGCAAAAACAGATTCGGAGAGTAAAAAATCCTTTTGGAAAGGAGACCCTTTATGGACAAGCTCTTAACGGATGACCAGATTTACAAGGGTCACCGCTCCAGAATGCGTACAAAGCTTTTGACCCACGGTCAACGCATTTTTGATACATACGAGCTTCTTGAAATGCTCCTCTACACCGTGGTGCCTTACAAGGATACCAAGCCGATTGCCAAGCGTCTGCTTGCCCTCTTCGGTGACCTTGACGGTGTTTTCTCTGCCTCTACCGAGGATTTGATGCAGGTTAACGGTATAGGTGAGCGCGCCTCCGAGTTTATCAGCCTTGTGGGCGGACTCTCGGACGTTATCGGTGCGGAGGTGCTTCCCAAGGAGCATCTTGAGTCGGCCGATTATCAGAGCGTTGGCGAGCGACTTGTGAGATATTTTTACGGCTCTGAGCAAAAACAGGTTGTTGCCATTTTCTTTGACAGCAGCATGCGTCCTATCGGTGTAAAAAAGCTTTTTGATTTCGACTACGAGTCGGGCGGAGTAAAGGCAAAGGCCTTTGTGGATGAGGCAATTCGCAGAAGAAGTGCGGTGGTGGTTACCGCCCACAATCATCCCTACGGCCCATTTTATCCCACCCCGGGTGACCGCGAAACCAATACGCTTGTGACCGAGGCTCTGTCTATGGCGGGTATTCTCCACGCAGAGCATTATATTGTTTCGGGTGATAGCTATGCAGGTATGGGCTCGCTTAAGAATTTCCTGCCCAAGACATCTCAGAGTCCTGCTGTCAGCGAGTTTATTGAGGGCCGCGACAGGCTTTCGGGTGAGAGACTGCAGGTCAGCTCTCTTACGTCTGACGTGGTTAGTCTTGAGAATGCGCTCTTCCTTGATTGCTACACCGATTGCTTCGATTATTTTGTAAAGCTTCTCTCCTACCTAGAGGGTAAGAGGGCAGAGCAGACCGCAAAGGACTTGCTCTCAAGATATCTTACTATTGAGAACAGCTTTACCGCCTCTGTGGGTGAATTAACAGAAATTTGCGGTGAGAAATGCACAGCATACCTGAAGCTTCTCGCCTACGTTATCTCACGCAGAGAAACCGATAAATTCAGGCTTGGCATAGCACATAGCAAGACCGAGCTCGCCGACTACCTTAAGGCGCTTTTCATCGGTGAATCTGTAGAGAAAATATATCTTCTTTGCTTTGACAGTGATGGCAAGATTTTGTCTGTAAATATGCTTGCGGAGGGTACTGTAAACTCCTCTGAGATTACACCGAGAAAGGCTATCGAGGCGGCTATTTATGCCTCTGCCTCGTCGGTATCTCTGGCACATAATCACCCCTTCGGAACAACAAAAGCATCTAGTGATGACATCGATCTTACCAAGCATTTTATCTCTCTTTTTGCCACCTGTGACATACGTCTTTTGGACCATTATATTGTCGCAGGACAGTTATGTGATACGATAAATATCGAATTCTGATTTTGTGATATTTTGGAGAAATTATGGCATTTTTGGGAACTATAGTTAACTTTTTTGCGGTTTTAGTGTGCGGTTTGCTGGGTTTACTGGTAAAACGCGGTGTGCCAAAACGTATCAGCGACGGCATACTTTCAGCCATGGCTGTGGTTGTAATTTTTATTGGAATTGACGGTGCTCTTGAGCCTGCTCCCGCCCTTCCCGAGGGATCGTTTTTATCCGCGGGACTTGTGAAGATTTTGGTGATGATAATCTCTATGGCTCTCGGCACTCTTATCGGTGAGGCTATCGATATTGACAAGTGGGTTAACCGCCTGGGAGAATGGCTTGAGAAGAAGCTTGTCAAGGACGGAGAGAAGGGCAGATTTGCCAAGGCATTTGTGTCCTGCAGCCTCCTCTTCTGCGTTGGTGCGATGACCGTAAACGGTGCATTTGCCGATGCGATGGGCAAGCCCGATATTCTTATTGCAAAGTCGGTTATCGACGGTATCGTTTGTCTTGTAATGGCATCTACACTTGGCATCGGATGTGCCGCATCCTCGGTCTTTGTCCTTGTTTACCAGGGCCTTTTGACTGTGGTTGGACTCTTTCTTGCAGGCTCTCTTTCCCCCGAGATTATCTCCTACATGTCGGTGACGGGCTCGCTCATTATTATCCTCATCGGTGTGGATATGCTTGGCATTACAAAAATTAAGACGGCAAATATGACTCCTGCCATCTTCCTTCCCGCCCTTATTTCGCCCTTGATTTTGGCGATTATCTCCTGATTTTTTTGGGCAGAAAATTAAAAAATCGGTGCTCGGACCGCCATTTTTTCGAATTTAATCATCATTAATATTATAAGCAGCAATCTGTGACGATGACGGGTTGCTGCTTTCTTTTTTTTCGCATTTTTCCTCTCCAAGATAACCGAAAACCTGCCTATACAAAACAATTTTTACAAAATTTTCAAAAAAATCTTAAAAAAACACTTGACAAACGGAAAAATTATGCTATAATATTAAAATGCGTAATAATAGTATTTTTCTATGGGGGATTTTTGCCCTTTTTTCAGGGTGAGTTCGTCAAAATCCACAAAAATCCGACATCGAAATGTACAAACTGTCCAATATGAGTGGTTTTCCACCCGGACAACATGAAATTAGTAAAATTTTGAAGAATGGAGTGATTCTTTTTATGATGCTTAAACCCCGTAAACTTGGCACCAATGTGAGAATGAGCTTTTCCAAGATTGAAGCGACTACGGAAATGCCTAATCTTATCGAGGTGCAGAAGGACTCGTACGAGTGGTTCCTCAGAGAGGGACTTAACGAGGTTCTCCGTGACGTATCTCCCATCGTGGACTACACCGGAAACCTGTCCATTGAGTTTACCGACTACACCATTGATCCTACTCCCAGATATCCCGTTGAGGAATGTAAGGACAGATCAGTGACCTATGACGCACACATGAAGGTGGGCGTTCGCCTTGTTAACAAGGCAACCGGCGAGCTTAAGACAGCTCAGATATTCCTTGGCGATTTCCCCCTTATGACCGATAACGGTACCTTCGTTATCAACGGTGCGGAGAGAGTTATCGTATCTCAGCTTGTTCGTTCTCCCGGTATGTACTATGCTGACGAGGTTGACAAGCAGGGTAAGCATAACTTTACTGCTACCGTAATTCCTTACAGAGGCGCTTGGCTCGAGTATGAGAGTGATGCAGCAGGCTTGTTCTACGTTAAGATAGACAAGAACCGTAAGCTTCCCATCTCTGTGCTTATCCGTGCACTTTGCGCTGCAGGTGAGGACAACGATGATTCTATCATCGCTATGTTCGGTAACGAGGAAGCACTTAAGGCTACCATGATGAAGGACGAGTGCGCTGCTCTTGCAGAGGAGAATGGCACATCCTACCGTGATGAGGCACTTAAGGAGATCTATAAGAAGCTCCGTCCCGGCGAGCCTCCTCACGTTGAGTCCGCTGAGATTCTTGTAAATAATATGTTCTTCGATCCCAAGAGATATGACCTTGCTCCTGTTGGCCGTTACAAGTACAACAGAAAGGTTGCTCTTGCCAAAAGAATTGAGGGTCACACCCTTGCAGAGACTGTTGTTAATCCTCTTACAGGTGAGATCGTTGCAGAGGCAGGCGCAGAGATTACTCGCGAGCTTGCAAATGCTATCGAGGACAGCCTTGTAAATGAGGTTATCGTAAAGACCGAGACCGAGAGAGAGGTTAAGGTATTCGGTAACAACACCGTTCGTCCCGAGCTTGTTCTCGGATACGATCTTACCGATTGCGGCGTAAAGGCTGGCGAGAAGGTTAGATTCGGCATCCTTAAGGAGATCATTGCTGCCGCTGAGGCAGAGGGCTTCGAGGGCGAGGCTAAGGAGAGATATATCAAGGGACTCGTAAACGAGAGATTTACCGAGCTCGCTCCCAAGCACATCACCAAGGAAGATATTTTCGCTTCAATTAACTATCTTCTTTGTCTTACCCATGGCATTGGTTCTACCGACGATATCGACCATCTCGGTAACAGACGTCTCCGCTGCGTAGGCGAGCTTCTTCAGAACCAGCTCAGAATCGGTATGTCCAGAATGGACAAGAACATCAAGGAGCGTATGGCTACACACGACGCGGACGATCTTCGTCCCGAGGCGCTTATCAACACCCGTCCTGTAGCAACCGCTATCCGCGAGTTCTTTGGTTCTTCGCCTCTTTCCCAGTTCATGGACCAGAACAACCCTCTTGCCGAGCTTACTCACAAGCGTCGTCTTTCTGCGCTTGGTCCCGGCGGTCTCTCCAGAGACAGAGCGTCCTTCGAGGTTCGTGACGTTCACTATACACACTACGGCCGTATCTGTCCCGTAGAAACTCCCGAAGGTCCTAACATCGGTCTTATCTCCTACCTTGCGTCTTAC
>JAZQWB010000014.1:0-29705 GCA_045632145.1 Eubacteriales bacterium | reverse complement strand
GAACTACACTTTTCAGTGTTTTTTCTCATTTTCTCGTTGTTCAATTTTCAATGATCAAGTGCTCACTGTCGCAAGCCTATTCATTATACTACATCATTTCTCAATTGTCAAGAACTTTTTTTAACTTTTTTTGATTTTTTTGAATTATTGTGCATTTTTTATATAATACTTAACAAAAAGGAGTGATGTTTTTGTTATCTATTGTCATAAGAACGGTAATTTTGTACATTCTGCTCGCATTTTCCTTAAGGATTACGGGAAAAAGACAAATAGGCGAGCTTGACGTTTCCGAGCTGGTATCCACTCTATTAATCTCCGAGATAGCATCCATACCTATTGACGACCCAGACATACCTATGCTGAATGCCATAGTAGCAATTCTACTAATCGTGTCCATAGAAATAATTATATCCTCGGTTAAGAACAAATCCGAGAAGCTGAAGTCTGTGGTCGAGGGGACTCCCGACTATATAATATATAAAGGTAGACTTTTGCAAGAGCGACTGTATGAAAACAGGATATCCGTCAACGAGCTTTTATCCGAGCTGCGTACTCAGGGGATAGGAAGCATTGACGAGGTGGAGTATGCTATTTTAGAGCAATGCGGTTCTCTATCGGTGATGAAAAAGGGAGAATCTATGCTCGGGCATACTATTATTATCGACGGCAAAATAATTGTTGAAACCGTAAGCAAGATGGGATACAACAAGGCCTGGGTGGAAAAGCGTCTGGCGGAAGAAAGGGTGCATCTCAAGGACGTACTACTGATGACGGTGGACGATACGGGTAAAATTGATATAATAAGGAAGGACGGAAGCTTCTGATGAAGGAAAGAATTTTCGCAGTTATTACATTTATTATTATAATAGGCTTTTCGGTTACCAACTCCATAGTGCTGAAATCTGCGACAGATGATTTGATCGGTGAGCTTGAGGGCTTTAATATTGAAGGCGAGGGGGCGCTTGAGGGACTTTGCAAAATTGATGAAGGATTCCGAGACAAGCTGACCTACATCGGACTGACCGTAAGCCACGACGATCTTACCAACATAGAGGACTGTTTTGCCGAGATGACAGGCAATCTCAGGGTTGGTGACACCGAGGGCGCGGAGGTAACAAAAAGCCGTCTGATTAGCTTTCTCGAGCACCTCAGACGGCTAGTCGGTTTTAATATCGACAATATTATTTAAATTCGGTCATATCCCCAAAGTAGGCATTAAGACGCATTATCTCATAGCCCTCCTTTGTCAAATCGGGGGATGAAAGTATGCCTGCACCATCCTTAAGGGCCTTAATAACATATTCGGGATTAAGGAAGGAGGAGGGATCGGCAGAAAGAACGGCATTAATCACCATAAGGTCGCCATCCTTAACCGCAGAAGCACTTCTGATAAGGGGACGAATGTCGGTGGTCTTATCGGAATTCTTCTTCTGCACCTCAATGGTAGGAGCAGAAAGCACCTGATTACACCTATCAACAAGCTCCTCGGTAAGACCAAGAGTGCTGACGGTAATACGATAGCTCATCCACTTAAGGTCGGTGAACTTGCTCTCAGGATAGTATGCCTCAGTAATCTGCATCTCGCTGGTCATATTGGCATTGATGCGAGCCATTGCCTCCCTAGGATCGATATACTCATCCATACGGATGTCCATAAACTCGCAAACACTCTCTGTGCCGATAGACAGAGGCGCTGCAAAAATCATCTTGGGCTTAGGATTAAAGCCCTCGGTGTACCAAAGGGGGAGCTTGGATCTTACGATAACCTTGTGCATAGTACGAACAAGGTCCAGGTGAGAGATGTACTGAAGGCTGCCCTGCTTTCTAAAGCGGAAGCGAATAAAAAGCTTTGTAGGATTTACTTGCACCATCTGTTTTTACCTCCAAGCTTATTTGCTCCACAGCCGGAGCACTTCTCTGCACAGGAGGGGGTGGTCTCTCCCTTGTACGCCTTTTCTCTCTCGCGACGGAGGAATGCCTTGGTTACACCGATGTCGATAATATCCCAAGGAAGCACCTCATCGTCACCAAAGCCACGAGAGGTATAGAAGGCAGGATCTATGCCGCATTTATCAAATGCCTCGATCCATTTTTCATAATCAAAGAACTCATCCCACGCATCAAGCATAACACCCTGCTCTGCAAGATAAGCAATTGCAGGAGCAAGACGGCGGTCACCTCTGGCAAGAACAGCCTCAATAAAGGAAACCTTAGCATCGTGGTATGCATATTTGATGCGACGGTCGGTGATGGCAGACTTAAGAAGCGCCTGCTTTCTGATAAGCTCCTCAAAGGTATCCTGCTTTTCCCACTGGAAGGGAGTGAAGGGCTTAGGCACGAAGCAGGAAACGCTGACGGTAACGCCAAGTCCCTTGGGACGCTCGGGCTTGGGCATCATATAGTACTGATCCACAACCTTCTTGGCAAGGGCGGCAATGCCCTCGATGTCCTCATCGGTCTCGGTAGGAAGTCCATTCATAAAGTAAAGCTTTACGTTGCTCTTGCCACCGCGGAAGGCAATACCCACAGAGCGCATAAGATCCTCCTCGCTAACGTTCTTGTTAATAACGTCACGAAGGCGCTGTGTACCTGCCTCGGGAGCAAAGGTGATACCACCTGTTCTTACAGAAGAAACCTTCTTCATAAGCTCCTCGGAGAAGCTGTCTATTCTAAGAGAAGGAAGAGAAAGGCTCACGTGAGACTTATCTGTCCACTCAAGAAGGCTATCGGTAAGCTCGGGAAGCTTCGAGTAGTCGCTGATAGAAAGAGAAATAAGCGAAATCTCGTCATATCCGGTATTGTCATAGAGGCACTTCGCCTGCTTGCAAAGCGTTTCCACCGACTTCTCTCTGATAGGACGGTAAACCATACCTGCCTGGCAGAATCGACAGCCGCGGATACAGCCACGGTAAATTTCAAGCACGATTCTGTCGTGTACGGTCTCGATATAAGGCATAACAAGCTTCTCGGGATAGGGAGCCTTGTCCATATCCTCGATAATACGCTTCTTTATCTTGGTAGGAACGTCATCAAACTTAGGTCTGTACTCCTTGATAGTGCCATCCTCGTTGTAGGAAACCTCGTAAAGAGAGGGGATATATACACCGGGAATGTGACAGGCCTCGCGAAGAAATGCAGATCTGGTATAGCTGCCATCCTGCTTCATTCTGTCATAAAGGTGGCTGATTTCAAGAAGAACCTCCTCGCCCTCACCGATATTGATAAGGTCGAAGAATTCCGCAACGGGCTCGGAGTTGTAAACACAGGGGCCACCGCCAACAATAATGGGACAGTCCTCTGCCCTATCCTTTGCCCAGATGGGGAAGCCTGCAAGCTTAAGCATAGCAAGAGTGGTGGTATAGCACATCTCATACTGAAGAGAGAATGCAACGATATCAAAGGAGGAAAGAGGATCTCCGCTTTCCACAGCAGAGAGAGGAATGGAGTACTCCTCCATCTTTTCCTTCATATCGGTCCAGGGTGCATACACACGCTCGCACCAAACGCGCTCATCCCTATTAAGCACGTTATAGAGGATACGCACACCAAGGTTGGACATACCTATCTCATAGGTATCGGGGAAACAGAATGCAAAGCGCACGCCAACCTGATCTTTATCCTTAATTACACTGTTAAACTCACCGCCGATATATCTGCCGGGCTTTGAAACCGACTTGAGTACCGACGCGATATTTTTATTTTCCATTAATACTGATCCTTTCGGGAAATTTTCGTGCCACCCATATGAGTGGCACGAAAGCTGTTATTATTGCTCCTCGTTCATCTTCTTGGCATCGCTAAGAAAGACCTTTTTACTAGCAAGGCTAACCGCTCCGCACATAAGAATCTGCCAAAGTGTGGCAACGAGAACGGTGATACGTGTGAAGCCAACGAAGGAAAGTGCGATTGCAAGAATCATACCCATTGCAGCAGCGCAAAGCTCGGCAAACTTAGAGTTAAGCGAGAACACCTTATGCTTCTTGGAAAGCACAATCATACTTGCGGCATCAAGCTTGTCACCGTATGTAACCATAGAAGCACTTACGCGGCTGTAAACCTTCTCCTCACCGAGGGGTGCATAAACCTTAAGCACACGCATATCGTCAGCACCTGCGGTAAGAGTAGAAAGAAGCTCGTTAGAAACGTTGGGGTCACGGGTGTAGATAAGAGGAGTGATGCCTGCCTCACGGAGAGAAGGAAGTGCCATAGTGAATTCCTCGGAGAAGGAGTATCTGATATAGAACTTGGCATAAACCTCACCGTCCTCGGAGGCATACATAATCTTGGTGGTATCAAGGCTTACGCCTCTCTCGGGAGTAACTGCAGCGGCAGGAATAGCGATACCGTTACGGCGCATATATTCCTCACTACCGGCACAGATATTGTGACCTGCAACCTCACCGCAGATACCGTCGTCCTCGATAATAACGTTGGTTGCGGTCTTGTGACGCACTCTGTTGTCGATAACCGCAGAGAACATACAGTCAAGGGGACCGCCAACGGCAGCGAAGAGTGCACACATCTGGCGCATAACCTTCTCCATACTGTCTCTCTCACAGTAAAGCATAAAGCGCTTAAGGTTTACGTCATCAGGACCAAAGATATCGGTATCGTCAAATGCAAAGACGTCAACCGAGGAGAATTTGCTATAAGCATCCTCGCCGATAGCAGCACTGTCGGAAAGGAGAGCGGCTCTCTGGGTGTGGAAGTAGGAAGCCTTGCTTGAGAGAATGGCAAAAGCAGGACAACCGAGCATAACCACGAGAGCAAGAACAGAAACGGCGGTAACTATGCTGGAGCTGAGGAAATATGCTGCAACGCCTGCAACAAGACCTACACCGAAGGGCACACCGTAAATAAGACCGATATGCTTTCCGTCTGCAGCAACACCGGATGTGTTCTTGTAGAAATCGGAGACAAAGGATGTGGTGAAGGTACGTGCAATCTTAGACTTGTACTCATCAATCACACCGTCAAGGGCAATGTTCTCTGCACCAAGCTCTCTGGTATTCTTTCTGTCGATAATCTCCTTATCATCAGGCTGGGAAGCCATCTTGAAGGCGATGAAATCAGCCTTGGTGCGATAAAGAGATGCGCTGATAACAGGAAGAGTTACGGTAGCAAAGAGCAGACCGAAGAGTGCATAAGAGGTTGCACCTGTAAGACAAAGTGTCAAGGTATAAAGACCGAGAATGATAAATGCAGGGAGAGGAAGAAGGTCGGGAGTCAGCTTTTTGCCGAAGAGATGCTTCACCGCCCTGAAAATCTCGGGAAGGGTCATAACGAAGATACATGCTGCAAGAAGGAAGTCCGCAATGCCGAGAAGTGCATAGGAGGTGGACTCCTCAAGAAGCTTAAGAGAAATAAGCTTGGTGGCAGAAAGAATCTCAAGCACAAGCAATGCAATGCTGAAGAATACAGATGCACCAAATCTGATCTTAATGGAAATGATAGTGTCAAGGAACTTGTCCTTAAAGCTGTCGCGCTGGGCAGGGTTGGTGAATTCACTCTCACCCTTCTTGGTTTTTTGAGCATTGGGAGTAACGGGAGTATCGTCTGCGCCCTCGGGGGCATCCTCCTCTGCTACAGGCTTTGCACCGTGATTAAACTCATACACACCAAACTCGTCATCATCGTCGGGATCGGGCATAACGTACTCCTCGGGGTTGTCCTCAGAGTTAATCTCCTCTGCCTCGGGCTCTTCCTCGGTCTCAGTCTCGGGCTCAGTGCTGTCCTCTGCCTCAGGCTCTTCCTTTACGTCGGCAGCAGGGGTGGAGCGAAGAAGCTTCTTGATTTCCTCTCTCTCCTTCTCTGCCTCGGCATCAAGCTCCTCATCTGCAGAAGCAAACTTTATCACGTTGATAGACTCGTCGCTCTCATCAACGGCAACCTTCTCAGGAGCCTTAGCATCGCTGCCCATAAAGTCCTCATCGAACTCTGCGGTGGCATCAAGCTTAATTTCATCAGGATTGGTCTCGGGAATCTCGGCAACAGGGGTCTTGATACCAAAGCGCTCGCGAATTTTGGAGTCACCCTTTACTCTATATCTCTCACTTGCCTCGGTGAAGCGAGGTACATATGCCTTCCAGGCGCTCTTGGGGGGATCCTTAACGTCGCCCGAAGCCTGCTCGGTCACTGCCTCTGCATTTTCAACCGTTTCCAAGGTGTTTTCGTTATTAAATTCCTTTTCCATGAAACAACCTCACTTTCTCTTTCTCTGTCTTGCAATGTCGGTCATAAGAACCGCCGCAGCGCAGGATACATTCATAGAATTAACGCTTCCGTACAGGGGTATGGAAACGACAAAATCGCATTTTTCCTTAACAAGACGGGAGATGCCAAAGCCCTCGCTACCCATTACAAGTCCAACAGCACCCGAAAGGTCTGTGTCGTAGTAGGTAGAGCCGTCCATGTCGGCAGCATAGAGCCAAAGGCCCTTCTCCTTAAGGTAATCTATTGTAGTGGCAAGGTTAGTGACCTTGGCAACTCTCATATGCTCAATAGCACCTGCAGATGCCTTGGCAGCCGTAGAGGTAAGTCCAACGGCACGGCGCTTGGGAATGATAACGCCGTGAGCACCCGAGCACTCTGCAGAACGAATGATGGCACCCAGATTGTGGGGGTCCTCTACTCCGTCAAGAATAATGACGAAGGGGCTCTCGCCCTTCTCCTCTGCATAAGCAAGTATCTCATCAACGGTGGCGTAATTACGCTCTGCCGCAACGGCTACGATGCCCTGGTGGTTATTGCCCATAGCAAGACTGTCAAGCTTGGTGCGTTCAGCCTCAATAATAGGAATCTTTCTCTCTGCGGCCTGACCGATAAGCAGGTTTACAGAGCCCTCGCGGTCACCTGTAAGTATAAAGAGCTTATCAATATCTCTGCCGCTGGCAAGCAATTCCTTAACGGCATTTCTGCCGTAAATAACATTCTCATCAGGCTCGCCTCTGAATTTAGGCTCCCTTCTGTCGGGGCGTCTGTCAGTATGGCGAGGATTCTTCTTTTTATATTCCATAATTAACCTTTTTCTATCAAAATGATGACATATTTCATCAAAACAGAATATGCCGTTTATATTATAACATATATTTTTATATTTGTACAGTATTAATTACAATTTTTTCAATGTTTTTTCGGTGTTATTTTATAAAAACCGATTGACAAATGAATTGTTTTGGAATAGAATATTTATATTGCAAAATTTGAGGAAAGGAGATGCGAATATGTCAGGCACAAAAACCAAGCGCGATTTGACAGAGGGACCGCTTTTTGTACCCATTTTTACCTTTGTTGTTCCCATAATTCTTACGGGAATGCTACAGATACTTTACAATATGGCCGATAACATTGTGGTCGGAAGATTCTCGGGTGACGAGCTGGCGCTTGCGGCGGTTGGATCTACCTCATCGCTCTCCAATCTTATTATTAATCTGCTGATGGGAATAGCAGGCGGCTCTGCTGTTGTGATTGCACAGAGCTACGGTGCGAGGGATTTTGAAAGGCTGTCGAGAGCCGTACACACCTCTATGCTCTTCTCTCTTATCGGCGGAGTATTCTTCTGTATTCTTGGACTTGCCATATCGAAGCCCGCGCTGATTCTGATGGCTACAAAGGACGAACTGATGAGCCGTGCGCTACTCTATCTGCGTATTATCTGTCTCGGTATTCCCGCGTCCGCAATCTACAACTTCGGTGCTGCGGTGCTACGCTCGGTGGGTGACTCAAAGACACCGCTGTTCATACTCTCCTCGACAGGTCTTATCAACGTTCTGCTCAATCTTTTCTTCGTAATTGTTTGCAAAATGAGCGTTGACGGTGTTGCTCTTGCAACAATTGTTTCTCAGTATATTTCGGCCGCTGTGGTGCTTATCATACTCTTCAAGAGAAAGGATGTTCCCTATACCCTTGAGCTGCCGAAAATCAGCATTGACCCCACTATTTTAAAAAGAATTCTCGCCCTTGGTCTGCCTGCAGGCTTCCAGGGTACACTCTTCTCTATCTCCAACATTATTCTTACCGCAGGTATAAATCAGCTCCCCACCACCGACATCTCGGGCAAGACAATTGCAATAAACATCGAGGGTCTTGTTTACACCGCGATGAACTCCTATCTGCACGCGTCCACCACCTTTACAGGACAGAATTACGGTGCGAAAAAGCCCGACAGAATCAAGAAATCCATCATCTACACAGTTATTCAGGTATTTATCATAGGCTTTGTGGGTGGACAGATCATTAATCTCTTCGGTGAGCCGCTTGCCAGTCTTTACATCGACGCAAACGATCCCAACAAGGAGGCGGTTATGGCAGCAGCCCTTGAGCTTATGAGCTTTATGCTCTCCTGCTACTTCCTCTGCGGAATTATGGACACCCTCTCGGGTGCGATGCGTGGCCTTGGATACTCGGTCATTCCTATGATTATCAGCATCGGTGCTATATGCGTGCTGAGAGCAATATGGATATTCTACGTATTCCCTATGGAGAAATTCCACTCGCTGATAGGCATCTACACAGTATATCCCCTCTCCTGGTCACTTGGACTTATCGCTCTGGGAATTTCACTGTTTATCGTATATAGGCGGATAAAGAAAAAGCTATCCGAAGAGGACACGATCTCTCTGACAGAGGCGGCCGCGAACTAAAATAAAAGCAAAAAGGGGCTGAGTCATTAAGAATTCAGCAAAATCGAGGTTTTCAAGTCAAATATAGAATAAAATGCTGAATTCTTAGTGCGAAGCACCTTTCGGGGCTAGCTTTATTCAGAGCAGAAATCGTTGTTCGCGACCGAAGGCGTACATAGGTACGACGAGAGTTCAGCGAACAGCGATAGAACGAAAATCTAATAAAAATAGAGAAAACCGAAGGTTTTGACCTTGATTTTCTCTAAAATAGCATTATTTAAGGCAGAGGCACTATTCAGTACCCCTGCCTTTTCGTTCGGTTCTGCCTTAAATGAAGCAGTCCCTTTTTTGTTGACTAAGATATCCTAAGGCTTATCTTATTCAGCGTCCTGAGCTGCACGTCTAGCTGCAAAGCACTCGCTGCAATAAACGGGCTTACCCTCAGTGGGCTTGAAGGGCACCTGGCACTCCTTACCGCATTCTACGCAGACTGCACTGAACATCTCTCTAGCAACCTTCTGCGCATTTTTCTTTGCGGCGCGGCATTCCTTGCATCTGGAGGGCTTGTTCTCAAAGCCTCTTTCTGCGTAGAACTCCTGCTCGCCTGCTGTGAAAACGAATTCGTTACCACAGTCTCTGCACTTCAATGTCTCGTCCTGGTACATCTTTTGTGTTCTCCCTTGATGTAAAATAAAATATTTGCCCTGAGACGGATTCCAACCGACGCCTTTGTAAAAACCAACGCTCTCCCTTAAGCTACCTTGGGCATAATGACAAATTAAGTATCAGAAATACTGCAAATCTCGCTACGCAATCTGCGGAAAAGACGGGACTTGGCATTATCCACCGACTTTGCCGTACGGCCGAGAGCCTTGGCAATAGAGGCGGTCTTGTACCCCTGAATATGAAGAAGCAAAACGCTATACTCGTAATCCGAAAGCAGCCTCTTGGCAGAGCCGAGAATCAACTCAAACTCCTCCCTGTCTGCAATCCTGGACTCCACGTTATCCCCATCGGTCATCATCTCAACGTCATAGTCGGTGATGTTTCTATCGCTGTCCATAGCACGAAGCAGGTCAACGATACGGTTACGCACGCAGATGCGTGCATAAAGACCAAAGGTAACCTCGCTCTGAGTCATATCAAAGCGACCTGCCGCAACGTGAAGAGCAACACAGGCCTCCGAAAACAGCTCGCTGTAATCGGCAGAGTGGCCGGAAAAGCCGCCTATGACCTTACGCATCATAGGGGTGTATCTACGCACCAGCTCATCAAATGCCTCGTCGTCATGCTGACGGCAAAGAATAAGCAAATCCGAAATATCGGTATCAGAATAAAGCTTCATAACATTTTCTTCCGTTAATAGTAACATTATACCTATTTCTTAACATTTTGTCAAGACATTTATTTGCATTTGTTGAGATTTTGTACAATATTCCACATATTCGGGACTCGACTTTTGTTTAAAATGCACAAAAAATCTTAAGACAAATATTCTATTCTACCTGTAGCCGAGAAAAGCACTCCGCGGTAAACTCCGTCAGGCTTGCTCTCAAAGTTACGCTTAATCTGCTCTGCCTCAGCAAGAGAGTTAACCGCAAGCGAGGTCTTCATAAGCTCGCCGTAACGGTCAAATGCCTCAAGGGTAACTCTGTATCTGCCGCCCTCGGTCTTGTCTATGTATGCATTGATCGACGCACCGCTCTTGGAAAGCGAAACGTGTCTTATTGCAGATCGGAGGCTACGCTCTCTGAAGCCTGCGTCAAGGTTGTCATAAAGCTCAACGGCAACCTCTCTGCCCTTGTCGGATATCATATAGTATCTGACACCGTCAATCTCGTCGAAGAGCAAATGCTCGGAGTCAACAAGCTCACCGAGGCACTGCTGATAGTCGAGAGAAATCTCATCGGTGTTTTCTGCCACAATGGACATTATGGTATCGTTATCGATAGGATAACGGATATTATCTAAAAGAAAAAGAAGAAATACCTTCAGGTCGGTTGTTGTATTAAGACCGAATTTTTTATTTCTTTTCATCTTGTGAACCTTTCTATTTTGGAATTTCCTGCATAAGTCATATTTTTGCAGGGCAAAATCTTAAGCAAGCAACAAATGACCTGCCAAGGAGGATATATAAATGAGGGGATATTTTACCGAGCCAAGCTACAAAGGAGATATGCCTTACACCGATCTTGCCCTTGAAAGACACAGGGCTGACACCAGCCTACCGGGAGTGGAATACTCCAAAAGCGAAACGCGTATGGGAACGGTTGAAAGGATAAAAATAAGCAGTAAAATCGGAGCAGACTCCATAGGCAGACCTATGGGCATATACGATACACTATCTACAAAAAGACTGGACCTGCTTGATAGCACGGAGATCATGGAGCTAACTGACCGAGTGGGAGCCATGCTTGGTGCTATCCTCGAGGAGAGTGACATATTCCCCGGAAGGATACTTGTAGCAGGGCTTGGCAACCCAAGGCTCACCCCCGATTCTCTCGGCTGTCTATGTGCCGAGACGGTAAAGCCAACCTCTCATATAAAGGAAATGGACAGACGTCTTTTCGGACGGCTGGGGTGTGCCGAGATATCGGTAGCTGTCCCCGGTGTAATGGCTACGTCGGGATTAGACGCAGTAGTTAGCCTGAAGGGCATCTGCGACCTGATACAGCCTGATACGGTCATAGCAATAGACTCGCTCTCTGCAAGGTCGGCCGAGCGACTTGGTAGCACGATACAAATATCAAATAGCGGCATCTCACCCGGCAGCGGAATAGGAAATCCCAGGCTTTCTGTATGTGCGGAAACGGTGGGAGTCCCTGTGATTTCGGTAGGCATTCCTACCGTAATAGACTCAAGAGTGCTGTCGGGAGAGGATGCGTCTGTCAGCGAGCCGATGCTGGTCTGTCCAAAAGAAATCAACGAGATAGTATCGGTGGGCGCTGAAATAATCGGCAAGGCGATAAACCAAGCCTTTGGAATATATCCTTAATTAATATACGAAATCAAACTCGAAGTCGTAGATGGAAACGGTGTCTCCCTCCTCTACGCCTGCCTCACGGAGCTTGTCGATAACACCGTTCTTGATAAGCACGCGCTGGAAGAAGTTAAGCGACTCGTAATCGCCAAAGTTGATCTGACCCATAAAGTTGTAAAGCCACTCACCCTCAACGATGAACTTGTCATCCTCGCGACGAACAATAGTCTCCTTAACACCGGCGGTGCTCTGGATAGCCTCGTCCTCGGGAGAGTACTCTGCCTCGTAAATGGTGACGGGGGGAAGCTCCTTAAGCTTGTCGATAGTAACCTTTACAAGCTCGTCAAGTCCCTCACCTGTTACGGCAGAAACGTAAACCACCTCAAGGCCCATATTCTCGGCATACTCCTTGAAGTTGAGAACTATCTCATCATCCTCAAGAACCGAGTCCATCTTGTTGGCAACAATGATCTGAGGACGCTCGGAAAGCTCCTCGGAATACTTAGAAAGCTCGTAATTAATCTTAATAATATCGTCAACGGGGTCTCTGCCGTCGGTGCCTGCGATATCAACAACGTGAAGCAGCATTCTGCAACGGTCAACGTGACGAAGGAAGTCGTGGCCAAGGCCCTGACCCTCGGATGCACCCTCGATAAGACCGGGGATATCAGCCGCAAGGAAGCCCCTGCCCTCACCCATACTAACAACACCAAGGTTAGGAGAAAGGGTGGTAAAGTGATAGTTGGCAATCTTAGGCTTTGCAGAGGAAATACGGGAAAGAATAGAGGACTTACCTACGTTGGGGAAGCCGATAAGACCAACCTCCGCAAGCATCTTGAGCTCAAGAAGGACCTCTCTCTCCTCACCCTTGGTACCGCTCTTTGCAAATCTGGGAATCTGTCTTGTGGGGGTGGCAAAATGACGGTTACCCCAACCGCCGCGACCGCCCTTACAAAGAACGAACTCTCGGTCAGAGCCCATATCGAAGATAATCTTGCCTGTCTCGGGGTCCTTTATAAGAGTACCCTGAGGAACGGTGATAATAACGTCCTGTCCACTCTTGCCATGCATCTTGCCGGGCAGACCGTTCTGTCCGTTCTCGGCAATGAACTTACGCTTGTAGCGGAAGGCGAGAAGGGTGTTGGCACCCTCGTCAATTCTGAAAATGATATTACCGCCTCTACCGCCGTCACCGCCATCGGGACCGCCCGCAGAAACGTACTTCTCTCGGTGGAATGAAACGGCACCGTTACCGCCGTCACCTGCCTTGACATAAATTTTAATATTATCTATAAACATTTCTTTTTCCTTTACGCTTTAGTAGAATCGTCACCGCGCTGTCTGATAACAATCTTGATGGGTGTACCCTCAAAGCCGAAGGTGTCTCTCAAGCAGTTTTCGATATAACGGCGGTATGAGAAGTGGAAGAGCTCCTCGCTGTTGCAGAAGATAACGAAGGTAGGAGGTGCGATAGAGGTCTGTGTCATATAGTAAACCTTAAGTCTCTTACCCTTATCCGAGGGAGGCTGAACTCTGGTGGTCGCATCGTTAAGCAGATCGTTAAGCACACCTGTGGTAATTCTGCGACGGGACTCGGCATAAACGCTGTTTATCATCTCGTATATATTCTTGACTCTCTGACCTGTAAGGGCAGAAACAAACACGATGGGTGCATAAGGCATATATGCAAGTGCGGTACGGATACGCTTGGTATATTCCTTTACGGTATTATTCTCCTTTTCGATAGCATCCCACTTATTGATAACGATGATGCAGGCCTTTCCTGCCTCGTGTGCAAGACCGGCAATCTTCTCATCCTGCTCGGTAACACCGTCCTGAGCATCAATCATAAGAAGGCAAACGTCTGCTCTCTCGATAGCCATATTTGCTCTGAGCACAGAGAACTTCTCTATTCTGTCCTCAACCTTGGAGTGACGTCTGATACCTGCGGTATCAATGAAGTTGTAAACACCAAACTCATTCTCTATCTTGGTGTCAACCGCATCTCTGGTAGTACCTGCGATATTGGAAACGATAACTCGCTCCTCACCGCACATACGGTTGATGATGGAGGACTTACCTGCATTGGGCTTACCGATTACGGCAACGTTGATAACCTCAGAGTCATCCAGGTCCTCGTCATCAAAATTACACTCCTCGATAACAGCATCGAGAAGGTCACCCGAGCCTGTACCGTGGAGAGAGGAAAGAGCGATAGGCTCACGGTCGAAGCCAAGCTCATAGAATTCATAGAACTCATAGGGCAGATCACCTACTCTGTCCACCTTGTTGATAGCAACAACGATAGGCTTGCCCGACTTTTTAAGCATAATGGCAATGTCTCTGTCATCTGCCACAAGGCCTGCGTGGATATCGCACATAAAGATGATAACGTCAGCGGTTGCGATAGCTATCTCCGCCTGATTTCTCATCTGCTTGAGAATGGTATCATCGCTCTTAGGCTCGATACCACCTGTATCTACAAGAAGGAAGTGGTGGTCATTCCACTCTGCGTCCGCATAAATACGGTCACGTGTAACACCGGGAGTATCCTCTACTATTGAACGGCGTTCACCTATAAGTTTGTTGAAAAGGGTGCTCTTACCTACGTTAGGGCGACCCACTATTGCTACGATTGGTTTTGACATTTCTCTTCCTCCTTAAATACTTCTTCCAAGAACGGCCTCGCAAAGCTCATAGCCGTCATTACCCGAGGGCCTTACGGGAACACCAAGCTTCTCCGAAAGCTCCTGCACCGTCATTCCGCAAAGGAACACCTCCTCGCCATGGCGAAGACAGTTCTGCGGTATCAAAAGCTCCTCTCCGAGGGGCTTGTCCTTCAGCTGCTCATACATATCCTTACCTGTAAGAAGGCCTGATACTGTTATGCTCTCACCGAAGAAATTGTTTACAATTTTGTAAATGTTAACACTTAAATTAGGGCAGATGCGCTTAAGTCTGTCTATCTGCCTTTCTATCATAGGATAAGCGGCAACACCTGTAACGAGAGAAAGAGTCCTCTCGGTGTCCTTATCCTCAAGCAGATCTATCACGTCCTCGATAGCCATATTGAACTCGTCCTGACAGGATCTGAGCATACCTACTCCGTTTTCGATCTGGGAATAATCCTCGTAATAATCGGCGTCGGGAATCTCCCTGCCCGCCTTAAGATAAAACTCGTCTGCGGCATAGAAGAGACGTGTGCCGTGCTTATCCTTATGAGCCTCACCGACAGAATTTATCATATCAATAATTCTGCCTGCCTCCTCGGCAGTAAAGTCGGTCAAGGGATAAAGCTTTTCTCTGAATTTAGTGAGTCCTGCAGGCACAACGGCAACGCTGGACATGGCAGGATAAAGTGCCGCAAGATCATTAAGCGAGCGCAGAAGCTCCTCACCGTCATTAACTCCGCGACAAAGAACAATCTGTCCGCACATGGTAAGACCTGCGGATGCAAAATCGTTAAGATACTTAAGCACCTCACCCGAGTGCTTGTTTTTCATCATTTTTACTCTCAGCTCGGGATTTGTGGTATGCACCGATATATTGATGGGTGACATACGCATCTTGATGATACGGTCAACGTCCTGCTGAGTCATATTTGTAAGTGTGACGTAATTGCCATGAATAAAGGAAAGACGGGAGTCATCGTCCTTAAAGTAAAGCGACTCGCGGAGCCCCTCGGGATTCTGGTCAATGAAGCAGAAAATGCACTTGTTTTTGCAGGAATGCTTCTTGTCCATAAGAGGAGTCTCGAAGTCAAGACCGATGTCATCATACTCGCCCTTTTTTATGCTGACGGAATACTCCGCGCCATCGCGGGAGAGACCGATATTCACCTGACGCTCGGTAAGATAAAAACGGTAGTCAAGCACGTCATTTATTGAATTTTCATTTATGGAGAGGAGAATATCCCCCGCCTTAATGCCGCATTTTTCGGCACGGCTGCCCTTTTCTACGCTTGTAATTTTAACCATTTATCTTCCACCGCGCAATTTCTTAGTCTGTGTGTGTTGAAGCATCTCTGCTGTGATGCCGTTTTCAATAATATATGCGGTTGCCTCCTGCGATCCACTCTTCTGTGCGGCAAGCATAAGTCTCACCGACTTATCTCTGTCAAAGTCGGTGCCAAGTCCGTCAACGTAGCAACGGGCATAAAGGTACTTACCCTTGGCCACAAGATCCTCTACGTATGAGGTCGAGTGACGTGCGGCAGTCTGAAACCACTCAAAGGCCTGTCTTGCATCCTGTCTTATGGCAGAATAACGAAGTGCCTCGTCAAGCTCGAAATCAATAACCTCTCCGTCAAGAAGGAAGCTATCGTTTCGATACTCTGGGGTGTGGCAGGGTATCATATTGATGCCAACGATATCAGGCTCAAACATACAGCCGGAGGTGTATGCCATACCAAGATAAAGCTGGGCCTCGATACAGCCCTGCCCTGCGGAAATTTTCATATATTCATAGGACTTTACGTAGTCCTTGGCAACTCCCTCTCCGTGAAGGTAAAGCATTGCAATATTATAGCAAGCCTCTCCGCCCTCAAGGTCTCTTGCAAAGGCAAAAAAGCTCTTTGCCTCCTTGGGATCATAGGGGGCACCCAGGCCACGCCAAAGACAGTAGCCATAGTTAAAGGATGCTAAAGCATCGCCATCCCGTGCGCCCTCAAGGTACATCTGTGCGGCAGTCTCGAAATCGCCCTCCATAAAGGCAACGTCGGCTGTTGACTTTTCGTACATGGCTACTCTCCTTTCGTGTATTTCGGATTGATTTAAGCTCAGTTAATGCTGAACTTTGTTCCCT
The DNA here is from genome assembly GCA_045632145.1 of Eubacteriales bacterium. Taxonomy (GTDB): domain Bacteria; phylum Bacillota; class Clostridia; order Oscillospirales; family CAG-272; genus UBA1740. The sequence continues at coordinate 13,301 of JAZQWB010000014.1, read as the reverse complement.
CTCTGGTATCGAGAAGTGTGATGCCCTTTGCAAGAAGCTCATCGCGGATAGCATCTGCCTCGGCAAAGTTCTTTGCCTTCTTTGCGTTCTTTCTTGCCTCTATACGATCGTTGATGTATGCAAGAAGCTGGGGGTCAACACCTGCATTCTCCTCAGCAGCAGCCTTTGCCTTCTGCTCATTTACTCTTGCGGCAGCGGCAATAAGACCCAGATCAAGCACGGTCTCAAAACTCTCAATAAGAGCGAGCTTGGTCTTGTCATTGGTCTTAAGCTTGAACACGTCGTAAAGTGCGGTTACCGCGAGAGAGGTGTTAAGGTCATTGTCAAGTGCATCAGTAAAGCGCTTCTTGCCCTCTGCAAATGCACTCTCGTCAATTTCACCCTCATTCTTAAGGTCTGCTACCCTGCCCACAAGCTTGTCATAGGCAATCTTTGCATTGTCAAGATTCTCCCAGGAGAATACAAGGTTCTTTCTGTAGTGAGACTGCATGCAGAAGAAACGGTAAACGAGGGGGTCGTAGCCCTTGCTCTCAAGGAGAGATACGGTAAGGAACTCACCCTTGGACTTGGACATCTTACCCGAATTGGTATTAAGATGATGAACATGGAACCAATACTTGCACCACTCGTGTCCGAAGGTTGCCTCCGACTGAGCGATCTCATTGGTGTGGTGGGGGAATGCGTTGTCAATACCGCCGCAGTGAATGTCAAGATACTCACCAACGAACTTGGATGCGATGCAGGAGCACTCGATGTGCCAGCCGGGATAACCGATACCCCAGGGAGAATTCCACTTAAGCTCCTGGTCATCAAACTTGGACTTGGTGAACCAAAGCACGAAGTCTGCCTTATTTCTCTTATTCTCGTCGGCCTCAACGCTGTCACGTACGCCTACCTCAAGGTCCTCCTCCTTAAAGTCGTTGAAGATATAGTACTTCTCAAGCTTGGAGGTATCAAAGTAAACGTTTCCGCCCGCCTCGTATGCGTAACCCTTATTAAGGAGGGTTTCGATCATAGCGATGAACTCGGGAATGCAGTTTGTAGCAGGCTCGATGTACTCGGGACGCTTGATGTGAAGCTTGTCACAGTCGGCAAAGAAGGCGTCGGTATAGTACTTTGCGATCTCAAGCACGGTCTTGTGCTCTCTCTTTGCGCCCTTAAGCATTTTGTCCTCGCCTGTGTCACCGTCGCTGGAAAGATGACCGACGTCGGTAATGTTCATAACTCTGGTAACGTCGTTACCGATGTAACGGAGGTACTTCTCAAGCACGTCCTCCATTGTATAGGTGCGGAGGTTTCCGATATGAGCAAAGTGGTAAACGGTAGGACCGCAGGTGTACATAGTAACCTTTCCCTCTTCTCTCGGAATAAATTCCTCTCTTTTTCTTGTTGCAGAATTGTATAAAAGCATATATTGTCCTTTCTCGCCATAGGCGAAAACCATAATTAATACTACCTAAAATCCGCTCTTTGCCACCTTTACTGCAAAAAGCGCAAAATTTGTCAACTATCATTTTAACAAAAATATTTTACTTTGTCAAGATAGTATAAAATATTTATTTTTATTTTTGATTTTTTTAGGTTTTACCCTTGAAATTTCCTAAAAAATTTGGTATTATATATCTGTATAAATATTTATCAATGACGCGGAGGTTTTTTTACTTAAATGAGCGAGAAAAACAGAGAGAAAAACAAGTTTTCATCCCTTGAGGGCTTACATAAGGTCGTACCCGTTATTCTGATATCACTGGCGGTGCTTATTTCGGCGCTTCTCCTCTTTGGCGGAGGGGCTGTTGGAGGCGGAGTGCGCGCGGTGCTGAAGGGATTATTCTCCTACGGAGCATTTGCTATTCCCCTGACACTTTTAGTGCACGGTCTTTGCTACCCCGAGGACCTCGGTCACAAGAGTGTGCTTCGCAGATTTATCTTCTCCTTGGTAATTTTGGTGCTTGCATCAGGCATAGACTACGCGGTATACAGCCTTAACACCGAGCCTACCTTCTCCCCTATCGAGGCATACACCAATATGTCTCACGGCGGACTTGTAGGAAACACCGTCGGCTATCTTATGACCGTGCTCTTCGGTCAGGTTGGCGTTATTGTGCTCTTCGTTGCAATCATCGCAATATATGCAACCTTCTTCTACGCAGAGAAGGCAGGCTCTCTCGGTCAGGCGGCTATCCGAATCAAGGAAAGCACCAAGAAGACCGTTGACGGCATCAAGGCAAAGCGTCAGGCAGCCATCGAAAAGAAGAAAGCTCTTGAGGAGGCAGAAAAGCGTCAGAAGTACGAGGCGGCAAGCGAGGAGCTTATGAGCGACGATTTCTTTACCTCCAGCGGTAACGTAAAGGTAAAGAAGCTTGGCATCGACGAGGAGAGCTCTCCCAGCGGTGCGTCCTCTCTTATCCACCCCTCCAAGCGCAACTACCCTGCCGAGCCCCTGGTTACCAACGAAACACCCGAGCACAAGCGCAGAAGTGCGGACAAGCCTGTCAACACAGACTATGGTATGGACAGCACCGCACAGAGTAGCCCTGCAACCAAGAGTGGCAGCTATGACAAGGCATTCCTCGGAATTGACGAGAGTGCAGATAGCGTATTTACCAGAGATTTTGATCCCTTCGACTTTGCTACCGGTGAAAAGACCGCGGCCAAGTATGCAAGCAAGGTTTCTACCGTAAAATCAGGCATCGAGGAGGAGCTTGACGAATTTGCTCTTTACGAGATGAAGGCAAACCACATTCCCAGCGAGAGAGAAAAGCGCCTTATGGAGCTTGAGAGACGCAAGAGAGAGTGGCTTTACGAAAAGCAGAAGCGCGAGGAGAGGCTTACAGGCAAGCCCGCGGTTAAGCCCGAGGAGACCACAAAGGTAAATACCGTATCTCTCTTTGACTCTGTAATTGATCCTGCCGTTAAAAAGGCCCCTGCATCCGCAAGATCTGCGGCGGCATTCGGTGCGGCATTTGACAGAACTGTGGAGGAGCCCAAGCCTGCTCCCGCACCTACCCCTGCACCTGCTCCTGCTCCTACAGAGACTCCCACAATTGTTGCAGAAGAGCCTGCCAAGAGCGTGGATATCCCCACCGAGACTCCTGTAGCTCCTGAGGAGAAGCAGACTATCCCTACAAACGTAAATACCTACACATCCTATTCTACCACTAAAACAACATATCATCAGCCTATCAAGACTGTTGAATTTACCGTTACAAAGGAAGCAAGACCCGAGCCTAAGCCCGAGCCTGTTAAGCCTGCACCTGCTGTAAGCGAGGAGGCGTCTGAGGACGTGGCTATCCTTATTGCAGAGAAGATCGCAAGACAGACCCCCGGCTATGCAAGAAGTGCAAATGATCTCAAGACCTACACCAAGGTTGTTTCCTCCCCCGAGGACGAGGAGCTTTTCCGCCAGATTAACGGCGGCGATCAGCCTACCGCACCCCAGACTAACGCTGATAGCTATGCCGCACCTAAGGCAGAGCCTCAGTTCAACTATTCCGCTCCCACCTTTGAGCCTGCACCCGTTTACTCTGCCCCTGCGGTTGAGCCTGCACCTGCTTCTGTACCTACCGTTGAGCCCCAGCCTGCAAACGAGGTTGAGTTCACTCCTGTAAGCGAAGAATTCTTCGGTGAGTCCGAGACCGAGGCTGAGAGCGAGTTCAAGCCCTTTGAGGAGGTAAGCACCCCTGTGATCTCCACCGAGGAGGAAAAGGAGGACAGCACTCTTAAGGTTGAACGCACCATGCTCCCCCCTACCCCCGAGGTAATCACCCCAGTGGAGACCGAGACCGTTGAGTTTGAGCCTGTGGCCGAGAGCTATGAGCCCGACGAGGACAAGCCCGAGGAGGAAGAGCTTGACGATTCCGTTTCTGTAGACGAGGTCGAGGAATTCGAGGAAGAGACCGAGGAAACCGAGACTCCTGAGGAGGAGACTGTAGACAGCGAGGAAATTCCTCCCGAGGAATGGAATCCCGAGGTGTCCGCATTGCGCTATATGTTCCCCTGCCTTGGAGCTGTTGAGGGACAGAATAGCTCTGCTCCCAAGCAGCCCACTACCGTAGAGACCGCACCCACCGAAATCGAGCCTATCGAAAGCGAGCCTGTGGCAAATGAGCCCGAGGTAGAGGAGGATTTAGAGGATGAATATGACGACGTCCCTTTTGACGAGCCCACCGAGGTTGCTCCTCCCACAAACGCGCTCGTGCCCGTAAAGGAGAAGAAGGAAGAGGTTAAGAAGCCCGACTACTCCGACTACGTATTCCCCGACATTGAGCTTCTCAAGAAGGAGGAGTCTCTCTTCAACGACAATAATCAGGCAGAAAACCAGGAAAATGCCGACAAGCTTATCGAGACCCTTGCCGACTTCAACGTTACAGCATCCATCAAGGGCTATGACAGAGGTCCCAGAATTACCCGATTTGAGGTTGTTCCTGCAAAGGGCGTAAAGGTAAGCCAGATTCTTAACCTTCAGGACGATATCGCACTTAACCTTGCGGCAGGTGATATCCGTATGGAGGCTCCTATCCCCGGTAAGTCTGCGGTAGGTATTGAGATTCCTAACAAGAAATCCTCTATCGTAAGACTTCGTGAGCTTCTTGAGGGTGCAGAATTCAAGTTCTCAAAATCCAAGACTCTTGCTTGTATCGGCCGCGATATTGCAGGTCATCCCGTATACGGTGACCTTGCTGATATGCCCCACCTTCTTATTGCGGGTGCTACCGGTATGGGTAAGTCTGTATGTATCAACTCTATTCTTATCAGCCTTCTTTACAAGGCAAGACCCGACGAGGTTAAGTTCATTATGATCGACCCCAAGCAGGTTGAATTTACCATGTATGACGGTATTCCTCATCTGCTTGTACCCGTTGTTTCTGACCCCAAGAAGGCGGCAGGCGCACTTATGTGGGCGGTTGAGGAGATGGAGCGCAGATTTGAATCTCTTAAGGCTCTCTGCGTAAGACAGGTGGATGCTTATAACGAAAAGGTTACAGCAGACCCCTCTCTCGGCTCTCCTATGTCCAAGATTATTATCGTTATCGACGAGTTTGCCGACCTTATGCTTCAGGTTAAGGACCCTGTAGAGTCTCTTGTAATGCGTATCGCGCAGAAGGCAAGAGCGGCAGGCATCCACCTTGTTATCGGTACTCAGCGTCCCTCTGTTAACGTTATTACAGGTGTAATTAAGGCTAACATCCCTACCCGTCTCTCCTGTAAGGTAATGTCCAACGTTGACTCCAAGACCATTCTTGATATGGGTGGTGCGGAGAAGCTGCTGGACAAGGGTGACTCCCTCTTTATCCGTAAGGATTCTCCCAAGCCTCACCGCGTACAGTGTGCATTCGTATCCGATGGCGAGGTTGAGTCTATTATGAACTTCCTCAAGCAGTATGGCAACGGTGAAAACTATGACGCACAGGTTATGGCAGACATCGACCGCGCTGCACAGAAGTGCTCTAAGAAGGGCGAGAGAAACGACCGCGAGGACGATGAGGTCAGCGACGGCAGCGGTGAGGGTTATCTCAACGACCGTCAGTTCCTTGATGCAGTTGAGCTGGCCGTTAACACCAGAAAGATTTCTACCTCTCTTATTCAGAGAAAGCTGTCTATCGGCTACGGCAAGGCGGCAAAGTTCATCGATATAATGGAGGATATGGGCGTTGTTGGCGAGTCCAACGGACAGCGACCCAGAGAAGTTCTTCTTACACCCGACGAGTGGAGAGAGAAGCTCGCCAGAGCATCTCTTGACTAAAACAAAAGCCGTATAATTACGGCACCCTTCCCTAAAGGGAAGATGCTTCGACGAAACAAAACAAAATAGTAAAATTCGTGCCGTAGAAATATGGCACGAATTTCAAAAATAGAGGAGGAAAAATATGATTATCGTTCTTTTGGCAGACGGCTTTGAAGAAATAGAAGCCCTCACACCCGTTGATATGCTCCGCCGTGCAGGACTTGACGTCAAGACGGTTGGTATAAGTGGAAAAGCACCTACAGGTGCTCACGGTATTGCTGTAGTATGCGACGCCAGTCCCGACGAGATTGATCTTTCAAGGGTTACCATGGCTATTTTCCCCGGTGGAATGCCCGGTGCAACAAACCTTGACAAATCGGATTATACAGATAAAGTGATTGCTGCCGTTATAAAAAACGGCGGTCATCTTGCGGCAATCTGCGCAGCTCCTCTTATCTTTGGCAGACGCGGCTTGCTTATTGGCAAGAAGGCTACCTGCTACCCCGGCTTTGAAAAGGAGCTTAAGGGCGCAAGCGTTACCGACTGTGGATGTATTACCGACGTTAATATAACCACCGCCAAGGCTATGGGCAGCGCTCTCGACTTTGCCGAGGAGCTTATCAGAATAGCCAAGGGTCAGCAGGTGGCAGACCAGGTTTCATCCACCATATACAGAAGCGAAAAAATTGCCCTTAAAGCAGAAAAGGAAGAAAAGCCCACGAAGGCTTTAACCCTCGATGAATTTCTTGCACAGATAGAGGCCGATGCCGAGCCGGAAGAAGCTGTCGAAAAAATAGACTTTACCTCTCCCGATTACTCGGGATATGCTCTTCCCCCCATCGACCTGCTTACTCCCAACAAAGACGCAGACAGCGGCTCTTACGATGATGAAATCAAGGACACCTCCGAGAAAATCATCAGCATTTTGGCCCAGTTTGGTGTTAATGCCGAGATCGTAGGTGCGGAGCGCGGACCCAGACTTACAAGATTCGAGCTTATCCCAAAGAAGGGCGGCTCTGTAGCCAAGATACTTAAGCTCGCAGATGACGTTGCCCTTATGCTTGGTGTGGAAAGCGTTCGTGCATATGCACCCATTCCCGGCAAGAATGCTATCGGCTTCGAGATCCCCAACAAAAATTCCTCCTACGTAAGTCTCAGAGGGCTTATTGATAGCGAGGAGTTCAAGAACTCAGGCTCTCTTACCACCGCATGCATCGGCAAGGACGTTGTGGGCAAGCCTGTCCTTTACAACCTTGAGTCTATGCCTCATCTGCTTATCGGCGGATCGACGGGTATGGGCAAGTCGGTGCTTATTAACTCTCTGCTTGTAAGCCTGCTTTACAAGGCAAGACCCGATCAGGTTAAGCTTATTCTCATTGATCCGAAGCGAGTGGAGTTCTCATACTTTAAAAACATACCTCATCTCCTTATGCCCATAATTTATGATGCCAAGGAATCCGTTGCGGCTCTTAAATGGGCTATAGAAGAAATGGACCGCAGATACGCACTCTTTATGAATGCATCTGTACGCAGCCTTGAAGGGTACAACAGCAATGTGGCGGAGGGTGATGCTCTGCCCCGCATTTTCATCGTGATTGACGAATTTGCCGACCTTATGCTTCAGGTTAAGGACCCTGTAGAGTCTCTTGTAATGCGTATCGCACAGAAGGCAAGAGCGGCAGGTATTCACCTTATCATCGGCACACAGCGTCCCTCTGTTAACGTTATTACAGGTGTAATTAGGGCAAATATTCCCTCGAGAATATCCTGCAAGGTTTGCTCTCAGGTGGACTCCAAGGTTATGCTCGATATGGGCGGTGCAGAAAGACTGCTTGGCAGAGGCGATGCCCTCTTCCTTACTGTAAGCTCCCCCAATCCCAGAAGAGTACAGTGTGCCTACGAGAGTGACAGTAGCATTGAGGCACTTACCGATTATATTAAGGAAATGGGCGGAGAGGCGGTTTATGACCCCAATATTCTCGCGTATATTGAACGCGAGGCAAAGAAGCTTGCCGACAGGCCTAGGGTAAGAGAGCGCGAGGATGAGGAGTCCTTGTATGACTCCCGCTTCTTCGACGCTGTTGATATTGCTATTGAATACGGCAAAATATCCACCTCTCTTATCCAGAGAAAGCTCTCTATCGGATATGGCAGAGCGGCAAAGTACATCGATTTGATGGAGGAACTGAAAATCATCACTTCCCCGAACGGTGTAAGACCCCGCCAGGTTATTATGTCCAAGAAAGACTGGGAGGCATTGCGCACCCAACTTAAAGATAACTAATAAAGGAAGAAAAGATATGGCTTTTATACCCAAGCAGCGTAATATTGCATACAGATGTCCCGGATGCGGAAGTGCGGTTATCGGACTTGTAGGCAAGTTTGCGCTTCACGCAAATATGTTAAGACTTAAGTGCTCCTGCGGTGACGAGCAGTCACTTGATATCACCATGAGTGACGGCAAGGTAAGACTCTCTGTGCCCTGCCTCTTCTGCCGTCAGAATCACTCCTACGTTGTCAGCGAGGCACTCTTCTTTGAGAACGACAGATTTCTCCTTAACTGCCCCTACTCCAATATGGACATTGCCATTATCGGTGATGAGGAGACGGTTAAGCAGGAGCTTGAGCGCACAGAGGCCGAGCTTAATATGCTGATGAAAAATCTGGAGGCCGAGGAGCTCTCCGACATTCAGCCCGAGGATATGCCCGAGGCTGAGATTCTCCCCGACCCTGCGGTTTATGACACTCTTAGATTTGTAGTAAAAGACCTTGAGGCAGAGGGCAAGCTTAACTGTCCCTGTGGCAAGGGCCCCTATGACCTCCGCTTTACCGACGGCGGTATGCAGGTATGGTGCGAGAGCTGCGGTGCCACCTATGATTTCAGCGCCACCTCTCCCACTATGGCAGAGGAGTATCTGGATCTCGACGAGATCAAGTTAAAGTAATCCGTAATATTTTAGGATACCGCGATATATTCCCGTGGCAAAGAGATAGGGCGAGTTTGCCAGAAGATCGGCATCGGTGGGATTGGTTATAAAGCCCATTTCCACAAGCACGGCGGGCATTTCGGTTTCCTTCAGTACATATAGTCCGGGGCGGTATATTATTCCGCGGTTGCGTAGGCCTGTGGTAAGGGTCAACTGCTCTAAAATGTCGGCTGCAAGATCGTTTGCCACCCTCTGCCCCGGGCCATACACAAGAGCCTCGTTGCCTGTTGCTCTCGGGTTTTCGGCAGCGTTGTTATGCAAGGAAATAAATATATCGGCAGGCCAGGAATTTGCCTGATTTACTCTTGTGGAGAGGCTTGTGGAATTGGTTGTGCCAAGCACCGTATCGGGTGTTGGACGGGACAGACGGGGAGTAAACTCCGGGTTGCTCGAAAGCATATTGTATAGACGTCTGCCTATCTCGTAGGTAAGGTCCTGCTCGTAGTATCCGTTGCCCTCGGCACCTGTATTAAAGCCTCGCGGATTATGTCCTTGGTCAATATATATTTTTATTGGCATAGATGTTCTCCCTATGTTTTTGTTCATTTTTTAGTTTATGCAAAGGTTAATTTTTTGTTATGAGTGAAATGCGAAGAATGCTCAGCTACGTCAGACGTGCTGTGGATGATTATGATATGATCGAGGATGGTGACAGAATCGCTGTCGGCGTTTCGGGTGGCAAGGATTCTCTCTGCCTGCTTGAGACTCTGGCGGAGATGCGTCGCTTCTATCCCAAGAAATACGAGATAGTGGCTATCACCGTAGATATGGGCTTTGAGGGTATGGACTACTCCGAGATAGAGGAGTTCTGCCGTAGAATAAACGTCAAATACGTGATAGAATACACCGATATTGCCAAGATAGTATTTGATATCAGAAAAGAGCCCAACCCCTGCTCTCTCTGTGCAAAGCTGAGACGCGGCTCTCTGCACTCGGCTGCTCAGGCACAGGGCTGCAACAAGGTGGCTCTCGGTCATCACTTTGATGATGCGGTTGAGACCTTTATGATGAATATGTTCTTCGAGGGACGTCTCGGATGCTTCTCTCCCAAGTCATATTTGTCCAACAGAAGGCTGGGACTTATACGTCCCCTGCTCTACGCGACCGAGAAGGACGTGCAGTATTTTACTAATCGCAGAAGGCTGCCCGTAGTTACCAGCCTATGTCCTGAGGATCACGCAACAGAAAGAGAAAATATGAAGAAGCTCCTCTCCGAGATAGAGAGAAACAACAAGGGGCTTCGTCATCGCATCTTTAACGCAATGTGCAAGGGTGAGATTGACGGCTTTAAGCTTGTGGAAAGACAGCCCCGTAAAAAGAGCGAAAAAAAAGCGACCGAATAATCGGTCGCTTTTTGCTTTTAAAAATTAGTTTGCTTCTGTAAGTACGATAGTTGCAACACCGTCAACAAACTCATACTTTGCAGCAACGTCATCTACAGTATAACCGTCGGGAAGGTAGGTAAGCTGTGCCTTGTAGCTATCGGAAGCAACGTTGTAGCTAGCCTTGCCGTCTGCACCGGTAAGAACGGGAGCAAGACAAACGTCAGCACACATCTGAACATAAACGCCCTCGATAGGATTGCCGTCCTGGTCAACAACGAGGATAACGTAGTCCTCCTTGGTTACCTGGGTAACCTCCTTATTAATAACAACGGTAACGTTGCCCTGCTCGTCAAAGTTAAGGGTCTTGCCAACAGCATCATTCTTATATCCCTTAGGAACGCTGGTGATAGAAGCAGTAAACTTTTCAGCAGGCTCATAGGTAACCTTACCCTCATCCTTAGTAACCTTCATACTCAACTCACCGCTCTCGGGGGTAAAGGTGATAACTACGTCCTTCACAGGATTACCGTTATCATCAACAACGGTTACGGTATAGATCTTGGGGCTGGTTTCAGTCTCGTCATCGCAAGAGAAAAGGCAAAGGGACATAGCAAGAAGCATTGTCGCAGCCAAAATTAAAGATATGGTTTTTTTCATTTTAAAATCCTCCGTTTATATGCACTACAATTATATCATAATACTTTAACTTTTTCAAGCATAATGGCAAAAAAATCGAAATTGATGATTTTTGTAGCATTTTAACAAAAATCTCGAAAAAATTTTTATTTTCGCCATTCGAGGAAAAGGGAGATAAACGGAGCATTTGGGAGAAAAAAAGAGCACTCGATTTCTAAATTAATTTTCTCCAAAAAACTTTCAAAAAAGCATTGACATTTTAAGATGCTTGTGCTATAATAAACCAGCTTGTAAAAAAGTATCAAATTATTGGAGGAAACAAAAATGTCCACATTTATGGCAAATGCACAGAACATCGAGCGTAAGTGGTACGTTATCGATGCAGCAGGCAAGCCCCTCGGCCGTACTGCTGTTAAGGCTGCGAACATTCTTCGCGGCAAGCACAGACCCGAATTCACTCCTCACGCTGACTGCGGCGAGTTCGTTATCATCGTAAACGCTGATAAGGCTATTCTCACCGGTAAGAAGCTTGAGCAGAAGTACTATCGTCATCATTCCGGTTACATCGGCGGTCTTAAGGAGATCCAGTACAAGACCCTTATGGCAACCCGTCCCGAGAAGGCTATGGAGCTCGCAGTTAAGGGAATGCTTCCCCACAACTCTATCGGCGACAAGTCCTTCACTCGTCTTCATGTATATGCAGGCGCAGAACACAAGCAGCAGGCTCAGCAGCCTATTGCTATCGACTAATAGGGAGGTAATAGAGAATGTATACAAGTGCTAAGCCTTATTTCTACGGAACAGGCAGAAGAAAGAAGTCCGTTGCAAGAGTTCGCCTCTACCCCGGTACCGGCGCAGTTACCATCAACGGCAGAGATATCAGCGATTACTTTGGTCTTGACACCATGAAGCTTATCGTTAACCAGCCCTTCAGCGTTACCGATACCGTTGGCAAGTTCGACGTTGTTGTAAACGTTAACGGCGGTGGCTTCTCCGGTCAGGCAGGTGCAATCCGTCACGGCGTTGCTCGTGCACTCCTCTCCGCAGACGAGACCTACAAGCCCCTTCTCAAGAAGGCTGGCTTCCTCACCAGAGATCCTCGTATGAAGGAAAGAAAGAAGTACGGACTCAAGGGCGCAAGACGTGCTCCTCAGTTCAGCAAGAGATAATTTCGACCAAAGGTCGAATACAAAAAATGCTCAGCTTATGCTGGGCATTTTTTATTATCTCTTGGACGAACTGAGGAGCAATGAAATGAATCCGCTTCGCAGATTCTTGAAATGACCTGTCGGTCTTGAAATTCGCTAACGCGAATGAAATGCCTGCGAGCATAGGGATTTATTTCATTTCACGATGCTGAAAGCATCATTTCAAGCTGTGCGTAGCAACAGCATTTCAAGTTTGCAAAGCGAACATTTCATTTACATTTCCCTACTCTGCTATTTACTTTTTGCCGTTTTTATGGTATAATCTAACTAATCGATAAACTTGAATTTTAGGAGGATTACTATGAAATTAAGTCATTCAGTAAGTGGAGCTGTTAGGCAATTTTCGTATTGGATTGCAAACGGAACAGTTGGTTATCCATTGTTAGAAGAAATTGATTATTTTGACGAATTTAGAGAATGTCCAAGTTTGCTTGAAAGAGTATATGCTATTTTTATTAACAATCTTGAAATTGATGAAAATGGGGAAGTATTAAATGCAAAATATGCCGAGCAAAGAGCTGCACAATATATAAAGGAGTGGTGTGTTAAAGATTACAAAGCAGAACCTACTTTTGATGGGTCAGAAGAAGTGGAGTTATACTGACAAACTCCAATTTGTCGAGCTGAATAGGCGTTGAATGCCCCAGTGATTTTGGTGCAAATTTGGTGCAACACTTTATGTTAGCGTACTCACGATATCAAACAGCATTTCAAGTTCGCAAAGCGAACATTTCATTTACATTTCCCTGCTCTGCTATTTACTTTTTGCCGTTTTTATGGTATAATCTAACTAATCGATAAACTTGAATTTGTTGAAAGGTGTGTTAGATTGATTTTATGGATGACATTGCCATAGAATTTAATTGCTAATTATGAAAAAGAATCATACAAAATTAATGTGTATTTCGGGAATACTTTCAGCCCTGGTTTTCGTCATAACAGCGTACCTTCACATTCCCACATATAATGGTTATGTGCATTGCGGAGATGGGGTTATATTCCTCGCGGCGTGCGTACTGCCAATGCCGTACTCAATAATCGTTGGCGCTTTAGGTGCTATGCTTGCGGATCTACTGACAGGATTTGCAATATGGGCTCCCGGCTCAATGATAATCAAAGGGTTATTAGCTCTTCTATTTACTTGCAAGTCAAATAAAATCTTAACAAAAAGAAACTTGGTTATGCTTTTGCCTGCGGCACTAATTTCTGCGGCAGGATATTATCTTTATGAAGCTTTGATTACAGGTAGTTTCATAGCTTCCTTGTCAGGAATCCCCGGCTCGATTATTCAAGCGGTAGCAAGCAGCATCCTTTTCGTAGTTGCAGGTTTGGCAATGGATAAATACAACATCAAGAAAAAGCTATTAGAGGACTATACTCGATGATGACCATAACTTATGCAGGCAGAAACTCAATATAC